>NC_008818.1:1200000-1500000 GCF_000015145.1 Hyperthermus butylicus DSM 5456
GCCGAAGAGAGGAGGTCACGGCCATAAACGCAGTCATAAACAAGATTGAGAGCGTAAAGGACCGCTATAGCGACATACTTGACGACGAGGCTGCGGACATAGTTGCAAGGATTAGACCAGGTTATGCAAACGTTGTTGACCTGAGTAGGCTTGACCGGGACGCCATAGACGTTACCGCGAGCCATTTACTGCGAAAGGTGCTATGGGAGAGAAAGCTACACAAACTCGGCGTGAAGAGTAGATTACCATACCCTATCCTCATAGTAGTTGAGGAGGCGCACATACTAGCGCCAAAGGATGAAGACACCTTGTCGAAGTACTGGCTGGCAAGGATAGCTAGGGAAGGGAGGAAATTCGGAGTAGGCCTCATGCTTGTAAGCCAGCGCCCCAAAACACTTGACCCGGATATTCTTAGCCAGGCGAATAACCTTATAGTGCTTCGGATTGTCGAACCAAGCGACCAGCGCTACATACAAGCCGCAAGCGAATCCCTTACCGATGACCTTGTTGAACAGCTTCCAGCGCTAAACACGGGCGAGGCAATAGTAATAGGGCCCCTCATCCGCGTCCCGGCGCTGGTTAAGATAGACAAGTACCCAGGTCCTCTCGGCGGCAGCGATATAGACGTTGTGGCCGAGTGGCAGAACCATATGAGCCAGGAATCCGAGGCCGAAGAGTCCACAATAGAAGATGTACTATCAAACCTCATGTAGTAACACCCCTAGGAGGGGATATGACGGAGGCTGACTATAGCGTGGAGCATCTACACTTGCTTCACGTGTCTGATACTCATCTTGGCTACCGACAGTACGGCATTATAGAGCGAGAAATGGACTTCTACCAGGTGTTCGAGGAGGTAATCGATATAGCAATCCGCGAACATGTAGATGCAGTCATACATACTGGCGACCTATTTGACTCTACAAGGCCACCAGCACAAGCCATAAGGGCTGCAATAAGAGCGCTTAAGAAACTAAGAGGACATGGTATACCCTTCATAGTTCTCGCGGGTGACCACGACACTCCTAAGCGTGCAAACCTCTCACCCCTCACCGAGCTCGATGAGGTCGGGCTGGCATACACTATAGGAGCCATCGGAGATAAGCCGACAACCATACAAATTGATACAAGACATGGTCGCTTACTTGTTAGCGGTATAAGGAGCCAGAAGGGACTCCATGCCAGGAAACATTTGCTTGATGCGTTTAAACAGCTTGTCCCCCGCGATAGGAGCACTGTGAACATACTCTTGCTCCACCAGGCTCTCCGCGAGGTCGCCCCCAACTACGAGGTTGAACTGGGCGAACTTCCCAAGGGATTCTCATACTACGCGCTAGGACACATACATCTCTACCGCGAGTTTAGGCTAGGAGATGCTGCAGTGGTATACCCTGGCTCGCCCGAAGTCCTAAGGATTGATGAGGCTCGCGAACAGCCTCAGCGCTATGTTGTACTCGTAGAGGTAGACCAACGTTCAACAAAATCACTTGAAAGAATAAGGCTGGAGATGCCAAGGCCCATAGTTTACAAGGAGATCATCTATCAAGGCCTTGCCGAGTTTAAGAGCTTGCTCGTGGAGCTTCGGGAGAAGCTTGCAAAGATGGCAGCTAAGGGAGTGAAGAAGCCTCTACTATACATGTACGTGAAGCGGTTACCAAGGGGCTCGAAGACAGATATCTACACACTCGTCGAGAGGATTCTGGGAAGCTACATCCTAGACTACAAGCTTAACATTGAGACAGTGATAGAGAATGTGCCGAAGACTGTGCAGAGTGCAGCCGCCACTATAAACATTGAGAATATACTCCGGGAGCTTCTCGGAAACGACGAGCTAGCACAGCTAGCAGTAAAACTCATTGAAATCCTTGGAGGCGAGTCCGAGAAGCATGCGCTCAAGGAGGCCTACAGTATTGTTGCGCAAGAGTTTGGCCTTGATAGGGAGGCTGGTCTACTATGATCATAGAGGCTGTTGAGCTGGAGAACTTCCTCAGCCATCGCTACACCAAAGTCGAGCTTGGCAGAGGCATAGTAGCCGTAGTTGGACCCAATGGTGCAGGCAAGACAAGCATCGTTGACGCCATAACATATGCACTATTCAACATACACTCGCGCGATACTCGCAACAAGAAGGAGCCCCTCATACGCCTCGGTGCTCCTGCTGCAAAAATAATAGTAGAGTTCAGCGTTGGCAAGAAACGTTACCGTGTACATAAAACAGTGTATCGTGGCGCAACACCTACTCAGGCAACTCTCTACCTTCTCGAGGATGGTAAGCCCCGGCTTGTTGCGCGCGGAGTTGAGAGTGTTTCTAGAGAGATAGCCAGAATTGTTGGTTTTGACCCACAGCTAGCAGATGTGATCATGGTTACTAGGCAGGGTGAGATAGAAAAGATACTCGTAGACAAGAAGGCTCGGATAGAGGCGATTAATACTCTTCTAAAGCTGCGAGCAATGGAGAAAACCTATGATAGAATGCGGGATCTCATAAGCAGGGTTTCTAGGAGGCTAGAATACTACCGTGGAAGACACATTGAGCTTGAGAGGGAGTTGAAGAGGCTACGAGAGGAGGCTGCAAGGTATGAAGAGGCAAGGAGGGAGCTGGAGAGGGTTAGTGCTGAGCTGGAGGAGGTACGTAGAAAGCTCGATGAGGCCAAGCACGAGCTTGAAAGAGTTGAAGAGCTTAGGAGAGAGTACGAGGATCTCAACTATCGTCTCGGGTTGCTCGAGGCGGCTATTAAGAGGGATAAGGAGCGTCTTGCTGAGCTTGAGAGAGAGTATAGGGAGGCAAGAGCAGCTGAGGAAGAACTTGAAGCTCTTCGTGGCGCTTTAGAGGTTGCGAGGAAAGTGCGTGAGGTTAGGCAACTGCTAGTGAAGCGGAGACAACTTGAAGCTCACCTTGAGGCCATCGAGAAAGGACTTGAAAACTTTGAAGCTGATGAGGATATGTTAAGAAATCTCGAAGAGGTTGTTAGGAGGTATGAAGAGCTAGAGGAGAAGCTCCGGGAGCTAGAAGATGTAAATAGGGAGTACATGATTGTGGAAAAACAACTGGAGAATATTGAGAAAGACATTAGGCGCGTTGAAGAGGAGCGAGATAAGGCTAGGTCAAAGCTATATGCTCTGCTTCAGTCAAGCCTGCCCGTGGAACCACCCAGCGAAGTCTCCAAGCTACTTGAGTTTATAGACTCTCTTGTACACGACATTGATAAGAGAATCGAGCAGCTGCGAGCAAGGAAGGAGGCTGTTGTAGGCCAAGTTAGTGCTAAGCTGAACGAGAAGGAGTACATTGAGGGCATACTGTTGAAGCTTACGAGTGCTAGTGGAAGGTGCCCTCTCTGCGGCCGCCCCCTAACGGAGGAGCACCGAATGACGCTTATCTCGAAGTTTAGGAGTGAAAAAAGAGGCGTGGAGACCGAGATTAAGAGACTTGAAGCGCAAAAGCAGACCATAGAGGCAGAGATAACGAGGCTTGAACAACAGAGGGAGCGTATAAGGGAGCTTGGGAAGAAGATTCGCGAGCTTGTTAGCCAGGTTAGCCAGCTCGAGGCTAGGCTTGAGGAGTTACGTACTGAGCAGGCTAAGCTTAGCGAGAGGCGACTCGAACTCTTTGAAAAGCATAAAGAGTACGAGGAGGCTAGGAAGGAGCTGGAGAAGCTTGGGCAGGCAGTTGTAGAGTATAGGGTTCTCAAGCGTAGGCTTGAAGAGCTTGAGAAGCGTAGGGTAGAAGCTGAGCGACTCCGCGAGGAGCTTAGGAGACTTGATGAGAAGATTGGTACTTTACTTGGAGAGCTTGGGGTTGATGCTAGTGGCCTGGATGAGCTTGAGGAAAGGGTTTCACACCTTCTCGAGATGGTGGCTGAGCTGAGGAGTAAGGCTTCAAGGAGACCCGAGCTTGAAAGGAGACTTGACGAGGTTAGGAGGAGGCTTGAGGACTACGAGGAGGAATATAACAGTGTTGCTGGGAGGCTTGAGGAGCTTAAGGGCATCGAAGAGGAGTATGAGAAGTTGAGAAGCCTCGTCGAGAGCCTTGAGGAGAGGTATCGTGAGAAGGTAGCTGAGTACTCAAAGCTCCGCGGGATAGTGGACGAGCTGGAGAAGAGTGTAAAAAGGCTTAAGCTCGTTGAGGAAGAGTATAGACGTGTTAGCGAGAAGCTCGAGCGTTATAGCCATGCAAAGAGAGCGCTGGAGCGTATCCGTGCCGTTATAGGCCCTGAGGGCTTACAGAGGATTGTCCGTCAGGCCATCCGTAATAGTCTTGAGTACCATTTGCGCCAGATACTCTCAGCCTTTAACATAGACTTTGTCGATGTAAAACTGGACGATGAGTACAGTGTTACGCTGATTACGAGGGCTGGCGAGAAGACCGTCTCGATGCTCAGTGGAGGTGAAAAGATAGCGCTAGCTATAGCATATAGGCTGGCTCTAGCAAGGCTAGTTGGGAGCCGCATAGAGTCACTCATAATGGATGAGCCCACTGTACACCTTGACGCTGAGAAGCGTAGAGAGCTAGTGAACATCATTAAGCAGAGTCTGAGTGTTACAGGGCTAGCACAAATGATAGTTGTTACGCATGACCGGGAGGTTGAGGATGTTGCTGATAGAGTTATAGAGGTTTAAGGAGCCGTGAGGGGCACAGCGTTGTACAAGTGCTAGGCTAGCCGTCGCTTTCCACATTCCCATATTCTATGATAGGCTCCCAGCATTCCTTACAGAGGACTGCTATCTCATTGTAATTGTCTAGTTTTACGCCATCTCTTCCAACAAATGTTTCAAACACGTAGCTTGAGCTATCCATGCTTCTACGGAGCCTAACCAAAAGCCCAGGCGGCATGGTATAGAGCGTATACCCTTCTGGTGTCTTACGCGTATAGATTGGGGCCCATGTGCTAGCTGCAGCTAGGGCTTCTCCAAGGCGTATTGGGTGGATGTTTGACGCAGCTGCCAAGCCGCTGTACAGCCTGGCGAGTCCTGCGACTAAATCGGGGCCATACCCTCTTTTGCCCGCGATGCTTGTTACGTGGGTGCGATATTCTCGGAGTACGCTGTATAATTGCTCCCCATAACGGTAGATGCAGCTTCCCCATTCTATGAGCACGTCTCCGCGCGGATATAAACATGGAAGCAGGTGTTGCGCCTTCTCCACCACGGTCTCGGGTATAAGCGGGTAAATAGCTTCAGCTTCAAGCCAGCCCTTAACTACTAGCACCTCCTCACCAATAACTAAGCCCTGCTCATTGCTAGCAAGTTGTAGTACCCACCTGCCCTCCAGAACGGTTCTCTTAACAGAGCCTATGACTGTGGACCTCCTATAGGGTAATCCATAGACGTCAATGCTCGCCGGCTTAGAGTCTACTATGATAGCTATATCAGAGATACTGAAATGTGGTAGTGGCTGCGGTATCCAGGGCTGGGTAGGGGTTACTGGTAGGAGCTCGCTGAGGCTCTTGAACCTTGCCTGGAGCCTCGTCGTCGAACCCCTACTACTAACTAGCCTACATTCACTACCGCTGCAGACATAGAGGGTTTCACATGTTGACTCATACTCTACCCGTATTGGTTCGCTAGTAGCGTCAATGTATACGTGTATGCTGCAGGAGGTCAACGCTCCAGCCCTCGCCTAGGCCGGGGGTCATAGCTTACATCTAACCCTAGTTTGGTTTACCGGTACAGACCACACAACAACAAAAAACAAAATTTCGAAGCACACGAGAGGAACACATAATATGTTGTACTGAGGAGCTTGATTCCAGGCGAAAGGATGTCTGGAACTCCAGGTTCAGATCTGGACAAATTCAAGTGGTTAGAGCTGCACTACACAGACCTGGCTGGCTATCTGAGGAGTGTTACTATCGCAGCGGAGGATCTCAGAGACAATGTCGACGTAACAGGCTTTGATGGTAGTAGTGTTGAAGGCTTCACGGATATAAGTGATAGTGATCTAACACTGCGTCCAGATCTAAGTACATTGGCTGAGATACCATGGCTAGAGGCTACGGGGAGGGTAATATCAACAATATACAAGAATGGTGCTAGGTATGAGCGTGATCCACGCTACATTGCTGAACGTACTGAAAAGCTTCTTGGCGAACAAGGCCTTGAGGCTCGTATAGGTCCCGAAATAGAGTTCCACATAGTAGACAAGCTATACCTTAGTGTTGACCAGCCACAGCGCGGACTATGTTACCGCATAGTTTCAAGTGAACACCCCGGCAGTGGCAGCTATTTCGAGAAGACTAAGAAGGCATACCACACACCGGCACCCTTCGACAAAGTTTACGGGCTGCGGCTCGAGCTAGCCGAGGTTCTAAGGAAATACTTCAGAGTACATGTAGAGGTTCACCACCACGAGGTTGCTAGTGGCGGACAGATTGAGATAGACTTCCGTTATGGTGGCGTGGTATCAGCTTCTGATGGGGTTATCACGGTCAAATACGTTGCAAGGAATATTACTGCAAGGCATGGCTATACTGCAATCTTTATGCCTAAGCCGTTCGCTGGCGATAACGGGAATGGGATGCACGTACATATCAGCATTTGGGAGCGTCGCGGGAATGGTTTTAGAAACTTGTTCTATGACCCATCAGACGGTTATGCAGAACTGAGCCAGTACGCTAGGTACTTTATCGGGGGTCTCTTAGAGCATGGGAGAGCTCTTGCAGCAATCGTGGCACCAACCGTGAATAGTTACCGTAGGCTAATACCAGGCTACGAGGCTCCAGTCTACCTCGTCTGGGGAAGGAGTAACCGTAGC
The DNA here is from genome assembly GCF_000015145.1 of Hyperthermus butylicus DSM 5456. Classification (NCBI taxonomy): domain Archaea; kingdom Thermoproteati; phylum Thermoproteota; class Thermoprotei; order Desulfurococcales; family Pyrodictiaceae; genus Hyperthermus; species Hyperthermus butylicus. The sequence continues at coordinate 1,206,752 of NC_008818.1, forward strand.
GCAGCCATCCGTGTACCATTCTACGGCCGGGGTGCAGAGAAGTCTAAACGCATAGAATTTAGGCCCCCCGACCCCTCCGCCAACCCATACCTGGCCTTCACCGCCATAATTGCAGCCGGCCTAGATGGTGTGAGAAAGAAGATCGAGCCGGGCGACCCCATAGACCGTAACGTCTATACTATGAGCGAGGCTGAGAAGAAGCGGCTCGGGATAAAGGAGCTGCCTAGAAGCCTAGAGGAGGCGCTAGACGAGCTAGAGTCAGACAACGAGTTCCTACGACCATACATACCGTCAAGCGTTCTTGAAGCCTACATAGAGCTTAAGCGGCGTGAAGCCAGGGAGCTTAAAGGATATCCAAGCCCAATGGAGATCTACACATACCTCTCACTCTAACACAACTATCAAATCTTGTTTTCGCCTTATAAGCTTCAGACCTTACAGTACGGAATTTATGGCCCAGCCGGTGAGGAGGGCTCCGGGCGTAGCCGAGTAATGGCTCGTGCGGAGAAGGGGATGCCGGCCCGAGGCTCCATCCCACAGCAGATGCCCCGCATTGCTTGTTATGGGATTGCATTCCACATTCTCGCAAACTACAGGGATGAGATAGGTAGTGACGATGCCTTCGTGGCACGCGCTGACTATGTAAACGGTAAATGCCGTATCGAGATAGGGGGAACATTATGCGATGGCAAGGCTGTAGAAGCGGCCGCAGGAATATTGCCTCGGCTCATTAGAGTACCGCTCATACCCTTCGAGGCTAAGTGTGTTAGTGGAGAATACAAAGCTCATATGGGGTTTGCTGAACTCTCACGCAAAGCTGTCGAAGAGGCTCTGTCTGCACTGCGTAGTGTCCTTGTCAGCATTGCGCTTACGGTTAACTACGAGTACTTTATTGTTGTGGGATGGAATGGAGGTGTCGCAACTGGATATGGGAGGCATGACCGCATACAGCTGCCACACATTCAAGCCGTACTGTTTGTACACACACACCCTATAAGCATCTGCTACCCATCAAGGAATGATCTTCTCTCAGTGGCCGATTTCCTGGCCGATGGAGGCCTTGCAGCACTCATAGCATCGCCACACTGTATTAGTGCTCTGAGGCTGATAAGGCCCCTCATAGAGGATGATTACTGGGCCCTTCAGGAGGCGGCGAGCTGCGTAGCAAAAGCCAAGTCCGCCGAGCACTACATGGACTGCCTAGGCATGCTGCAGAAGCTTGAGAGTATAGTGTTTGAACTCATATAGGTCTGGACAAGTATCGGGGGCTCGGCTAGGAAGGCCTCTGGCATCGGCCCCGCTTGGGAGGCCTACCTCTAACTACGGGCTCGCCATAGCCCCGGAGAGTGTGTATACTCGCATCTGCGTCAAGGTAATCAATATTTACCGGGGTTGGAGTGTAAAACTTCTTGGTGCTGACGTGGACCGGATCTGAGGCCTCTACAGCTTGTGATGATGCATCGGGCGCTACTGAGTAACACCTAGTTCCTTCGCTATGCTTCTAAGTAGTTGCCAGCCATACTCAACTGTCCTTCCTGTTGCTAGGCATGTTTGTTCATCGAATCTACCCGGGCTTGTACTTAGGCCCTTCCAGCTAGCCATCCATGGTACTGGGTCGTCTGCATGTGCTCTTACCCTCCACGGCGTCGCATGATCTGAAGTTACTATCACGGCTGTCTCGTTAAGGTCTATCAGCTCTATCAGTGGTTGTATGAATAGTTTGTCTATTAGCTCTATCGCTCTCTTCTTGCCTTCAAAGTCGCCGTCATGGCCGGGTTCATCTGGACCCTTTAGGTGCACATATATGAAGCGGTGGCCATCACGATATGCTTTTATCGTCGCCTCAAGCCTTACAGGGAGATCTCTTTCGTGGTTACCAGTTGGTGGCGGTACACTATAGTACTTCATACCGGCAGCAACGGCTATACCTATCTCCACAGGCATTTCAGCTATGGCTGCTGCAGGCGATAGGCCAAGTACACTTGCTATCGGTGGTAGTCTTGGTGGCTTTTCGCCCGCATCTCTTAACAGTATAGCGTTTGCCTTGAGCAGGCCACGCTTTGCCCTCTCCAAGTTTACTGGATGATTATCAAGTATTTCTATAGCCTTCTCAACAAACTCATCTACTAGCTTGCACGTGTACTCTGCCTCCTTGCTTGACAATAGTGGCTTGCAGCGTGGAAGTACCATCTCTGGATTCCTTACCGCTACTGAGATCAAACCACGTCTCTCATATGCTGGGTCAATGTTTGAAACCATTGCGGAAAGCTTGTGCTCCCTATCACCTATAATGACTACTGCGCGGTGACCAATTGTAGCCTTAACCCTGGCATAACCAGTTGAGCCTAACCTCATGCCGTCAAGAGCCTTGGCTAATTCCTTCGCCTCTGGCGAGGTTAGGCTACGGGCAACCCTCCTATCTATTATCCTGCGTGTTGAAGGATCAACTGTTGCAAAGTTTGCCCTGAAGGCAACCTCATAGCCTTCACGTATTTCCAAACCCACGCCAAGGGCTTCAAGAGGACCACGACCGGTGTAGTATTCCTCGGGGTTGTAGCCGAGTATGGAGAGGGTTGCGAGGTCGCTCTCCGGAGCTACACCCTTGCCGACCGGGTAGTGTACACCACAAATAGCGTGTCTAGCTAACGTGTCAAGTCCTGGCGTAGAGGCGCTGCTTAATGGTGTTTCACCGTTGTCGGGGCGGTCTGCAGCACCGTCAAGGATTAGGAGTACTATCCGTTTAGGCCCTGGCAAGGAGCTGGTCCACCTCCAGCGTACTAGCTGTCCCCGAAGCTATTCGTAGCTGTTGCCGCTAACTCTTTTCTCGCTGCCGTTACTGCTCGTTTTACGCCATCTATGTAGGCTTCATGTTCTGCTGCAAGTCCGTCAAAGAATTCCCTCAATATGTGAGCCTTGTTGACGGCAAGCTTTCTCGCGGCATCACTGCATAGGAACTGGTCAAGTCTAGCCAGTTTCTCACGGTAATGGTTCAACGTACCGTCAATGTCTCGTTCATGGCGGCCGGAATAGTAGATTGCGCGGTATACCCCTATAGCTCCTAGGGCGTCGAGTTTATCAGCATCGCTTAGTATGCACGAGAGTACGCTACTATACTTTCCCCCCGACAGGCTATAGCTGTGTTCAAGTATTGCACGCTTAACCTTCTCGACAACATCACTGCTAAATCCCATTCTTGGCAGAACGAGTTCTGCAATACTAGCCGATACTATGGCATGATGTATGCCAAGGCGCTCCTCAACACCCCTACCAACATCATGCAGAATGGTGGCTGCATACATTTCCTCATCGTTTATATCATGTGCACCAATCATCTCTTTCAGCTTGAAAGCTATACACATCACCCTTACAGTATGGGGTAGCCCGTGCGCTTCGTCGAAGCCTTGCAGAGCTGCAGCAAGCGACAGCAGTTGACGGCACCAGGTTATTGATAAACACTTATCCACCACAGCACTACAGTCCAAGCTCTCGGGCACCGGTGAGGTGTTCCGGCGGAGCTGAGGACAATAAGACAGCAGACTCATCTGTGATGAACTCTTCGCTGTCCCGAGGTGCTTAGCCTATTGGTGTACCCTTAAACACTAAGGATAACACTGTGAAGAACGCTATAGCGGCTAGCCCTATCCCGGCAAGCCTAATACCGCTTACAACCATGCTCTCTCCACTTATCCTACCGAGATAAGCACCAAGGAGAAACAGCTCTAGGACTATAAGCATTGCAGAAGTGTAAACGAGAAGCCCCGTAGCAGCTCTTACACCGAGCAGTAACGCTATGGTAAACGGTGTCACACCTATGGCTGGAAGGACTATTGCTCCAAGCCCACTCCACAACGCGACATAAATGGGAACTATCTTAGCTGCCCTCTCGTATATGCTGCCCCTTAGCGTGTGCAGGATAATCCTCTCTGTACGCTTGAGTTCTCTAAGTCTCTCAGCCCGCTCGGAGAGATATGTGGCTACGACACCACTAAAGAAGCCCATGGCGAATGATGCACCTATAACGCTACCCACGTAGCTTGCAGGGCTTGTAGTGCCACTGAGATAGTTTCCAAGGATCACGCCGAGACTCGACAGTAACCCGTCAAAGCTGTTGGTGACAAACATTCTGCGAGCAATACTATCTGCGTTAAGCATGCGAGCATACTTTATCATCTCGCGGTAGAAACGCAGCATCAGCCCAAATATGCTAAAGATCCCCCGCGTCAAGGGGCATGCATCCCTTCCTACAACCAGATACAAGGGCGAGATAGCAAAGAGCACACCGTGTTTTTGGAGGAGTAAAAATACACGACCTATATGCAGGCCTCTACCTTGCGCCCCGTTTTGCCAGCTTCACCCTGGCAACATACTCTTCAAGTACTATTCTCACTTTGCCACCGTTTTTGCCGATGTTTACGAGGAGGTCATTAACCCTATAGCCGCACCTCGGGCACCAATAGTAGTACCTAACTATTCTACCTCCATTACGGAATTCTATCTCTACACGATACTCCATATGTGTTCTACACCTAGGGCATACAATGCCATCCATGCCCTGCGCCATAACCCAGCACCCTCGCCGCATACATACCTCGAATATTCCCGCTATCACAACCGTTTAGCGCCATGACTTGCTCAGCTACTAGCCCGGTTCTACTCCAGTGTACACTATAACCCGCGTTAAGGCTTAATATACCGATTTCGCTTCTAAGACTAACCCGGACGAGGTGAAGCATTACGATACTCTTTGACGCTTATGGGAGGCCGTTAACTAATCTGAGACTTATGGTTACAGGTAGATGCAATTTTGCATGCTTTTTCTGCCACATGGAAGGCTATAAGCAGGGATATCGGGTAGAGGACGAGGTTAGCCTTGAGGAAATTGAGCTTCTAGCCAAAGCTGCTAAGAGGATTGGCATTGAGGCTTTCAAGATCACTGGCGGCGAGCCGACAGTAAGGAGTGATCTTGTCGATATTGTTAAGATTCTTCACAGCTACGGGTTCTATGTGTCAATGACGACCAATGCTTCACTCCTACACAACCATATGCCAGGCCTTGCAGATGCTGGTATAGGACATGTGAATGTTAGCCTACACTCTCTCTCCGAGAACGTGTTTGAGAAGATTACTGGACGTAGGATGCTCGGCCAGGTTATCCAGAACATAAGGCTACTACGCGAGTACGGAATACCAGTTAAGATAAACTTTGTAGTACTGAGAGGGCTCAACGAGGACGATGTCGTAAAGTTGATAGACTTTGCAGCATCTGTTGATGCAACAGTGCAGATTATAGAACTCCACCCTGTAGGCAGGGCTGTGAAAAGGTTTAAGGACTATTATCTGCCGCGCTGGCATATACTTGAGAAGCTTGAGGATAGGGTTGTCGAGATAAAGTACAGGGTTGGACTCCACAATAGACCAATACTAGTACTTGATAACGGTGTACGTGTAGAACTCGTAGGTCCCGTAGGCAACTACGCATTCTGCGCCGCTTGCACACGTATGCGAGTCACTTACGACTTTAAGCTAATACCATGTCTAAACTGGCGCGGTAGCCCAATTGATATTAGGAAGCGGCTTGTCAATACACACTCTCCCGAGGAGAAAGTTGAGAAGATTATTGAAGCCTTAAAGGAGGCTAACATGCTCCGCAGACCCTTTGTCCTATTTCCAAGGAGTGGTAAACCGTTCACAGTTAAGCGTAAGTGGCGTATCGCGAGACTTGGCATACCTCGGCGCGACGGTAGCTTATCAATAACAGGGCAGCGACGCGAGAAGGTTCTAGCCCTGCTACTCGGAGAGTGGGGTAAGTATCTACAAGCTAGCTGATGATGTATGATACAACCTTTTCAAGCATCATTACGAGGAATACAAGGCCTAGCATCATGTTTGTTTTCTTGAATGCCGTTCTGCTGTAATTCGGATCTCCTCCGAGTTCTGCATATTTTACTGCAAGATGAAAGATTGCTATGGCGGCAATAACGCCTACTATGAGTGACACCGTACCTATGACATTGTTGACCCAAAGCCCAACAATAGAGTAGCCCATTACGAGCGAGCCTAGTCCTATGCCGGATGCAACAGCTATAGGGGTATCAGCTACAACTGGCAGCATTGGCACATTTGCGCGCCTATAATCATCGCGGTAGTATGTTGCTAGGAACCATATGTGTGAGGGAACCCATGTAGCGACAATAAGTGAGAACAGAAGCGCATTAACATCGATTCTTCCCGCAGCGGCTGCCCAGCCACCAAGAGCCGGTGCACCACCAGCAACAGCTCCAGCTATAATGCTGAGTGGTGTTCTCCTCTTGAGGAGATAGGTGTAAGCTACTATGTCAAAGAGGAAACCAATAACTATTGCAAGAGCAAAGTGAGGGTTTATAATGCGCCAAGCGAGGATTACGGATACAATTGTGGCTGCTACGGTTGCTATAAACACCTTTAGAGGGTCAAGCCTTCCAGCTGGTAGTGGCCTATCCCTAGTCCTCTCCATAAGTGCGTCTATGTCCCTGTCAAAATACATGTTTAGCGCTGTAACCGCAGCTATAGTGATAAACCCTAGAGTGAGCACCACTAGGTGTCTCTCATAGGGCTTTCCGAGCCCGCCCCCAACAATATATGCTGTATACATTGTAAATAGTAGTAGGAGTGTCTGCTTAACCTTAGCTAGGGCAAACACGTCCAGCAACACGGATCGCACACGGCTGAGCTGCATCACATGTGCACCTCGTTCGCCGAAAATTTACGTAGACACCCTAGTTAGAGCCTATAGCGAGGCTCAAAACTATTTAACTGTTAAAGCGGATAAAATCTCTGAGGCTGCGTAGATGTGCACTGCATGTTCAAGCTAAAGCTTACACTTGTATCAACACGTCAGGAAAACTTGCTTCACTGCATGGAGAGGATTCAGGCAGCACTATGTGCACACGGTAGATGTATAATGGGCCGAGCCGGCTGGACTATTTCGGCTATACGGAAGTGCATAGTCATCCTTACAGCTCCAAGGCCTAGAGCAGCTCAGCTAGTACCCGTACCTCTCCCGGCATCATACGAAACACCAATACTGATTGAATGCATGGCTACCGAGGATGTAGTTGAGTTAGTAGAACTGCTCAACACAGCTACGGAGGATTGCAAAGCTTCTCTACTGGTCACAGAGGCGGCTAATACGTAATAGCCACCAGCCCGTAACATATCTCTGGGCGATGACAGGGTAAGCGGTCGCCGAGGGACTGGTATGAGGAAACTCCCATGAATGGAGCCCACATAGACTGAAGACATGTTAAAGTACCGGACCCTTACTTATGTTTAAACGGCTGAAGCCCCTTGCCCGGCCCCCTCTACGGCCGCGACCTTTTATCAATACGTGACCTCAGCAGCGAGGAGGTATGGCTAGTCATTGAAACTGCTAGGCAGATGAAGCTACGCTACTACGCTGGTGAGCGCATCATACCCATGCTAAAGGGTAAGACTATCGCCCTCATCTTCGAGAAGCCTAGTACGCGTACAAGGGTCAGCATGGAGGTTGCCGCGCTACAACTCGGCGCGACCCCCCTGACATTCAGACGCGACGAGCTACAGCTGGCCCGCGGCGAGCCAATTAAGGATACAGCACGCGTACTATCGCGCTACGTGGACGCAATAGCCGCAAGGGTCTTCAAGCATGAGAGCCTGGAAGAAATGGCTGCCTATGCAAGCGTACCCGTTATAAACATGCTCAGCGACCTCGAACATCCCTTGCAAGCTCTAGCGGATGCCTTAACGATTTACGAGAAGAAGGGCCACATAAAGGGCATCAAAGTCGTATACGTGGGTGATGGTAGAAACAATGTGGCGCACAGCCTCCTACTGGTCATCGCTAAGCTCGGGGGACACATAGTTATATCATCGCCTAAGGAGCTGACACCGAGAAAAGACATCCTCGAAGCCGCACAGCTGGCAGCAAAGGAGACAGGAGCAACAATAGAGCTTATTGAGGATCCCGCTGAGGCTGTTAGGGGTGCCGACGTGGTCTATACCGATGTCTGGGTGAGCATGGGTGAGGAATCCCTAGCCGAGGAAAGGAGGCGTCTATTACAGCGATACCAGGTTAACGAGAAACTAATGTCACTAGCATCAAACAATGCCATATTCATGCACTGCCTACCGGCCCATCGCGGTGAGGAGGTAACCGAGGAAGTCATAGAAGGCCCATGGAGTGTCGTGTGGGATCAAGCTGAGAATAGGCTACACGCACAAAAGGCTGTTCTAGCACTGATATTAGCGCCTTAAAACGCCGTATACTTTTCTCTTCACCTAACCCTCCTAATCTCCACGCCCAGCTCTCTAGCAGCAGTCTTCGCGTCGTCCAGGAGTACTGGGCCTGAACCGTAGAGTACCAGTATTGGCTTAGCGTTTATACTTCGAGCCTTCTCTGCAATAGTCTCGACCATCGATCTACCTACATTGACGCTGCCATAGATAACGTCTACCGCCAGTATAGTGGACTCCTTCTTAGCTACGAAGGATACAGTGCCCTTCGGCGTTGGAAACTTCATCTTCACACTGTACCCGGCCTCCACGTAGCGACCCGCAACCTTTCCCTCAACACCATACTTTTCTGCAAGCTTCTTCTTCGTAAACACGATTTCCGCTAGTGTCACAGCTCCTTCACCCCGTGCCCCCAGCACTGGGCTAGGCTTTATTAGTATCCCCCTCACTCCGGGTCTCCGCTAGGACGTGACTTGGCAGAGCCGGTTATGGCCATTGGCATTGCAGGAATGTTCTTCATAGTGCTTGGCTGGGCTTTATCGCTACCTGCTGTTCCCCCCCTACGGCTAAGCACATCCTACTTCATTGGCAGCACATTATTGACTATTTACGCTATACTCTTGAGGGATCCCATATTTACTGTATTGAATGCTCTTGCTACAGGGTTAGCGTTAGCGAATATATTTCGCGGCCTAAAGCAGCGGCGTAAACAGGGTGTACTGGAGCGATGAACACATCTAAACTATTAACGGTTACAACAAGTATTCAGCCATTATCATCATAGCTCTCGTGACACTGTTACAGTTATAGGCTTCTATGTCAGGTACATGCCATTTGAGAACTACAAGCACGTAGAGAAATTTGCCAGGAATTACGGCATCTCACCCGACGTAGCAAAATTCTCCTACATAGACGCCAACGACCCCTGGATAGAGTACTGGCTAGCCAGGTACCTACACGATAAAGGTGTGTCGTCTTGGGCTAGCCTTACCCGTGACAACCCTGTAACAAAGCTATTCTGGTACCCGTGGGGTAGAGACTTTACGCATACAGAGTTCCCATTCATACCCGTTGTTGGCGCGCTAACCCCTGGAGGCATGAGGGTTGTTGAATGGGTTTCACTGCTACCGCCAGTTTTCGGAACACTAGCAATAATTATTGCAGCCATCTACATGTACCGTGTCTATGGACGTCCAGCAGCAATCATAGCTGCTGCTCTTCTATCACTCCTGCCAGCATCAACCTCAAGGACCTACGCTGGGTTCGTGGAGAAGATTGGTATTGCACTTCCCTTCCTCATTCTAGGCCTCATGTTCTACGCCGAAGCACTTAGGAGGCGTTCGCTGGTATACGCTGTTGCTGCTGGTGCTGCATTTGGCGTTATAAGTTATGTATGGGGAGGCTACGTTATTGCCGGCCTTGCTATCGCCGTAACTTCACTGCTAGTACCACTAGCTGTCAATAGGCTTGATGAGGCTAAGCCTTATCTCCTGACAAGCATTACTGTAGCTGCTACCGCGCTTGCAGCATCCATACCAGCCGACATCTACGGCCCGGCATCAATCAGGTTTTATGCCGCCGCACTCGCTGTAGCACTGTATGTGTATGGCATTGTGTTCGTTCTAGAAAAGCTTCATGCCAGGAGTACTGTAGCGAGAGGCTTCGTCTATAGGCTCGCAGCTCGTTGGCGCAAGTTCTACACATATGTGCTCGCAGCATCCATTATCATCGGCATGTTTATAGCGTCGCTGATCAAGCTGCCGAGCCGCGCCGTGTTTGCTATAGCCTGGCCTCTACGGGAGACAGGGCTCATACACTTGTCCCTGCTCGCTGAGACTGTTGCCGAGCATTCATCACCACTTACAGATCCGAGGCTTATGAGGGACTTCATGTGGAGTACCAATGTACTAGTTGTGCTTGCACCAATAGCTGGGTTATACCTCCTCTATCGAGGCCTATGGAGAAGAGAGGCTTACCACATACCGCTAGCTATCACAGCTCTAGGACTGTACTATGCCGTGCTCGGAATGGTTTACTTCCAGCAAGCAGCATCGGTAGTAGGCATACTCGCTACAGCTGCACTAACACCCTATGTGCTAGAGCCGATCACTATTACGAGCATACAGCGCACAAGGAGATGGAGACGTAAGAGCCAGGGGCCCTCGGAGCTGCAGCTCCTTGGAGCCGTAGTATTCATAGCACTCATAGCTGGTGGCATGGTGGTAAGCGCGTATAGAACAGTAAACGTCCTCGAGAAGCATGTAGCAATGATTACAGGGTATAGCCTAGACACTACCCAGCTGGGCTGGCTCTACCTGCTAGATTATCTCCGGCAGAGTATAAGCAACGATACAGTTGTCGTCACATGGTGGGACTATGGGTACCAGATAAGTGTTGGTGCCGAACGCCCCTCAGTAGCTGATGGTGCAACGATTAATGCTACCCAGATACGACTACTAGCAGAGTTCTACACAGCCACAAGCGAAGACGAAGCCGCCTCGATACTCGAAAGGCTCGGGCTAAAGCCTAACCAGACCTTGATATTCGTACACGATCTGGCACTCTACAACCCATCAAAAGGCATACTTGTGTATACACCCGCTATAGACATACCAAAGTCAGCTGCCATGCTCCATATAGCTGAGAAGGACAAGGAGGGGTTCTGGCCGATAAACGATAAGTACATGTATACGATGATATACCGGTTCTTCTCTACTGCACCATTCTACCTCGACAAGATAGGCATAGCAGTGCCCAACGTAACTGAGCTAGTAAAGCCAAAAACCGTTCTCGTCGGCAACCTCCAGATGAAACCATTTACTATGAAGAGGTTTGAACCATACATGGTAGTCGTAGGGTTCTACATCGACGCTGAGACAGGCCAACCAATCGCAAAAATAGTAAACGGAGATGTGTACTATTACGTAATGCTGCTAATACTGTTTAAGTGGGTTAAATAGCTGCATCACTGACAAACTGGGCTGAGGAGGCTGAAGGCTTCAATACATAGCTCTGAGTCCCATTTATTAAGGGGGGCTAGAGAGTAGAGGGTGCAGCGCTGATGATATTTAAGCGACGGAGACAAGTATCGCCGCGTGTAAAGCTGCTAGAGCTAGCAGTCGCCACAAGATATGCTGTTTCCAGGTTGGGGCTGCAAGCTGCAAGGCTTAGAGCAGCATATCAGCGGACACGGGACAAGACACTGCTGAAAATGCTCGAGAACATCGTTAGGCTTCAGGCTGTATTGGAGGTCTTGTCTGTTAGACTTGAGACACTAGCACAAATAGGCACCATATCCTCGGAGGATCTGTACACGGTGAAGCAGATAATTGCTGATCTTAAATCAGCTTATGGCGACATAGCACCAGGCATATCCAGCATGCTTGCCGACCTAGAGAATACTGTTACCTCAATAGCTTCCCTCACAGGCCTAGAGATCCTTACCACGGGGGTAACAGTGGCTGACGAGAATGCTAGACGGATACTAGAGGAGGCTGAGCTTATAGCTAGGCAGAGGCTTGAGGAACTGATGAGACAGACATAGGGTGAAAGCGTTGAAACTCACAATAATATATCACTACCGGGATACGGGTCTCGTCCGCATAACACACTATGGAGAAGACGGCCGCAAGATAGCCGAAGAAGAATATAGGGACGTTAAAACGCTAGTTGTGAAGACTCCAGTCCTGCTCCCCCGGGGGATGCATCACGCTATAACAGCATACGTCATAGAGGGGGGAGCCCGCATAATAGCTAGGGATGGCATATTGATAGTCGAGGGTGGGGACGGGGAGGCTGGATGATCAACGTAAAGATAGAGATGAGTAAGAGCCGTACAGGGAGGCATGCAGCTCGCAGCCTGGCGCTACTCGTCTCCGAGGAGGGCGATATTGTAGAGGCTAAGCCTAGGAGGATAGCTGAGACTAAACCGCTTTACAGCAGGGGGCGCGCCTACATAGCATCTATTGACGTGCCGGAAGGCTGGTACCTGGTCTACGTATATCTCGTGAAGAATCTTAGGGGTCACGTTAAGGGTTATATTGAGGTCTATTCCAGGGATGCCGAGCTACTCTACCGCGCAGTGTACCGGAAGTTAAAGCTCAGGTTTAGCAAGGGGGACCCGCACTATGCTTGGATTGTTAGACGGGTAGCCGAGTACCTTAAGCTGCCAGTCAAAAACTATAATCTAGAGCCGTAGGAGTAGAGAATGGGTGGCCGATGACCGGGGCTCAGAGGCTTACCCTCTGCGGGGATGTAGACTTCACGGACCGGGGGAGGCCGTACATCACTTGGCACAGGCTAGGAGAAGGCTTTTGGAGCGTAAGCTTAAGGAGATGCTCCTAGAGCAAGCGAAGAGAGCTGGTATAAGTCCAGAGCAGCTTGCCGAGTGGCTCTACGAGTCTGCCGGTATACGGGTTAAAGCTACGTGGCATGATGTCGAGAGGGAGGTTCTACGATCAGACGAGGTTTCAGCACAGGAGCTTGCGGCCTACCTGCTCTCCGAGGGTGTTGAGGTAGATGAGAGTAAGTGGCTCGATATACTTAGGCAGCATGGCTTGTCAAAGAGCATCCCACGCCTACCTCGGGAAGGTGAAAAGTAGGCCTTGTGCGAGTCTCTAAGGCATCTAGAACGCTTGCCTTGTGGCAAGCTGCGCGACTGTATAGATATGCTTGCAATACTGTTTGCAGCTTCCAATCTAGGCCCCATAGGTAGGCCTAGCCTCTCAACACTCATTGGTATTGGTGAGAAACGCGTACGAAACCTTGTAGCAAAGCTTCGCAGCGCTGGGCTTGTTAAGGCTTCACGGGCAGGAATTACGTCGGACGGGATGCAAGGAGTGTTGTGCCTCAGTTCTGGGGGCTACACTATAGCCCTTGCAGCATGTAGCAGGGCAGTAGCCGAGCTGATGCTTCGCAGCATAGTAGCTCTGAGAGATAAGCTTGTAATCCTAACGGGAAGCCCAGCCATACTCGAGGTCATAGGCTACATAGACTCGAACGGTGCTACCGTCTTCCCGGGGCTTGGCTTGGAGCTCTCGGAGAAATATGCAAGGCTCGTCAGCGAGATAGGTAGCAGGGAGACCTGCAGGAGCGTAGGTGGCTGCCTCGTAGCCGTATTCAACTTGCCGGACTGCTATCGCTGCTGTGCAAGTTTCTTACAGGCACTGGCTATGTCCGGGTAGTTCTCAGCTATCTCCCTAACCCTGGAGACCCCGTCTATGTAGTCTATTATCTCTGCGACAGGTTCGGGTACATGTAGACGCCACTCATCAGAGCCAAGAAGCATTAAGCACCTGATATACTCGCCTGACCAGACAGACTTATTGCGTAGCGGTGGCGTAACGGTCTTCACCCCGGCGTCGCGAAACGCCCTGCTTACAGCTGGATTCGCCGTTGCCACTGCTTCCACGGGCGGCACGTAGCCGAGAACGAAGCCTGCATTGCCAGCATAGACTGAGAGGGTCTGTATCGTCGCTGTAACTATCCTGGCTAGATTGAGGCCTGCCCACTCGAGCGCAGCCCTAATCATTAAAAGTCTCTCGCCAGCCGTGAACGGGTTTAGCCAGGTATGGCTTTCATCAGCCATTCCAACGAGTATTACGACTTCCTGATACCTCTCGTAGAGCCACTTGACAGCCTCCAGGTGCCCTAGGTGGAATGGCTGGAACCTGCCAAAGAATAGTACACGTCCACGCCCAAGCCTCCGGTAGGCATTCTGGAACCACAATAGTATGCACCTCTTAGTCCTGCCCGCTAACTTAGAATCCCAGCTCCACGGCCTCTCAGCGCCTCGGGGCATAATAGTGGCTCGGCTAGTCTGCTTCGTCGTCAACCCTCTAGCCGGTATAGGTGGGCCCCTAGCACTCAGGGGCAGCGATGGCAGTGCAGGGCTAGAAGCGCTTCGTAGGGGTGCAAGGCTTGTATCCCCTGAGCGTGCTCGCGTCTTTGCTGAGGAGTGCAAGCGTCTACGGCTAGGGGAGAGGATAGTCTTCCTAACAGCCTCAGGAGTCATGGGAGAGACGCCCCTAAGCAAGGCAGGCTTTGCGTCATACCATGTTGTCTACCATCCGGACAGCTGGCCCACAAACCCCCACGATACCATGGAGACGGTTCGGGCCTGCATAGCCCGTGGCGCCGAGATAGTTGTATTCGTTGGAGGTGACGGAACTGCCCGCGACGTAGTGTCCGCACTGCACGAAGTTGGTGCTGCCAACACACCGATTCTTGGTGTACCCTCCGGTGTCAAGGTCTACAGCTCAGTCTTTGCAGAAAACCCTCGTGCAGCCGCCCATGTACTTGCCGAATGGCTTGATCACGGCACTACATGTGAAGGCGAAGTAGTGGATATAGATGAGGATGCATTTCGTGCAAACATGCTGAGAGCACGCCTGTACACTATAGCAAGGACTCCTTGCAGCCCATTAATGGTTGGGGCTAGCAAACAACCAACACCCTCCACGGAGGAGGAAGAGGAGAATAAGAGAGCTATAGCACGCTACCTGGCGGAGAACATGGAGGAATGCACCCTCTACATTCTAGGCCCCGGCACAACAGTCAAGGCTATAGCAGATGAGCTAGGTGTTGAGAAGACCCTGCTGGGGGTAGACGTAGTACACAACCGTAGGCTTGTAGCCGCAGATGTTGACGAGAAAACACTTTACAACATTGTGGCCAGGCACCTAGAAGGAGGCGGCAGGGTAAAGATAGTCGTGACACCTATTGGAGGGCAGGGCTACATCTTTGGAAGAGGTAACCAGCAGATATCGCCCAGGATACTGAGGCTCGTAGGCCGAGACAACATTATAGTAGTTGCAACAAAATCTAAACTCTCAAAGCTGAAACGGTTAAGAGTCGATACGGGAGATGAAAAGGTTGACGAGATGCTTAGAGGCTATATACGTGTCGTAACAGACTACGGCGAAGAGACCGTGGTGCGTGTAGAGTAGAATATAGCAATCCACACCCTCCGAGGGGGATTTGGAGATGTACGTGTTTCGGGATGAACCCATATACATGGAGGAGTGGAAAGCCCTACTGATAGCATCGCTAGCCATTGCCTTTGGATTTGTAGGCTTCAACGTAGTAGGCGTAATAGCTAATCCAGTTAGCTATGCTGGCGGTGTACTAGCTGGAGCCATTATCGGTGTTGTACTCCACGAGCTAGCCCATGCATGGATGGGGCGTAGGGAGGGATGCGTTGCCCACTTCGTACTGTCAAGGATAGGGCTTAGCCTCACACTATTCTTCGGGCTGCTCAGAACCCTCAACATACCATTCGTAATATTAGCACCCGGCTATGTCTCACTATACTGTAGAACCTTTGCACGCGACGACTACGTAGCAGCAGCTGGACCCATGACGAACATTGTCCTAGCGGTAATTGGTAGGGCAGCTGAACGGCTGGCAGCAAGCACGAGCTATGGTGCCTACGTATTCGCTGCTGGATTCACCGATGTAAACGCATGGATAGCACTATTCAATCTACTACCCTTCATACCACTCGACGGCTCAAAGATAATGAGGAGAAATCTCATAGCATGGCTAGCAATGCTGGTCCTTGCAATAGTCCTCGCCTACCTATAAGGAGGGATAGAAACTGAGCCGTGAAGCTGGCTACTCTAACAATGTGTAGTAGACCCTCTTCCTCCTCCTACCCCGGCTTTCCAGCTTCACAATCTTTATCCCAGGTATCTCACAAGTATTCCTCACGTGTGGACCGCCATCAGCTTGTATATCTACGCCAGGTATTTCGACTATTCTCAGCTTCTCAACATCTGGTGGAAGTTTATCAGCCAGTTTGACTATCCCGGGTATGCGTAGGGCTTCCTCCCTCGGCAACCAATAGACTTTAACCTCAATACACCTTCTAATGATCTGGTTAGCCTCCTCTACTGCTTGACGGACAGCAGACTTCCAATCATCAACATTTATCTCGAGATCATCCCTAGCCGTCTCCGGCGTTATATGGCCACCAGTAACTCTTGCACCGTACTTGTTGTAGAGTACTGCTAGTAGTATATGGCTGGCCGTGTGCAGCTTCATCATCTGGTACCTACGCTCCCAGTCAATAACGCCATGGACACGCATTCCCGGATGCAGCTTGGACAAGTCACCATCAACAATATGTGCTACATCGCCTTCACGCATTACGACATCTACTACACGCAGCTCTGAGCCGTCAGGTAGTATTAGAATGCCATGATCAGCGTCAAGGCCTCCTGAGGGCCTGGGATGAAATGCTGTAGCCTCGAGAAATACTGCATTTCCTTCTACACGGGTCACTATGGCATCAAACTCTTTGAGGTAGCTATCCTCTTGAAAGAGAAGCTTTGCTGGCAAAACGGGGACACCCATAGTGTGGACCTGGACTCAGGGTAAAAAAGACTCATTATCAGCTGTTTAGCTTTAGGATTAGACCATGCTACCAGTTGCAGCCGATCAGGGCTTGGCTGTTCTCACAACCTCAGCAAGGAACCGCGTAAAGCTGTGATGTTGCAGCTTTGATGCGATCTCTCTTGGAGACTTGACATAGGGGATGTCTAGTATATAAAGGGGCTTGGATAGTTATGCTAGCACCTTATCAGTCTTAAGCATGACTAGCCCACTGACTATCTCTGAAACCTTACGCAGCTTGTCACCATCAAACACTATTGCTCTACCCGGAGCTACTACAATGAAATAGTCAACCCTGCCTTCGAGCCCGGCAAATGGTACTACGGCGTTGTTAAACGACTCTATTACAACTACATCATAGCTTCTATCGAGAATAGTTAGACAGGCTGCAAGGTTCTCAGCAGCACTAGCTGTTGACAGTTTTTCAACAAGCCTACTCGCCGATATAGGTGTAGCACCTGTAGCCTTCACCAGTTCCTCAACAATTTTCCTAAAACTCGGCCCCAACCTCTCAACGTTCTCCGGAACGTAGTAATGAACTGCGCTCCCTTCCGCACAGCTAGAGAATCTGGCAAGAACAACCATACCCTCAATGCTCGATATCCTCGCTAGGTACTGGGCAACCCCACTAAAGAGTAAGGGGTCAGGATATGCAAGCATTAGGCTTACAGGGTTTACAAGGTGTATATTGCTATCACCAAGCTGTTCAATGTAAATTAGCGCATCGTTACCAGCTAGAATCCCGTGTCTTAGCGAGGACTCCACCGGATCCCATGAAGACCAGATGTTGTAGGCTGCTACCGGCTTGTATGCCATGACCCTAGCTCCAAGCGTCCTGAGCGCCGTAGCTAGTCCTACTGTAAACCACGTCTTTCCCGACTCTAGCTCGAGGAGACCAGAGACAAGTAGCTTTATAGCCATCCTGCAGCCTGCCCCAGGCTTATCGTACTGTTGAGGTATTATTGTCTCGGCGGTGTAAGAGTTACGCCCATACCTGGAATAGTACGAGTAGGGGTGTAATGAGCAGCCAATATGGCTGGAGTGATAGGGCTAGCTGGCATGAGGAAGTTGCAGAGACTAGTGGGCAGGAGAGGCGGCAGGGCCCCCGGAGCAGGATTGTCGAGGCAATAGCTGTTCTCCTCCTAGCTAGGCCGATGAGAGCTGCTGAGATAGCACAAGTACTGGGTAAGCCTACACGCTATGTTAGCAGCTACCTCAGCTATTGGCGTACACGAGGCCTCTTCGAGTACGAGAATGGATTCTGGACGCTAACCGAGAAGGGTGAAGAGTTCGCCAGAAGCATCCTTGAGCGCGAAATGAACTCCAGGGTTGCACAGTATGCTGCTCTTGCACGCCAGATACTGGAGCAGGAACAAGTCAGCTCGACAATAAACAACAATACAAGCACTGGACCGAGGCTACTCTCAGGCAGAATCCAGCCATTCATTGCCGCCTATACTGGTAAAACCGGCAAGAAACGACGAAAGCAGGGACTACCCAGATCAGCATGTATCCAGGCAATTCTCGCCGACCTGGAGATAGACGAGGAGGAAAGAGCCATTCTGGAGCATATGCTCAATCACTATCTACAATGGGGTACCTCGTACACCTACCTGGACCAGCTCGAGCACGATCTCGAAGCTGACAGAGTTTGGCTACTAACAGTGTTACGCCGTCTGCAGACAAAGGGAATCATGTACATATACAATGACCGGCGCCTTGGTATCAGAGTGGGGCTCTCCAAGAGGCTCAAAGAATTCGTCATTGCAACGTGCCAGCCCAGCTCTCAAGTATAGCTACCACCCCTATGCTTCGTCTGGAGAATGGGTATTCTTGCTCCGGGAATACCTAGCCAGAGCTAAACATAGCCTTTCACCATCAAGTTTATACAAACAGGCAAAAATACTCGGTGATGCATGGTATCTATACTCGCTGGCTAAGTAATACTGAGATGAGGCTCTGGGGTAGTGAAGATAAAAGGGGGGATGAAGCTTAGGTGAGAACCTCCTCGCTTTGCCGGAGTAGTTGTGGTAGTCTATACTTGTATCCAGCCGCGGCATGCTCGTCATCTACTATAGCCCGAAGGCTCGTCTCCGGTTCCTTAGCTTGACCTCCCAGTAGAGCTGCCTTGCTGCTGGATTGCTTGCAGGTGCCTCCAATATCTTTCCATTTGCTAGCTTTAGTAGAAGCTTGTCTCCTTGTATCCATACATCCTCGATCATGTCAAGTGAAGGATACTTCGCCTTGCCTTGTTGGTCATCCAAAAGTAGGCTTTCAGTCATAGCGTTTTGGGCACCTGCCAGTATTATCTAGATAGGGTCTACCTATATTTTGGTGTTTCGGAGGGTAAAATACTTGGGTTGTGAGGAGGCCATTTTGTGCTGATGCTTGTGTGATGAGTGGAGACCTCGCCGAACCCACCATTAGCGACTAGATGATTTCCTCCATCTTCTGCTGTATTATTCTCATAGCCTCGTCTCTTGTCATTTTAGTATAGCTAGCTGTTGTAGCTGCCTCCACTAAAGCCTCGGGAGCATTTTCAAGCTCATCAATTCCCTTCTCTATTGTTGTTTCAGCCTTGTAAGCGTCGCCATCAGCTATTAGTATTATCGTTGCTCTGGTCTTGGAGTTCTCGCTGTTAAGTATCGCTAGGCCTATGTTGTTGCCCTCTGCGTCTTTGAGCATTGCTATCTTCTCGCCGCGACGGGTTTCACCATAAATTATGGCCTCTGCAGGCTCTACTGGCGGCTTAAGCTGTGGCAAGGCTGGTTTCTTCTCAACCTTTTCGACCTCCTCTACTTGTGCACTTGCTATCCGCTCCTCCCTGACACGCTGTACTTCACGCTCAACTTCAACTTCACGTGCTTCTGTCCATGCTTTCTCCTCTTCTGTGACTGGACGCGCTAGTACCTCCTTGGCAGTCTGGAGTACCTCCCTGACAGTCTTTTCAACGTCCTCGTCGGGTATGCGGCGGAAGGCCTCGACACGTAGTGTGTCGAGCTTCCACACGATATCGCCGTCTCGCAACTCATATTCTATCCTTATCCTGACGACGTCGCCTTTGTCTATCCTTAGCTTGTTTACGAGTATCTCGAAGAGTAGCCGGTTGAGTTCGCCTGCCCTATAGGCTACTTGTTTAGGTTCTATTGCTCCCTTCTTGATTTCGTCTCTCAGCTGGGCGAAGAGTACCCGCCGGAGCTTGTCTGCATAGGCGCCTGCTATTACGAGGCCCGTGGAGAGCTGGGGCAAACAGTTCCACCTCTCTGGTTCCAATGCATAGTTTCCCACTAGCTATAAACTGTTTTACCTCTTCAAGAACATGTCCAGTGTTGTGGTACTACGCGTCTTTCTTGCAAGGATAGAGCTGTGGAGTGCACTGCGCGCAGCATCTGATAGCAAGAGCTTCTCCGATACATACCTTATAGCTTCATCTAGCGTGTCAAATGTTGCAACTAGGCCATGTACTAGTGCTTGCCGGGTTGTTTCGCGGAGGTGCCAGTTGCCAACGGGAGCATAGTAGTCCCTTGTTATCTCCCTCACTATTATCGCCTTTGCTTGTCTCCTCCTAGCGTGGAGTTGCTCTGCTACGGGGAGTCTCATAGCCATGTAGCCGCCATCCATCTCGGATAGCTTTAGGCTCATAGACTCTGTAACCCTGTAGACTACGGGCTGGCTAGCAGCTTGTGTCCAGGGTGTTAATGGGTGCCAAACCTCTATCAGCTCGGCCTCGTAGGAGCCTGGGAAGAGGATTACCGTAATGTAGTTGCCGAGGTAATGTGCATGGTAGACCTCGACTCTGCCCAGGGTATCGTAGGTTCGCACCCTGTGTAGCAGCCTGGTCGAGATTATCTGGTCGACAGCAGTTATGCTCCACCTTGTCGGTACTAGTCGCCGGCTTCTAACCCGGCCTAGGAGGCCTAGCGAGAAAGCCCTCACAATGGTGTATACGTCTACACCACTCCTATACAGTTCGTAGACAGCCTCATCGCTTCTTGCATCGTCCCATATCAGCTTCTCGAGCTTAGGGTGCAGCGTCGGGTTAGACTCGACAATAACTTTTCTTGCAGGGGCTGCAGGGCCTTGCGGGGCTAGCACACCGTCAAAGCGGAGTGAGGGTATGGGCGGTTTTTCTAGTAGTGCACGGGACTGGACAGGCTTGGTGGAAACAGCGGCTACGGAAATTTCCTCCTCGTAGAGCTTCCAGGGTGTTGTAGCCTGAACCCTCTTCACGCCCGAGACTAAGCTTGAGCGGTAAGAGATTATCGTGCGTAGGGGTAGCCTTTGCCTAGCCCAGTCGAGTGGCGCATCGTGCAGTCTTGCCTTCTCGCCGTGCTCCTCGGGCGGTAGGTTGTAGAGGATGGGCACAGTGGGATAGCCAGCCTCGCCGACAACAATGCTGGGAGGAGAGTCTCCCTCGACCTCTCTCGAACCCGTAATGCGAGAGGATGCTAGAACTTGCTGCCGAAACCTCTCAAGTATGGGGCAGTAGGGTAAGCCGCAGAGCTTCTTGTAGCCCTTGCACCGCGTGCAAAGGCCTGGCGGTATACGCCGCCCCACGTCCTAGCCCTCTCTCAGCCCTCCCTGCCTGTAGGTTCTATGGCTGTAGTGGGGTGTAGAGCTTTCCTCCTCATGCCTCTTGTATAGAATCCTATGTAGCTATGCTATTGTAACTTGTGGCGAGGTTAATTGGTGGTTTTGACACTGACCGTTTTAGGTTCAATCACCTTGATAAGTTTGGCTTTCCTCCACAGCTCCTCGATGCTAGCTGCACCAGCGTATCCAAGGCCTGCGCGGATACCCTCAACAAATCCGCGGATAACTCTTGATAGGGGACCACGATATGGTACTAAACCTTCGACGCCTTCTTCTAGCTTCTTTACGAGCCTCGCATATCTGTCCATGGCAAACCTCTTCTCCATTGCTCCTCGGCTAGTCATCCCCCTATAGGGCTTGTAGAGCTTCTCGCCTATTCTTATCAGCGGTGCAGCCGCTTCATCTGTTCCTGCAACAGCGTAGCCTAGCATTACAGAGCTAGCTCCAACTGCAAGAGCTTTTACAGCATCGCCAGGCGTCCTTATGCCGCCATCAGCTATCACTGGAGCATCTAGCTCCAGCTCTTCAACTGCATCCCTGGCAGATGCTGTAGCCCATAGCGTTGGCGAGTATGCCCCCTGTCATCTGTGGCGTCGTACATATTGATTCTCCGCCTACACCAGCTCTAACGCCGTCAATCCTCTCGACTATTGATGCTGCATCCATGACTGCTTGGTAGTTACCAACATTTCCTATCACTATGTCAGCAGTAGTCTCCTTAGCGATCCTTGCAGCGGCTCTCATCGCGTTAACATTGTGGAAGTGTGCTACGTCCATCACTAGTGCATCAACGTAGCGGTCTAGCATCTTTGCACGCTCTAGGTCGAAGGGTGATATTGCAGCGGCCACGATAAGCCTTCCATCTTAGTTGGTTGCAGGGTCATATTCTTCGAGAGCTTCACGCAGCGTTATCGAGCCAACGTAGTGTCCATCCCTATCAGTAACAGCTACTACGTCAACTTTGCCTTGCCTGACAATGCTAACTCCCTCCCGGATAGCCTCGAGGTGGACACTTGGCCCACTAATTGCCATTGAGTCTACGGGTTCGCCTCCGCTTCTACAATTCTCAGAGACAATGTGATAGTAGGCGTAGCCAGCTAGCCTTGCCAGCGGCATCTATGATCGGTAGCTGCCTAACCCCCTCTTTCCGCATAACCTCGAGTATGCGGGTACAAGGCTCGCCTTGGCTAGCGTAGAGCGGTCTGAGGGGTAGCGCGGCGGGATACTCCTTGACAGCTCTAACATCCTCGACTTGTCTGGCTATGGGTAGGTTGCGGTGCACAACACCTATGCCGCCGTGAAGCGCCATGTCTATAGCCATTTCTCTTTCAGTCACGATATCCATGGGCGATGATGCTAGAGGGATTTTCAGTCGGACATTCCTGCTAAACCTCGTGTCAGTCTTCACTTGGTGGGGCTCAACCTCCGCTCTCCCAGGCTCAAGGTATAGCATCTCCAAATACAAGCACTACCTGGGCGTCAAGAATTTTTGAGCGGAAATCAGCCAACATGTATCCACCTAAAGAGCCTCATGCAGCCCCATATCCGGGATGTAGCGTTTATTCGAGTTGTGGTTTTGCAGAGTCCCGCGGAGTACACGATGAGGAGCACGGAGGGCTGGAGGCCCTACCGGGAGCATGATACAGTCCTCGTTATTGGGTTTGGAGGACAGTACGTGCATCTCATAGCTAGGAGGGTTAGGGAGCTAAATGTTTACAGTGAACTCATACCGTTTAACAGGCTTGAGAGACATGTTGTTGAGGAGGTGAAGCCTTGCGCCATAATACTGTCAGGTGGGCCCTCAAGCGTCTACATTGATAACGCGCCGAGGCTGCCGGGCTGGCTTCTAGACTATAGCGTGTCGCTACTCGGCATATGCTATGGTCATCAGCTCCTATCCATAATGCTTGGTGGTTGTGTTGAGTGAGGGCAAGGCGAATATGGCAGGACTATAGTGAGGCTTGTTGGTAGCGACCCATTGTTTGGTGGGTGGAGCCAGAGCGAGGAGGTGTGGATGAGCCATAGCGACTATGTATCTCAAGTGCCGCCGGGTGCTAGGGTCCTAGCGGTCTCGGAGGATACCGGCTACATAGCAGCCTTTAGACTCGATAGGGATGGAAGGCCGATCTATGGCGTCCAGTTCCACCCCGAGGTTGCTCACACGCCTAAGGGCCGGCTACTCATAGAGAACTTTGTACTCCACATAGCCAGGTGTAGGCCCACCTGGAAGCCAGAAAATTATGCTGAGAAAATGGTTGAAGAGATACGAACGATGGTTGGAACCAGAGACAAGGTACTGGTTGCTGTTAGTGGTGGTGTAGACTCTACAACCACCGCGCTACTTGTCAAGAAAGCGGTTGGCGACCGCCTGGTAGCAGTATTTGTTGACCACGGACTTTTCCGTGAGGGCGAGGTTGAAGAAGTACTATTGACACTGCAGAGCCTGGGCATAAAGCCTATCGTGGTGCGTGCTGCTGACAAGTTCCTCTCAAGACTACGTGGCGTAGTAGATCCCAAGGAGAAGAGGAGGATTATCGGGGAAGAATTTGCCCGAATATTCGCCGAGATAGCTCGGGGAGACCCTGCAATAAAGTGGTTAGCCCAGGGTACAACCTATCCAGACGTAGTGGAGAGCAGTGCCGAGCCTGGGACTGATAGGATTAAGAGTCACCACAATGTTGCAGGGCTTCCAGCATGGCTGGACCTACACTTGATGGAGCCGCTAAGATATCTCTACAAGGATGAGGTGAGAAGGCTAGCTCTCAGCCTAGGCGTACCCCGCGAGGTAGCCTATCGACACCCGTTTCCAGGCCCAGGGCTAGCTGTGAGGATTATTGGTGAGGTTACCGAGGAAAAGCTTCGGATAGCTAGGCGTGCAAGCAGAATAGTTGAGGAGGAGCTGCTGAAAGCAGGACTATACTATAGTGTCTGGCAGGCATTCGCCGTGGTCGGGGACGATAAGTAGGTGGGGAAAGGAGACCGTAGGGTCTATGGCTACATAGTCCAAGTCCGGATAGTCAAGAGCGAGGATGCCATGACTGCTGACTGGGCCCGAATATCATACGAGGTCCTAGATAGGATTGCTAGAAGGATTACGGGCGAAATATCCGAGGTAACAATGGTTGCGTATGCGGTGACAACCAAGCCGCCAGCAACCATCGAGCCACAGTAGCGCCAGAGGCTGCATACTCACTCCAGTATCGTTCTCTGCTGTGCATTACATTATCCTGAAGTGTAGCACGCCAACAAGCCCCTTGAACGTCTTGCGTATCCACTCCGCCTCAGGTAGGTCTCCGCTCAAGAAGTAAACCTTGGTGCCATACTTCTTAGCCTCCTCCGCCAGTGTATCTGCATCAGGCCTCTCCTCGTCGACTATAATGTATTTCAGAGCACCCATTTCGAGGGCTGTTTTTACCATCTTGTCGCCATATACTGCTAGCCCGTCATCCTTTGCTAGGTGGAGCTTAAACTCCTCAACAGCCTTAGCGAGTTCTGCGTACTTGTTCTGCTCAATTATGTCGGCAGCCTTTATGACTAGCTCTCTCAGCCCAGCCTCGCCCTGATAGGCTACATCGACGGTCTTGCTTGCTATCTTTTGGCGTACACGGTAGTCCAGGAAGTCCCTTGCTTCCTCGAGGAAGTCTTGCTTGGCGTAGCCGGGGCCACCGAGTATTATCGCTCTGAGGACACCCTTCTCTATGAGTGGCAGGAAGTGTTTGTTCATTGCTTCGGCTACCTCGCGGTAGAAGCCCTTTACGAATTGCTCGATCTGCCTATCGAAACGCCTCTGGCTCTGACCGCCCTTATGGTGCTTGCCTGGCACGTAGCCCTCAAGTTCCTCTAGAACTTGTATACGTGTACCCTTAAGCAGGCCTATAGTGGCCTGGTCGCGCTCGATTATTACGAGGCCGTAGGTCTCCTCTTGTTCTATCATTTCCTCGAGGAATTCTGTATGGAACCACTTGTCGGTACGGTAGAAGAAGACTGGCACCGGTTCTGGCGGCGAGAAGACGAAGCATATGAAGTCCTTAGTCTCCATGTCCTCTCCGCAGAAGACTGCTAAGCCGTTAGGCGGCACCTTCTGTATCCTCGTAAGCCTATCCATGGCGGCTGCTAGTGCCCTCTGTACAGCGTCGCGGGTCCTCTTGAGCTTAATATTGTCGGTTATCGAGTACTCGGTTCTAAGCAGGCTGACAACGTCGCTTATGGGCCTGCCTGGTGGTATGTAGAGTGTTAGCAGTACCGTTGCCGGCGCCTTCCAGCGCTTAAGCTCTCTAATAATCTGTTTCAGTGTTCTCTTGTCAACCATTAGCTGGCTAGCTTGCTGCATTCCACCTTCCCCTGTGCACACATAAACTAACAGAGCGACACCTTATAACGTATACCATGCCAAGCTATCCTGGCCAAACAGTATTACTATGGGGTTCTGCTTAACGCTAAACCCTAGTAGACTATGGTCTCCCGGGGGACTAGCTCGTGGAGCATGTAGAGGTTGTAGTGTTTAGAGGCTATGGCTCTCGGAGCAGTGCCGTACGAGAGAATGCTAGGCGTGTAGTGGAGGCACTACGCGAAGCAGGATACCTGGCTTCTTTCTCGGAGGTAACAGTGCCAGTAGCTGATGGCGAGGAGGGGTTTGAACCGTTTGTGCTGGTAAACGGCGTCGAGGTATACATTTCAGCCGTAGAGGTTGACAGCTCTAGGTTAGCTGAGTATGTGATTGAAAGCGTGTATCTTGCAAGTACGCTAGCTGGCTTCCCCTTGCCTCCAGTGAGTATTGAGAGTTAGCACCTAGCCTTGTTTTTGTTGCATACCAAGCCTATAGAACGGACACGTTTGCCAGTACTTCTCGCATTTTGTAGCCTCACTCTTTGTCAGCAGGCGGTTGAGCACCTGGCATACCACAAGGTAGCCGCCAGCATACTCGTAGACCTTGAAGAATGGACAGCCAGATCTAGGCCTATGAGTTATAAGGTGTATTGGCTTGTAGGGGCGAAGCTGCTTCTCAATAGCAGGCTTAAGGCTTGCCTCGAGTACTGGGCGGCTACGCTGCTGGCTAGACGGCTCAACGTAAAACTTGCAAGACTTGTACTCAGCTTCGCCCCCAAGGCACCGCTCTGGCGAAGTCACAGCTGTCGTGGGCTCCGAGAGCTTAGGTGACGTGCATAACCCGCCGCGATACCAGGGACACGGCATTAGCAGCCACCGCTATAAGGTCCCCTTTTCGTCCTAGCAGCCCAGTACCCGGCGGATCTCGTCTAGGAGGGCAGCCTTCTCCTCCAGCTCCTTAACACGTTTTGCTAGCTCGTCGCGCTCCCTCTCTAGTTCTTCTAGCTGCTCCCGTATCTCCTCTAGTTGCTGTTTTACATCCTCCACCTCGCGCGTCTTCTCTAACTCCTCCCTGAGCCTGTAGTTCTCCTCACGAAGCTCCTTCAGCTCTTCCCTAAGCTTCTCGAGCTCCCTTCTACATTCATCTCCTTCTTCAGCAACTGCGAATGGGAGGGATATTGTTGGCTCTCCTCTGACAAGCTTTTCATATGTCTCTCTCACAATTTTCCCAGCCTTGGTCTTCCCTTGTAGATGGGCCCTTATCGTAGTCTCGCTCCTCCCAAGTTCCTCTGCGATCTGGCTAATGCTGTAGCCGGCCTTCTCTCTAGCAAGAGCAGCAGCAGCTATTGCAAGGCTGTCAAGCCATGTGGCTTTCTCAAGCGGGTCCCGTATGAGTTCTATTATCTCAGGTCTGTAGAGCGTGGCGACTATCAATGCAGTCTCTAAGAGCTTAATCTCCTTCTTCGAGGTTGGCCTTAGGGGGACATGGCTGAGATCTATTTTTAGCTCGCGCTGGACAGCCACGATGCATCACCGTGCAAGGAAGGCTCCAGTGTTAGACTAGGTTGCAGCAGGGAGGGTTTTTGCAGCACGGGTCGTTACCGGCGCTACAGCGGTTACGAACCCACTCGCGTATCATTTCTGCGAGCCTCTCATCCAGCGACATTAAGGCGCCAAGTAGGAAGCTGTTAGCGTGACAATAGCCCTCCTGCTTCAGTATCCTTGTTAGCGGAGCAACCATGGACTTTACTACTACGAGCCAGAAATTCCAGTCTGGCAACTCGAATAGCTCCCCCATACTCTTGATACTGTATTGCTCAAGAACGCTTTCCACATGGGCTAAAACCTTCGCAGTAACTTGTCCCGGCACCCTGGCGGCACGCATGCTCGTCCGGATAGCCTCCAGTAGCTGCATGAACCCCCCCGGTAGCCTGGAGGTAACGCTGAGAAATCAATAATTAGCTTATAATGTCTTCTGGCGATAAAGATGCGTAGGGGGGATGATAGCATAAGGCCTCTACCGAAAGGTGATGACGCTTTAGGCCGTTGACCCCCTAGATGGGTGTGTAGACAAACTCCTGCAGCCTATGTCTTATCTCGTAGATGTAAGCCCGTATCATTGTTGGAAGCTTCTCCCTGCCTGCAACAACTACCCGGTAGTAAGCCTTGTCAACAATATCATACGCCTTCATCACATCGCCAAGCGCTATGCTAGCTCGGTCACCGCATAGGATCGCATGGAGGTGCTGTGCCATGCTCTCTATAAGTTGGATTGATGAAAGCCGTCGCTCTAGTATCTCCGAGAGAGTCTTGTCGCCTCTCGACTTAGCGTCTACAAGCTTCTCACTATAAGCCTCCACTAGCCGCTGCGATGCCTCCAGGAGTCTGTCTACGAGTCCGCAGATAGATAGTATGTTAATACGTGCAGCAACACTCATCAGCTTCGCCTCCAGCCCAGAACATATGTTTAAGGTATGGCGTTGTTATAGGGTGGTTTAGGCCGGGATAATACTCCTGTCCATATGGTATTTCATAGTGTAGAATGTATTGGCCCTATATAAGGGTGTGGGGTTACCCCCGATTATTCGGAGGCGTAGAGCCGTGTCCCTAGGCCAGCGCGAGAACAGCAACGACAAGAACAATGTATACGTATACAGTAAAGACATAATCCTACACAAACTCTATGAAGATGATGAGGTTGTCGTTGTGGTCGCACCTAACGAGGACCAGTTACGGGAAATTATCCTGCGCCTTCTAAGGGAGAAACCGATGACGGTTAGGGAGCTCCACTCGATACTTTCGGGCCTCGCTAGCGAAGATAAGATACGCTATGCCCTTAACAAGCTGGTAGAAGAGGGTATCGTTGGTAGTGATGAAGAGGGTAGATACTACGCCTACTACGTCTAATTCTCCCTTTCTCTCTGTGCCCGATAGTTTTACTCGTTCCTCTCTCCCTCAAATCGTATTTACGGGTAGCTAGGTTCTCGAGACTCTCGATTACACTCTCATAACTTTCATCGTCAATGCTATCTACGATACACATACTAGCATAGAAGCAGGGTCACTCATGCCAAACCTCATAGCATTAATTGTCGAGAGCGCTATCCTCGGTTTAGCATACCTCGTACTGCACGAGGCTCTACACTATGCAGCGGCAAGAATACTAGGATTTGGAGCTGAGTTGGCATGGGGAAGCG
The DNA here is from genome assembly GCF_000015145.1 of Hyperthermus butylicus DSM 5456. NCBI lineage: Archaea > Thermoproteati > Thermoproteota > Thermoprotei > Desulfurococcales > Pyrodictiaceae > Hyperthermus > Hyperthermus butylicus. The sequence goes on from NC_008818.1 coordinate 1,235,512, forward strand.
ACTCGTTTCTCCCATCCCCATCTGTGATCATCCATGGTAGCCCTACCGGGTGGAGGAGACTTGCAATACTCTATCTGCCCTACATCATTAATGCTGTATTCATATTGTCTGGCATGCATGTTGTAAGGCTTATTGGGCTGCTAACACTCCCTAACATGTTGTTAGAGGAGGACAATGATAGAAGCCTCCGTCTGCCATTTGCGGTAGGACTACAAGCACTAATTATAGGCTGTGTTGTAGTGTTAAACCCGTGCATGTGATGCGGGTAGAATGCTAGATAGATGGTGCTGAGCGTCTGACGGAACTCCAAAAATCTTTCCAAGAGGCTTAAACGGAGAGTGTGAGATCAAGGAAGTCCATTGGCAGCGGCCTACCCTTCTCCTTTAGCTCGTCGTACTTCTTCGAGAGCCACTCTACGAACACTGGGCAGCCATCAAACTTACCATCGCGCTCACAGCGCTCGCCAAGCTTGAGGAAACATTTGCCTGTACGCTTATCGTAGTATGGACACATCTTATGGTATTGTTTGGCGCTCCGTATCATCCTTGTTATCCAGCGTTTCTTTGGGTCACGCTTCTCTTTCTCCTCTACCTGCGAGAGTATACGGTCCAGCTCCTCGCTCGAAATACGCGTCTTGTTCATGGTTTATCACCCCTTCAGATGGTATTTGTTTAACATGTGGGTAGGAGGGTTTCGCCGTTTATGCAGACCAGCCTTAGTTTCGGGTACACCTAGACGGGTTCCCGGCTTCTATAGCATTTATGCTTTTATATCCTTATGCCTTTGGTCAGTAATTGGACTTCTATAAGCTATGGTGTGTATTGTATGGATTATGTAGTATGTGACCGCGGAGAGGTATGCATCCTCGGTGCCGGTGTTGCTGGCTCTGTTCTCGCATACCTGCTTTCCAAGAGGGGTGTGAGGATTCGTGTCTACGATATGTGGAGGAGTTATGTGAAACCATGTGGAGAGGCTATACCGTCATGGCTTCTAGAGGTCATTGACAAGCATGGCTTGCCTAGACCGAGAATCCTCAACACTGTAAAACGCTACGTTATAATCGGCTCTGACGGTAGAGTTGTTAGGGAGGTCGAATTCAAGGATCCTCCTTGGCTGATAATAGACAAGTCCGAGTGGATTAACAGGCTAAGGGCAGAGGTGAACATTATCGTTAAGCCGGTACGCAGTTACCCTCGCAGAGGCATAGTCGTTGACTCGCGCGGCCCATTCTCTTCTAGGGGTGGTAAGATTGTTGTTTGGAGGGCATACGGTAAGGTAGAAAAACTAGCAGACGATGAAGCCTACATAGTTATTGACTGGAGTAGGGGTGTAGGCCTAGCCTGGGTATTCCCGCATGGTGATAAAGCCAATTTTGGAGGAGGATTTGCTGGTGTTAGCGAGCCACGGAGATACACTGTAAAGCTGCTCAGCAAAGCTGGCCTAATCAACACAGATAAGGTAGAAGGTGAGGCATACTCGATACTTACCATACCGCCGCGCATAGACCTCGGCAGCGATAATGTTGTACGAGTAGGTGAGGCTGCTGGTCTCGTTATGAGTTTGGGTGGCGAAGGTATAAGGCCAGCAGTGCTGTCAGCAATAGCACTAGCATCGGTGGTAAAGCTTGAAGACGAGCTGGTGCTTGATGTAAAGTTATACAGACGCCTCGTTCACGGGCTCGTGAGAGAGGCTAAGCTTCATGCTAGAATATTAAAGTTCGCATCGCTGTTAGGTGAAAAGGCTGCATATCGAGCTTTAACAATGGCTTCTGACAGTCTTCTAAAGAGCTGGTTTGAGGGTAAACTTAACAGCGTCTCGTCGATAATCTTCGGCATGCTTGGCAGGAAGAGTGATGGAGACTAGTGTATCACCTCTTTAGAACCTCGAGTAGTTTGCGTGTAACGAACTCCCTAGCCTCTGCTGCACTGGGAAACTCCTGCCTACTCTTCACGGTGTATTCGAGTATGAAGCTATTACGCTTCTGGTCATATGCCAGCTTGGCTTCCAGCTTACCATCATAGGTTATTTTTATGAACTTCTCGTCGGTCTTTAGCTCTAGTCTAAAGCCCTTCTTCTCAAGCTCCCGTAGAACAGACATGGCAGCTTCGAGTAGCTCCTCGACACTAGCCTTCTCCCCCTTCTCAATCTCCCGCAACCTAGCTTCAATAGCCTCAATAACTTCAGGAATGTCGCTATAGGCTTTCCTGGCCTCTTCAAGTATCTTCTTCAGTATTCTCAGCGCCTCGCCACTCTTATCAGTCTTTACCAGTGTTAGTAGATCGTCGAAATCCTTGCTGTGCAAGTAATCTGCTAGTCTTCTCACATCGCCACCAAAGACGTTAAACCTGTACTTATCCTCAGCTCTACCAATCATTTTTCTAATATCGTCCACGTACTGTCTAGGTGCGTCGGGGCTTGCAAGTATACGGTTTACTATATGCCGGAGGAAGTCAATCCTCTTTGTCTTAAGCGTTGAAGCCATAGCTATCACCTCGCCAGCGTGTCCCCGGGTATGCAGTGATACTATCCATATGCTAGTTGTTAGCCTAGCCTTAATTAACTATGTATCGGACATAGACTACCTAGCTATGTGTGGTGGCTGCTAGCGCAGCTACCGGGGCAGACCCGGGTTGACAGGCAACAGCTGTGTAGAGTTTACATCAAGGATAAGGCATGATGGCGTTGTAGAGGTTAGGCTTGAGAAGGAGGGCCATGGTTTCTCGATTGTCATCCATAATATTGTCAAGCAGGTAGATGTAATTACCGGCGAAGAGATAGGCGAGATAATGGTAGTAAACAAGTACAGGATTACGGGTAGGCTCGTAAAGCTATGCAGTGTTGGGATCCCAGTAGAGCATATTAGGAATGGTAGTGCTGAAGTACTAAGGTTTAGGGATGCAGTAAGCAAAGCTGTGCTGGAAATAAGCTATGTTGTCTGTGGCGAGAATGTAGATGTCACTGTTGCAGTCTGCAGGGAGCCTAAATGTAATTGTGTTTAAAGCCCGGCCATGCTCTTCTATAACTTAACTGGTGGAATCATGTCTGAGGAGGTAAAGTTCCACGTAGTTGACATACCAGTGCCCGAGGGCACTAACGTGATTATAGGCCAGGCACACTTCATTAAGACTGTTGAGGATCTCTATGAGGCCTTAGTGACCAGTGTACCGGGCATAAAATTTGGACTAGCCTTCTGCGAAGCTAGCCATAAGAGACTTATACGTCACGAGGGCAACGACGAAGAGCTAAGAAGACTAGCTATAGAGGCAGCTAAGAGGATAGGTGCGGGCCACGTCTTCGTGATATATATTAAGGATGCATGGCCCATAAACGTGCTCAACGCCATAAAGTCTGTACAAGAGGTTGTAACAATCTTTGCCGCTACCGGCAATCCTCTACAAGTAATTGTTGTCGAGACGAAGCAGGGCAGAGGCGTCGTAGGTGTAGTGGATGGGTTTACACCGCTAGGCGTGGAGACTGATGACGATATTGCTGAGAGGAGAGCCTTTCTGCGAAAGATAGGCTACAAGAAGTAGCTTCGTAAGAGTAGCGGGGGCCCTCGAGGCCCGGCTGAGTCTTCATGATATTCTTCAGTCCCGCCGTAGTAGTTTTTACCGCATGGAGGTTCCTCCTCACCGGGCCCCCACAACTCTCTCCCCGCTGCCTCCCGCACATAAAGCAATGGCGCTACCCGATGGATATGCTGTAACGAACTCTACCATATCGCTCTCACACGTGTCCATAGGGCTGCGAGGGTGAATAGGGCTTGGGTAGGACTGGTAAAGTCATAGCAAGGATCTACAAGGAGGAGGAAGCCAAGATAGGGCCTGTAACACTTACGGTTTACAAGCTGGAAAATATAAGGGAGCATAGCGGAGAGCTAGTGGATGTTATTGCAGACTATGCTGAGAGGTATAGGAACACAAAGGGCTACGTAATAATTGTGGAGGTAAGAAATAGCCGGGGTGAGGTCGTCGAAGAGACTGGTTATGCTACCGTTAGTGGCGATGTGCTGTTCCATCGACCGGCAAGGCTCAGCGCTATAAGACTTGTGAGAAGTGGCAAACAAGCGGTAGTGGTAGAGGAGGTTAAAGCTCCAGGCGAATACTACGTCTACATTGGCCGTATAGCGGTGCCTGACGGAGTTGATGCAGTCGTACTCATAACCGATCAAGGCTCAAGGGTTGTGCTTGGAGCAAAGATGAGGGGGTGAAGAAAGACTCCAATGGCGACCGTGGTTTCTGGGATGAGCGTGCTCCGCCCCTTCAGACCCTTCTAGATGTTCTTGGTTCTCCAAAGATATGTTTCGAGTTCGCGGCGGACCATATCGTAAATAGTGTCGAGGTGTACTCTACGTACATGGAGGTATAACCCCTTACGCGTAAAGGGTCCTTTCCCGCAGATGCGGCAGCGCAAAATTCTATCATCCTCAACAGCTATTTGCTCGGAAACAGTTGCAACTATTGCTGCTGCAGCTTCCTTAACGCTCTGGGGCATATCGTCGAGGCTATAGCTGAGGCCTGCAGCACTTCTAATAGCTGCCTCAGCTATCTTAGAGACTATGTATATGAGGTCGAGCCTCGCATACCCCATTACCTCTTCACCCTTGGCGGTACAAGCAGCATTGCAGCTATGAGCCCTTGTAGTTCCTCGCAGCTCATTCTAGGTAGTATCTTTACTATTAACCGTCTCGCATCAGCATCATAATCCATTGCTGCGAGTATATCGGCTACGATTTCGGAGAGTATATCTTTATCGCAAGCGTTTGAGGCCAGATACTCGAGAGCAGCTATTAATCCATCTTCGCCCCAAACATCTACGAGGACTGTAAAGTGGTTCCTTTTCCTGGAAGCTATCTCGGCAACCCCATCAACGTATTTCGCATCAATGCCACGTAGATAGTGTGCTAGGAGATCGTATGCATGCTCTCTGCACTCGCTGCATTCAATACCAAGTCTTTCGAGTAGAGAGGCCATGGAGGCTGTTAGGGCTACCTCTCTCGGTGTAGCAGTAACTTCCTTCTCCACGAGGGTAGGGGTTGTGGCAGCCTGGAGTGACTCAACAGATGTAAGCTCCAAAGGTTATCCCCACTCCTCTTGGTTTAGCTTATAGGGCTAGAATATAGATGTGGGCCAGTAATACCATTATATATGGTGCTCGGTCGTCAGCTGGACTAGGATACTTCATCCCAAAACCTTGAGTAGTTAGAGGTCTGGCCGGGTCTAACTCATCACCCTCTAGACCGTCCGGGATATTACGTGGGCTCCGGTTAATAGGTTACAGCCTTGGGGCCAGCAGTTTTGAGAGGCTATTGTGCTAGGTGTGGTAAGCCGCTTACACCGGGAGATAGTGTTGGACCATTCTGCCTCGACTGTTACGTGGAGATGTTTAAACTGCTCTGTGTACCTGAACGAGTGAGATTTGACTATTGTAAATACTGTGGGGCCTACCGGATTGGCCACCGCTGGCAGAGTGGCGGCGAGCTGGAAGAGGCTGTTCAACGTTTTGTAGAAGAGGTTGCTGGAGGCGTTAAGCCGTGCAGGCCTGAGGTTAGGGGCTTTAGTGTTGAGGGCGTGGAGCCCCTGACAAAGCCGTCCTGGAGGACAATATACGCTATACGCTACAGCATACAAGTACAAGGTGTGGACAAGCCTATAAGCCAGACGTACCGTGTTGAGGTTAGAGCTAGCCCGACAATATGTCCTACATGCAAGGATGTTAGGGGTGGAGAGTACAACGTACTGCTCCAGGTGCGCGGGATAAAGCCTGCCGAGTTAGCTAGACTCCTCGGCCCATTGCTCGACTCTAGCGAGCAAATACAGAACTCCATAGTTGACATAGTAGAGTATAATAATGGTGTTGACTTCCTATTGCTTGATAGGGGTAGTGCAGCTAAAATAATTAAGGAAATCAAGAAGAAGTACATAGTGGTTACCCGTACAACTGGCGAGGATGTCGGCATAACATCTACTGGGCATATGAGGAGGCGTACTGTGATAGCCGTTAGGGTGAGGAGGCCACGGTTATGAGCGATATAATAGACTACGTACCCGAGGACGTGCTCGAGGAGATTGTTAGTGCTGAGAGCGAGCTAAAGCAGAAGAGGAAGAGGTACAAGCCATACCCCTCATCGCGTGATGTAGTTGAAGCAGTAATAGAGGCTGTCAGAACGTTTAGTGGACACCCCGACGAGTTCCCCGATTACGTGCTTGAGATACTGGAGGCCAGAGGGTTTGATGTTAGACATGTAACGTTGAAGAGGATATGGAGGACCTATGAGATGCTTGTTAGGAAGGGAGTTATAGGTGATAGATTGGGAGTCCTCGCGTCCTAGGAGCAAGGTGCGAAGGGGGTGAATGATATTGCAGGTCTACATAAAGCATGGTGGTGTATGGCTGAGAATAAAGGAGGTATACACGATACAGCCCACAACTAGGAAGAGGCGTGGTAGGCAGCAGCCTAGAAGCTCTCCATACGGTATTGTTGCGGAGAGCGTTGAGAGTATTGAGCTTAAGGGCTATAAGTACAGCAAGGAGATAGCCGTACCAGCGATGAAGGTTAGTAGATTCGCAGCAAGGCTCCACCTGGAGCCAGGCGAAGCCATAGTTGTTATCGAGGAGTATGCAGCCGACAGGTACAAGGCAATGATCTACGCGAAAAACAAAACACAGCTTGAGGAGGCTGTCAACAGGGCGCTCACAATACTCTCCTCGCTCCAAGTTGGTAGGGGCAGGACACGTGAAGAGGTGGATGTGGAGGAGGCTGAGGAGCTAGAGGAGGAAGAGGAGGTGGAGGGCGAAGAGTAAGCCTTGGACCCTATGGATATCTGTGAGGTTTGCAACAGAAAGCCTGCTAGGTATCGCTGTCTGCTGTGTGGCAGACATGTATGCGAGGACGACTGGAACAATGGGGTCTGCGTTCTCTGTAGGAGTACTTTGTGTCAAGCTTGCGGCTTGAGGCTTGCAGTGGCATCGTGCAGTATGTGTGGCCGTCTAGTCTGCGATGAGTGCTCGGTGCAGGTAAGCCCCGTGATCAGATTGTGTAGGGAGTGTTATGTACGTGTGGGTGGTAAGTGGCCTCCGCGAGAGCTTGTGGAGATGGAGGTTGGCAGACTAGCAGCATCGCTGGTAGAGTTCCTCAAGCTATACGTTCCTGCCCGCTAGCATACTCATCGAGTCTTCTCTGCTGTGGTTTCCGGGGAGGCTCTATACGCAGTGGGATTAAGTGGGAGCCATCGCAGGTCCTTGCGGTGTGTAGCCAAGGGAACCCCTCTCTACACGTCGCAAACTCCATGCCGAGACGCTCGGCTTCACGCTTAACCCGAAGCATTATCTCGTACCGCAAGCTTTGCCGTAGATACCAGTAGCCATGCATCCAAACACCCTCCTCCCTGTACAGTTTGTTGTATAGTTTCTCGTACTCCGGGAAAGCCTCAACAAGCCTCTTCAAGTTATCAGGTCTAGCCTTGTAGGTTGAGGTTACAACAAACCGGACACCAGCCTCATAAGCAGCCTCTAACACCCTCCTTATACTCTCTGCATCATCAGTTAAGTAGGGGAATACCGGGTCGAGCCGGAGCCCCACTGGTACACCTGCACGGGAGAGCCGTCTTAGTGCCTCGATTCTCTCTCGTGGAGGTGGTGCTCCCGGTTCTAGTTTAGCGGCAAGTCCCCGGTCGAGTGTCGTGATAGTCATTGTTACTGCTGCATTACCTCTTGATAGTAGATCTGTGTCGCGGGCTACGAGTGAGCCTTTTGTTATAATTAGGACCTTGAAGCCACGTGGTAGGAGCTGTTCGAGGGTCCAGCGTGTCAGTTTGTAATACTCCTCCTCTGGGGGATAGGGATCGCTGCTGGTCGAAATATCTATGTGGAATCTCGGGTCTATAACACTGGTAATGTCGTGGAGGAGTCTCTCCCTATAGTTCTTCTTTGGAGTGCTAGGCCTCTGACCTATGTAGGCTGTAGCGTAGCAGTATACGCAGAAGTGACTACAGCCAGTGTAGGGGTTTAGCGAGTACTTTGTGGGACACGTGCAGAGGGGACTTCCCCATGGATCAAACGCGTTTACAACTTTACCACTTCTCAGCAGTCTCGGCCTACGCTTGCCAGCCACGCTAGCCAAGACCTAGTAGCCCTACAATCATGTAGTGTGTGCCTTAGCTCCCTAAAGCTCTATGTTGGCGTGTCTTGCCCGGAGATCAACCTCACTCTTTCCGAGCCTATGCATAAGCTCTACGACCACGCCATCAAGGAATACTAGCGCAGTATCCTCGAAGAGAGTTCCGAGCGGTGCCAAGGGTTCGTGGATGCCCAGTATCTGTCTCGCAAAGTAGTCTATGTCTGGCGCGAGCTTAGTCCTTCCAGGTATCTCTACAACAATGTCTGCGAGTCTTCCAAGAGGGCTGTCAGGGTAGCTTGTAATAGCTATGATGGTTGCCTTAACCTTCTTTGCCGCTTCCGCAGCTGTAACTATGAGCTGCGTTCTACCGGAGCCTGATATAGCAACGACTACGTCTCTCTCGCCTATGCTCGGTGTTATTGTCTCGCCGAGGACATAGACGTTGAAGCCTAGGTGCATAAGCCTCATGGCAAATGCTCTTCCTACAAGCCCGCTGCGCCCAGCACCCATGACTAATATCTTACTACCCTGGCGGTAGGCGTTCTCTAGGACATCGAGCATCAGGCTAACCTGCTCCTCGTTAAGCTTCTCAATAACCTTGTCTATGAACATGACTATTTCTTTCATAGTTTTACGCACGTATTCAATCATTACTCCGCCTTCCCTCAAGCTCCGCGTGACGGGTACGCAGTGAAAAGAGAATATAAGCTGTTATTCCTACTGCCAGGGGTAAAGCTTATTTAACACCAGGTTAGAAACGTTGGTATCCGGCCCATAATATGGATCCATGGACGGGTGACTGGTTATTGCTTCGAGCATAGTTACGCGCAGAGAGCCCATAAATGAGTATGCAAAGTATCTCGTCGAGATAGCCAGGAAATGGCAAAACGAATGGAGGAGAAGCAGAGTATTCGAGGCAGATCCCCAGCCCGGTAGAAAGAAGTTCTTCATTACTGCGGCTTTCCCGTATCCCAATAGCCCATTGCACCTAGGTCACAGCAGAACATACACGATAACCGATGCTTATGCAAGATTTAAGCGGATGCAAGGTTACAATGTGTTATTCCCAATGGGCTTCCACTATACGGGAACACCGATACTAACAATGGCTGAGTCAATAGCGGCAGGGGACAAGGAGCTAATAGACCTAATGATAAACGTGTATGACGTACCGCCGGAGGATATAGAGAAGCTGAAGGATCCCCTATCCCTGGCAAGATACTTCCATAACGATGCAAAGCAGGCAATGATGGAGATTGGTTATAGCATTGACTGGCGTCGTGAATTCACATCGATAGACGAGGAGTTCAAACAGTTTGTTGTGTGGCAATTCATGAAGCTAAAGGAGAAGGGGCTACTAAAGAAGGGCACCCACCCAGTAGGATGGTGCCCCAAGCACAACATGCCTGTAGGCATGCATGACACCAAGGGCGACGTGGAGCCGGAGATAGGCGAGTTCACACTGATACTATTCAAGCTTGAGAATGAGGATGTCTACCTGCCAGCAGCAACGCTAAGGCCAGAGACGGTATTTGGGGTAACCAACATTTGGCTTAACCCCGAGGCAGAGTATGTGCTGGTAGAAGTTGATGGTAGAAAGTACATTATGAGCAAGCGTGCAGTATTCAAGCTAAGGTTTCAGCGTGACAACGTAAGGGAAGTCAGAGAAATTGATCCCGGCGAGTTGTTTGGCAAGCGAGTGGTAAACCCTGCAACAGGTAGGAGGGTTCCAATACTGCCAGCAAAGTTTGTTGATCCAGCCACGGCCACCGGAGTAGTAATGAGTGTGCCTGCACATGCGCCATACGACTATGTGGCGCTGAGAGAGCTGCTGGAAAACAAGGAGCTTCTCGAAAAGTATGGTGTTAACAGTGAAGAGTTAACACCAATTCCGCTCATAGAGGTTAAAGGGTATAGCGAGCTTCCAGCCCGCGATGTCGTGGAAAGGATGGGCATAAGAAGCCAGTACGAGCGAGACTTGCTGGATAAGGCTACGAAGGAGCTGTATTCGGACGAATACCGATATGGTGTTATGAGGAGTGATATAGTAGAGCTAGTTTACCCTGAAGCCCCCTCAGAGCTACGTGATCTTGTACGTGCAGCTGTAAAGGCATGGATCGTTGGTCAGCCGGTATCAGTAGCTAGGGAAGCCACGGTGAAGTGGCTCTCCGCTATTGGTCGTGCAGATAAGATATATGAGATAATGAATAGGCCTGTCTACTGCAGGTGTGGCACCGAGATAGTAGTTAAGGTGCTGAAAGATCAATGGTTCGTAGACTACGGCAACCCTGAGTGGAAGCGCATAGTGTTAGAACACCTGGAGGTTATGAGGATAGTGCCAGAGGAGCTAAGGGAGGAGTTTCGAAAGGTCGTGGACTGGCTCCGCGAGCGTGCTGTGGCTCGTACTCGTGGCCTAGGGACAGAGCTTCCGTGGGCTAAGGGCTGGATAATAGAGAGTCTTAGCGATTCAACGATATACATGGCGTTCTACACAGTAATTCACAAGATTAGAAGCTATGGGCTAAAACCGGACCAGTTAACGCTAGAGTTCTGGGACTACGTAATGCTTGGTAAGGGAGACCCGAAAGCTATCTCGGCGAAGATTGGTGTACCCGTTAAGGTGCTTGAGGAGCTACGTAGCGAGTTTGAGTATTGGTACCCGCTAGACTCGAGACACAGTGGCAGGGATCTGGTGCCTAACCATCTGACATTCTTCATATTCAATCACGTGGCAATATTTCCGAGGGATAAGTGGCCACGCCAGATAGTGGTAAATGGTTTCGTGATGCTTGAAGGCAAGAAGATGAGTAAGAGTCTACGCAATATCATACCGCTACGCAGGGCTCTGAGAATATATGGTCCCGATACAGTTAGAGCAGCAATACTTGCTGCTGCTGAGCTGCTGCAAGATGCAGACTTCTCTGATGCGCTAGCGAGGAGTGTTATGGGTCAGCTAGCGAAGTTCGAGTCCATAGCAGCTAAGGCATTAGAACACGATGATAGGGTGGACCTAGTTGATCGCTGGCTGTTAAGCAAGCTCCAGGAGAGCATAGAATATGTGACCAAGGCCATGGAGGAGCTAAGGGTTCGAAGCGCAACAATACACGTTCTGTACGAGATGGAGAACATGGCGTCGAAATACCTTGAGTTGAGGGGTGGCAAGCCAGGTCCAGCACTCCTAGAATACGTGAAGACGTGGACGAAGATGCTTGCACCAGTAGCACCACATCTTGCCGAGGAGGTCTGGCATAGACTTGGCGGCGAGAGCTTCGTATCTATCGAGAAGTGGCCAAGCTCTGACAAGACAAAGATCGACTATGAGGCGGAGCTAGCGATAGAATACCTTGACAAGGTTATAGAGGATGTAAAGTCTATACTGAGGATATTCAAGGGTAAGCCTAGGAGACTCATCATAGCTGTCGCCGGAAGGGAATACTGGAGCTACGCGAGAATAGCTGCCGAGGTCCTGCTCGCAAGACAGCAGCTGAGAACACTAATACAGAGATTCGTTGAGGCAGGAATCAGTGACCGCAAGCAAGCTGCACAGCTAGCACAAAAAATTAGCCGTGTATTCAGCGAGCTAAGCCCCGAGACGCTAAAGAGAATTAGTATGGTCGAAGAGTTTGATGAAAAGGCTGTCCTAGAGAAGTTCAAGGACTACGTGGCATCAAGACTAGGAATGGAGGAAGTTGTTATAGTTACCGCTGAGGAGGCCGAGCATAAAGAGCTAGTACCTCCAACAAAGCTGGCCCAAGCAGTTCCAATGCGGCCAGCCATACTAGTAGAGTAGCCATCAGCCAGGCCTCAATCATTATTTTAACCATAATGCTTGGTGCTTCTAGTTCCTACAGTAGTCTATAACTATGTAGCCTAGGCTGTCAAGTCTTAAGCAGTCCATGGAAGCCAGCTCCTGGATAATACGTCTAGCTTCTCCACGTCTGACATTCTTGTTATATGCGATAACGTCCACAGCGTCGCGCAAGGCTATGCGGCCAGCGGTGGCATGCTCGCATAACAGCTCAATTATATCTCTTGGGCATGGATCGCTAGCTTTGATTAGCTGGTAGCCCTTAAGCCGAACATACTCTCGTAGCCTCCTACCAGCTATACTTGTCTCCAAGAGGTAGGTATCGCTGGCTAGGTGTCTAGCTTTTAGCCTAGCAAGTCTCCTCGGTGGAGGTTTTAGCGGACCTGCATAGAAGACTACTACATCCCAGGCTGGCGGTTCACACCAGAGAACAATAGTGCTAGTGCCTATAGCCATGCTAGAACCACAGTCGCGTACATTGACTTGTTCAGCATTGTTGGCAGTTAGTGCCCCAAGGATAGCCTCCGTGAATGCTTCACTACATAGTATGGTGGGAGTTATAGCAAGGCCTCTAGCGATATTGTTTGCAGCAACCGCGGCTAGCACAACAGCAAGCCTTTGAAGGGGCGGTGATAGATAAGCCCTCAGCTCCACGCCGAGGCTGTCTACTATGCTCTGCACAGCCTATTCCCCCAAGCCAGGAGCTAGTGGTGAATTCAGCGTAGCTCAGCTTCTTCACAGCCCCATACTAGGGGCTCAGAGCCTAACCCTCATCCTCCAGAAGGACTCCTCCTAGAGTGTTGCTAGAATAATATTTCTAGCCAGGCCACGATACATCTTCAAGCAATGCTGGAGGGTGACGAGTAAGAGGGTCGCTGATACATGATGACAGCCGGATTAGCCGACTCCAAGGCTAGGGCGTTAGCTCCTACTAAAACCTTATAACGCGTGATGCCAGAGTATAGTGCTTCACACGGCCCTGCAACAGCTCCGCCCGGCCAGGGCGGAGCTATTGGATGAGCAGGGCTGGGACGTATTCACCGTGCACAACTCCTCCCTAGCCGCCTTGACGTGGCGGTGGAGCTAGATGAAGATAATAGCGGTATCGGATGTTCATAGCCCACGCTATCTACTGCACTATATGGCGGCTCTATCGAAGCATAAGAGTGACTGCGAGTCAGCAATGCTGGTGGTTTGGGCTGGCGACATGGTTGACAAGGGCCGGGTTGGGGCCCTACAGCAAGTAATTGCTGTTACGAGAAGGTTTTGTGGGCATAAGAGTATTGTTGCAGTATTTGGTAACGAGGAGTACATGGATCTCGAAAGGACATTCATAGAGAAATACAATGATGTCGTATGGTTAAATGATAGTTACATGACGCTCAGCGCTAACGGTTTATGCTACGGGATTTACGGTACGCGGGGCGCGCTTGACAGACCTACACGCTGGCAGGAGCGTAACATACCCAATATAAGGTTCATTTATCAGCTTCGCGTTGAGAGGCTAAGGAGGACTCTCCAAAAACTAAAGTCCATATGTCAAAAGCTCATAGTTGTAATGCATTATGCACCAACCTATGCTACTCTAGAGGGTGAGGACGAGAAGATATGGCCCGAAATAGGGAGTAAAGCCATGGAGAAAGCGTTGCTAGAGGTAAAGCCTGACATAGTTATACACGGGCATGCACATAGGTCGAAGCGGCTTGAAGTAGACCTCCAAGGCGTAAGGGTATACAATGTTGCCCTCCCTGCACGTGGCGGCATAACAATCATAGAGGTGTAAGGGCCTGTGATGTATAGGCCGCCTATGCTGATTAGCTGATGAATCTTTTACGGGCTGAGGCTCAGGCAGCCGCCACAGCTTCATCGCCCTCTGCTCCGGGTTCGGGATGTTCATCACAGCCGGGTCAAGCTCTCCAGGGAATTTATCATTTCGGTTTAGTACTTGTCTATATTACTTGTCTTAGTATATTGGTGCAGTCGGGGAGGATGTATGGTTGAAAGGGTAGCTTACATAGATGTTCACAGCCACCTCCCAGAATACAGTGATGCCGATATTGAACGCATACTAGCCAGCATAGATGTTGTAATAGTTTCTGTCGGCGAGGATTTAGAGAGCAGCATTAGAAGCATTGAGATAGCCGAGAAATATAAGGATAGGATATACCCCTGTATAGGCCTTCACCCCTGGAATGTTAAGTCTCTTAGGGAAGCTCTAGACGAAGCGAAAAGGATAGTCGATCTAGCACTGAGCCGAAACATTAAATGCCTAGGAGAGGTAGGCCTTGACACAAAGTTTGTTGGCGAGACCATAGAGCTGCAGCGTGAAGTTTTCCGCATATTTCTCGAAGCTGCACGTGACTACAAGCTATTCCTTAACTTGCATACAGCGGGAACATGGGAAGAGGTTTTCAACCTACTAATACGCTACGATATTGTTGCAGCTAACTTCCACTGGTATACTGGGCCGCTACACTTGCTAAAGGACATAGAGTCTGCTGGCTATACGATATCGATAAACCCTGCTGTAAAGATACAGGCTAAGCACCGCAATGTGGTAAAGGCAGCACCCATATCGATAATGCTTACCGAGAGTGATTCGCCGTACAAGTATCGCAGTCTAGAGCTGGAGCCCCGCCTTGTAGCTGATGCAGTGGCCGAGATAGCAGCTATAAAATCCGTGGAGGCTAGCGAAGTTAAAAAGTTGGTCTATGAGAACTTTAGGAAAAAGGTGTTAAGTGTTATTGGCTAGCCAATACTCTTGCCTTGAAGTACATCGTCAGGCACGATACCCTTGTATGCCTCGTAATATATTGGTGTGCTCTTTAGCAGCTTAATGTTGCGTACATACTTGATGTCGGGCCCTATATCCTTGCCGCCATACTTTCTTACGTATTCTTCAATTGGTATTCCGTACTTCCTAATGATATGGTCGCGGTAAAGGTCGTGAACACGTTATATGTACAGAATGGTATTATTCTACCGTCCGGTGATAGGTAGTGGATATTGCACCTCATTACGCGCTCTACGTCGTAGTTGTATGGGTCCATGAAGTGCATGTTGCCGAGGAATAGCATTCTATAGTGTAGCTCGCCGAGGGCCTCATAGTTGCGTTTTATGAACACATTGGCTAGCAGCTTAGTTATATTGAGGTCTTTTGGCAGCTTTTCGCGGTCAACAAACTTTGGTAGATCTTTTATGATTGATGCTATCTTGAGCTTGTGTTTGAACCCACTAAGCCTTCCCTCTCTAGCTGCTCTTAGCTCTCCGGTCTTCTGTTCCATGTACTCTATGAAGCCCTCAACGTCAAAGAACTCTGTTATCGGTATAAACCTCTTAGGTAGCCCGTCGGCATCACGCTCTACGAAAACGTATGTCGCTGAACCGCATGCTGGATGGTTGGCCATACATATCTTCAGCTCGCCGCTGAGAGCCTCAAGGAAGTATGCAAACTTTGCTGCCACAGGTATAGGGAACCATGCGTCAGCTGGTATCTGGCCATCTGTCTGTTCTTCGATAAGCTTTAGCACATCAGGTATTGTTACCCGGTACTTTTCCCTCTCCTCCTTCCTCATTCTGCCAGTGAGGCTGACGGGCTGATAATTTACACCCCTAATCACGTCCATGTGTTTGGCAGCGAACTTTATTATTGCGCCGAGTTCATGTGTGTTAATACCTTTTATCACAGTGGGTACTAGCACCACGCTAGTCACGCCAGCCCTCCTAAAGACCTCAAGGGTATACGGTACCTCCCAGTGGTTCTTCGGGTTCGTACGCGGCGTAACACCGTCAAAGCTCATATAAACTGTGTTTAGGCCAGCCTCGCGGAGCTTCTTAGCGTACTCTACA
Source organism: Hyperthermus butylicus DSM 5456 (assembly GCF_000015145.1). NCBI lineage: Archaea > Thermoproteati > Thermoproteota > Thermoprotei > Desulfurococcales > Pyrodictiaceae > Hyperthermus > Hyperthermus butylicus. The sequence goes on from NC_008818.1 coordinate 1,251,287, forward strand.
GCTGTTTCTGGGCCCTTTTCGAACCATAGCCTTGCAAATGTTATGCCGTGAGTGTTGAGCTGTATATGGCGTACACCTTCCTCCTTCAACAGCTTAATGATCTCGGGGAGGTCTGGCCTTAGTGTTGGCTCGCCACCGGTTATCTGGACAGACATTACAACGCCTTCTTTGGCGTACTGTCTTATCATCATCCTTATTTGCTCCAGTGTTGGCTCATAAACATAACCCATCTTCTCGGCGTAGAAGAAGCAATACCAGCATGATAAGTCGCAGCGGTTAGTTACAACCAGATTTGCGAGTGCTGTATGGTTCTTATGGCGTGGACATAATCCACAGTTAAAGGGGCATGGCGCTTCAAGCTTTACGTATGCTGTAACGCCAGTACCTTCCTCCTCATACTTCATGAATCTCTTGTATATCTGGGCGTCGCCAAAGTACAGCTCTTCTATGGTGCCATGCTCAGGGCAGCTCCTCTTGATGTATACCTTTCCACCGCGCTCAAATATTACTGCTGGTAGCAGCCGGTAACAGTATGGGCATACAGTAAGCGTGTATGCTATAAATCTCTCGTTCTCCTTCAGCTTTGGTAATGGACCTCCGATACGTATCGTTCTACCTGCTATACTAACGGTCTTCGCCTTAGGATCAAACCTTGCAGGTGCGTCAAGTATTTGTGCATGCCGCTGGTCAGTTTCGCTACGACGGTCTGAGTGCAGTGATAGCATGTCCACTTGCCCCTCTTGAAGCCTCAAATAGAGTATACCCCTTGACGACTGTTAAAAAGATATCAGTGCTTGAAACTAACACTTGTTTAAGAAACCCGTAGGTTATCCCACTCCGAGGGATTCAGCACCTAAAGCCCGTAAGGCCTACGTAGCGTAGCACGTCCCGACCAAGTCTAGCCAATTCGCTGCTTGAACGGAAGGGTCTACGCGATACCACTTGAAGGGCCATGCTCCTGCCTAGTACCTTAGTTAAGGCTGAAAGGCTTGCATGGTTAGCGTCAAGGGGTATTGGCATACCGCGCACGCTTCGTGCAGAATGAGAGTAGACAACGACATCTATGACTAATGGAGGGTCGAGCTTACACGGTATCTCGACTACCACCGGGTAGCTTCCAGCCTGCCTGGCAAAGGTTACCCCTTGTGATGCATCGTATTTTTCAACGTAAACGTGCCTTAGCACAGAACCGCGAGGCAGTAGGCGTTCAAGGAAGAGTTTCGAGTATCTCAATGCTATCCTCTGAAACCACTTTGCATACCTCTCATGCTTCTTTACGATTTTCGTGCCAACAAGCGACATCCTAGTGCCAGGGAGTACTAACACCTTCCTAACGTTAATCCTTCTTAGCTGCAGCCCCCTTCTATACACCTCCTCGAGTAGTTGTGTGTTGAGCTTATAGGTTTCAGCAGTCTCGCCTATAAGGCCTAGGACGAAGTTTATGCCTGGGAGAAGTTCTGGAAGCCCATTATAGCCTGGCACGTCTCCATACCTGTTAATAATCTCGATAGCCTTTAGCGTCTCTTCCGGTAGTGTCTTAAGGTTATTCTCTACAACGACTCTAGGGTCAGCTGTCTCTATGCCGAGGGCAGCTACGTCTCCAGGTGTATGATACTTAATTATGGTCTTGATGGCCTTAACAGACTCTTCCTCATGGCGCACAATAGTTCCAGGGTTAACATTGTCTATGTGGAGTGTGATAAGGCTTGGTGCTACACTTCTAATTCCATGCAGTAGCCTTTCAAGGGCTTCCGGGTTGGGCTTAGGCCACTCGGTAGTGTCAAGCTCCTTGCTGCCGTAAACTAGTATGTCTGCTTGCCGCCCAAGCCTGAAGTGACGTACACCAGCACGGTATAACGCTTCAACCTCCCTGACAACGTCTTCCGGTTTTCTCTGCCTTGGTTTGCCGTAGAGTTTTGTTACACAGAAGCTACAGCCACCACTTATCCAACGGCTGCAGCCGCGATATGTTTCAATTTCAGCTACTAGGTTATAACCATGGTTAGGGTGTTGTTCAACAATCTTTGCACCCTTAACGGCAAACTCTGCTAGAAGGTCAAGGTTTTCAAGCCTCACCCATGGCCTCGCCTTCTCTGGCCCTTCCACAGCGTACTCGTAGACATATAACTCTGGGTCACCGGTCACTATCACGTCGAAATTGTTTCTAATGGTACTTGGGAGAGCTGCAACTGTGCCACCCTCGTTTCCTATTCCCCACCGTGCAGCCGCACCAACAAGCATCTTGAACGGCCTATCTATGAGGCTAAACCATGTCTTGAGTTCTTCAAGCGTTATGGGAGTACCGCCAATATACCTGCCCGGTACTACAGCACCAGCAATAACTATCACTGTGTCGTATGTATTTGCTCTCTTTATGAATTCTGACGGGTTTCGGCGTGCTTCGTCAACAGTGAAATAGTGTATGGTGGTAGACTTATCCACAGCCCAGATAGCGCCCGCTATATAGCGGGGATACACGTCTATGTAGGGTGGCACGCCGAAACCAGCAGGCTCGTCGGTATAGCCGTCGAGTATCAGTACCCTCCTGGGCTTCATGGTCAGCCCCTAACCCGGCTGCGCCTCCACTCGATAGCTAGCTCACAGGCTCGTAGAGTATGCCTAGTTTATCAGCGTAAGCCTTTACTTCCTCAACCTCCTCAAGGTGCACCCTGCGTGCTATATCCCTCCATCTCCGGGGGTACTTTGCTACCAGGTTTTCAGGTCTATACTGATCCATAATGTTTACCAGAATCCGGTCTACTGGCAGGTTTTCGGAAATCCACTGCATAATGGGCTTGCTACAACACTCTATATGGTTTGGAAGCACTAGATGTCTAATAATCATGTCTCCATGCTCAACAGCTATTCTGATATTCCTAGTTACTATCTCAAAGTATCTGGGCACAGCTGAAAGCCTAAGGGCGCACTTATCGTCACCATACTTGAAGTCTGGAAGCCACAAATCAACAAAATCTATCAGTATCTCCATTGCTTCAAGAGTCATGTACATATTGGAGTTCCATATATGGGGCACGTTGACGTCGAGATACAATAGTGATTCAACGATAGTCGGTATATTTGGTGTTGGTTCACCACCCACATGGTTTATGTTTCGGGCACCATAGATACGTAGCTCCCGCTGCATTTGTGCAAGCCTCTTGGCATCAACAACCTCTCCTGCACGGGGCATAACTTGGCTTATATCATAGTTCTGGCAGTATACGCAAGTAAAATTGCAGCCACCATAGAATATTGTGCCGCTAGGAACCAGTGGCGGCTCCTCGCCGAGATGATGGAACCAACTATGGACATAGGTCTTATTGTCTATGCGGCACGCTCCGATACGCCTACTACGGTCAATCATACACCTTCTCTCACACAGTCTACACGGGTTAGCTAGCCGCCTAGCAGCCTCAACGTCAAGGTGGAGTAGCGAGTACTCCGGTTTATCCCTAAACTCACGCTCGTAGACCTCTAGTGTCAGTGAGCCCTCAAGAGCCTCCTTTCGCAGTTTCTCAAGCTCAGCGTGGAGGCGACGCTTAAGTTGCCAAAGGTTTTCATCGTCCAACTTTGAGGGGTTCTCACCAGCGTCCACGGCACGGGCAAGGAGGAACTTTGCCGGTGCTTCATCATTCATAACCATGTAGTACCATTTGAGCCTCCTACGCACTTCGTCGTTAAACCATACATATATGGCATCGGGTCTAATGCGTCTCCATATGACCTCTGGGACGAACCTATCGTACACCAACGCAGTAATGCCCCACAGAATAGAATTACGCTAGCAACCCGTTATACTAGTTGACGCGACATACTAGCTACTCGTACTCATAACTTCTTGCAAGCAGATCAAGTTCCTAGTATTGAGCACAGAGTGTGGCTGTAAGGTACAGCTCCACTGATAATTGCCCCCTATAGAAGCGTAGAACTCTACATGAACTTCATGAACGCAGATGAGCTATATGCTGGTGAATGAAGGCTCTATAGTGATAGCAGAAATAATTGAGGGTTAGGGAAGTCGTTATCCATGTGCTACTTCGGTGCCATCTAAACACTAGAGCATCAGGGAGAGGTGGTTCTTTAGTCAAAACATTTAGACATGTATGGATGCCACATTTTAGTCGCATAGCGTAATGTCCAGGGCAGGTCTCCACTCGTTTTCAGCTTGCCTGTACATAGTACTGGTTGTTGTGGCACTACTTACTGGTTGTCCGCTCTAAGAAGAGTCTATAGGCCTTCCATTCAGGCATGTTAGCATATTCTAGAGCTAGCCTGTAGAGCCGCTCTAGCTCTTCGTCCGAAGCATGATCTATAGGCTCGCCCTGGTAACCCGACTCTTCCCATCTTCTCTGCAGCTCCTCGAGAAGTTTCTCCACGTAGGGATCGCTGTAGAATGCTGCCTTGTTCATCTGTGGGGCGTTTTCGACAATATCTAGTATCCGTGCCTTTAGCTCCTCTCGTGTAAGAGCCACTGTTCTCTAGCCCCTCACCTTCTTCACGGGGTGGATAGCATCTTTTGGTGCTTTCGGGAATATTTCAAGATATTTTCTCAGCACCTTAGGTATGACTACTGTGCCGTCGGGCTCCTGGAAGTTTTCCAGTATGGCTGTTATCGTTCTTGTTGAAGCTATGGCTGTTGAGTTTAGTGTGTGTACGTACTCGCGCTTCATATCTTTCTTCCTCACGAGCCTTATATTTAGCCGGTAGCTCTGCCAGTCAGTGGTGTTGCTTGCACTAACCATTTCCCTATACTTGCCTTGTGCAGGCATCCACACCTCAAGGTCATACTTCTTAGCTGCGGGTGCGCCTAGCTCGCCGGAGACAACGTTTACGACACGGTATGGTAGGCCTAGCCCCTGGAATAGTTCCTCAGCATTCCTTATCAGCTCTTCAAGAATATCCCAGCTCTCCTCTGGTTTTGCGTACACAAACTGCTCGACCTTGTGGAACTGGTGTACACGGAATATTCCTTTGAGGTCGCGGTTACCTGCACCGGCCTCCTTGCGAAAGCATGGACTTATACCGACAAGCTTTATGGGTAGCTCGTCCTCCATTATCTCCTCGTTGTAGTAAAGGCCAGCGAGAGGGTGTTCAGCGGTAGCTATGAGGTATAGGTCTTCGTCTTCAACCTTGTATATTGCGTCCTTAAAGGTCTCCATGTCTATTACGCCCATCAGTATTTTGTGCCTTATCATGTATGGTGGTAGTACGAGTCGGTAGCCCTTCTGGGTAAGCCTGTCTATAGCATAGAGGAGCAGTGCAAAGTCGAGCCAGACAATGTCGTCGAAGAGGTAGTAGAAGCGTGAACCTGCAACTTCGGCAGCCTTCATAGTATTGCCAAGCTTTAACACGTATTCAAGCATGTCAGCGTGGCCTACCGGTTTCCAGTCGATAAGCTCATAGTCTACCTTGAAACCCCATCGTTCGGTTTGCGCTTTAAACGCGTCAAGATGCCCTCTGTAAACCCTTGGCCGGCCCCAGAAGCGAATGGGCACGTTCTCCTCGTCTGAAAAGCCTACCGGTACACTGTCATGCACGATGTTTGGTAGAGATAGGAGTATCCTCTCGCGTTCCTCCTCGAGAGCCTTAAGCTTCTTTTCCAGCTCCTCCCTCTCAGCTAGGAGTCTTCTAGCCTCCTCTATCAGTTTCCTCCGCTCCTCGGGATCCCTAGCTGAAGCTATCTGTCTTGTTATCACGTTATGACGGTGTCTTATCTCGTCAACTTGCCTCTTAAGCTTCCTCCACTCCTCGTCGACTCTCTTAGCCTCATCGATAACTGATGGGTCTAGTCCTCTCTTTCTCATGCTATCCTTCAGTATGTCGGGGTTTTCACGCAAGTAGCGCAATATGCTCCAAGTCAAGATACAAGTACACCCCTAGGCTTACCGAGGGCTCCAGCTGTGCTACGGATGCTGCTACGCATCTATTCCTCTTACTCTCCCGGTTAAATGGTGTTAATCGTGTAGAAGACGTCTACCCTACAACATAGCCGTGGGTGGGGTTAGTGGATTATTGTTGCTCAGCTAGCTGGTGGTCCCCTCATCACGCTTCAGCTGCCAGCCTATACTGGCTTCATCGCCAGCAGGGAGCGTTCTCCCTGTTAGGTTTGAGCAGTTTGCCCTCCATAAATCTCCTTATACCTCTTAATCCACTCATCAACTACATCGTAGCCGAATAACTCTTTGAGCATTTCACGGCCCTCTGGCGTTACGCGCTCAGGGTTCCAGGGAGTCTCGACATCGAGTTCTACCTCTACGTCCTTAGCTTCGGGTACGCGTTCTCTAATGGCTTCTTCGGCGAGTGTGACTATTTGATAAGCGACTGGGCAGCCTGGTGCTGTTACACCAAGCCTAACCTTGATCTTTCCATCCTCCGTTACTTTGAGATCGTATACCAGCCCTAAGTCGTAGACGTTTACTGGTATTTCGGGATCGTATACGTTGCGGAGGGCATCAACAACCTTCTTACGGATCTCCTCGAGGTTTAGCTTTTTGGGTTGCTCTGTAGACACGAGTGATACACCTCCATTTAAACAGCCGTAACATAGGGACCTATTTTAGCGTCCCGTCCTCCTTGGTGGCCAGAGCTTCAACGTGACTGCATATGCTGTAAACGGCGATGCAAGCGTGAATGCTATCCCAACAATCAGCATGGGTTTGGAGCCAGTCCTAAGTCCAGTATAAACCAGTAGTAGGCCTATAAATGCGAGTGGCGCTAGCACAATGTTGTACATTATCATTAGCTTCCGTAGACTAGTGTGCAATCTCCTCCACCTTCACGTTAGCCCCTTCTAGTAGGCTGCGGAGCTTCTCTAGAACCTTTTCCGCCTTTGCTTCGGCCTTGCTGCACTCTTCCGCTGATGCCAGGACCTTTACCTCTACAACTGGCTTCTCAAGCTCGTGGCCTTTAGGGTGGCTCTTGACATAGCAGTCAAGGCATTCCCTAGAGGCCTTCTTAAGCAATGGGGCGAGGCTAGACTCGGGCATACCAGTGATAAGGATTCCTTTCTCTACAACACAGAGCTGGGGAAGCAGGGGTTTTAGCTTCTCGAGAACATATTTGAACATTGCCTCCATCTCCCGGGGCACGCCGGGAAGCACGAAGATGTGTGTACCCTTCTCAACGAGGTATGCTCCTGGAGCAGCACCAACTGGGTTTGGCAGAGCCTTAGCCCCTGCTGGTAGCAGAGCCATTTTCAGCCTCTCATGCGTCAAGCTATAGCCTTGAGATTCGTAGAACTCACGCACCATTCTATAGGCATCGGGGTTTAGTGTGAGGGGACGGTTTACAGCAACGGCAACAGCCTCCATAGTTTTATCGTCATCTGTTGGACCTAATCCCCCAGTTGTAACAACGATGTCTGCGTTGCCGATAGCGTCGCGTAGCACTCCGACTATCTCAGCTATATCGTCGCCTACCACAACTATACGCTTAACATCTACGCCGCGTAGTGTTAACTCGCGTGCAATCCAGGATGCGTTGGTGTTAATAATACGGCCGATTAGGAGTTCGTTTCCAATATTTATAATCCATGCTCTCGGCTTGTACAATGTATCCGATACCCAGAAAGCTGGCCTCTAGCTCATCCAGTAAAATGCGCGCCGCCCCCCGGACGGCCCCGCGGCACGGGGCTGGATGAGGGTAAGGGGACTTGCCTCCCGCAACCTATTCTCTCGGTACGTGGAAAAGATGGAGTTGAGCTGGGAACTAGAGTAGGAGGTAGAGCCTTCCATCCTCGAGTGGGTTTACATCGAAGCAGTATTTGACCTCAAGGTATTCTTTACGGTACTCCTTTACTTCTCTCGCCACCTTCTCGGGGTCCTCGCCGTCGATAAGCACTCTTCTCATGAACCTTGCTATATCCTTCATATTGTCCTCCTTCATGCCGTACCTGGTCATCTCTTGTACTCCTAGACGTAGGCCACTTGGATCCTTGATAGCGTCTGGGGGATCGTAGGGTAGTAGGTTCTTGTTTACAATTATGTTTGCCTTCTCAAGTAGAGTAGCTGCTTTTGCACCGCCACCCTGGGCCCTTACATCAACTAGTACTTGGTGGCTCTTAGTGTAGCCTAGATGCTCTCCTAGAACCTTGAAGCCCTCAGCTGCGAGAGCTTCTGCTAGTGCCTTAGCATTCCTAACAACCTGGTCGGCGTATTGTTCGCCAAAGTACTTCATTTCTACAGCGGTAACGGCGAGTGCGGGGAGCCTATGTAGATGGTGGTTGCTGACAAATACGGGGAAGACAACCCTTGATATGGTCTTGTAAAGTTCCTCGCTCCGTGTAGCTACTATCCCGCCCTGGGGCCCGGGGAAGGTCTTGTGTGTTGAGGCTGTCATAACATCTGCTCCATGGTCTAGCGGGTTTCTCCACCTCCTCCCGACTATGAGGCCTAGTACGTGAGCAGCGTCATACACTAGCTTTGCACCAACGGAGTGAGCTGTATCAGCGATCTCCTTTACCGGATGGGGGAATAGATAGACACTACCACCGAGCACAACGAGGCGTGGCCTAACCTCCTCTATTAGTCGGATAGCCTTGTCAACGTCGATGTTCATGTTCTCCGGGTCGTAGGGCATCTCGATATGCTCTATGCAAAGTCCGCCAAGTGTACCAAACTTTGTATGACTAACATGTGCTCCTGCCTGTACTGGTGCAACAACCGCCTTATCGCCGCAGTTGGTTAGCGCTCTAAAAGCTGATGCGTTTGCAGTAGTCCCACTAACGGGCCGGGGATCCACATGTGCTCCGCCGAGCAGCTCGCCCATAAGCTGCATAACTCTATGTTCAATCTCGTCGACATATCGAGTGCCCTGGTAGTATCTCTTGAATGGCTTACCCTCAGCATACCGGTGCATCATGTCGCTAACGTATGCTGCTAGCGCGAGAGGGCTCATAGCGTTCTCGCTGGCTATAAGATTTATAGTCTCGTACTTGCGCCATAGATTGTGTGTTATCGTCTTTTCGAGAACCTCCCTCAGCTCCTGGGGGAGAAGGGGTAGCTTTTCCTGCCAGAACCGGAGCACTTTCCTGGCACCGGGTAGCCGGTGATATAGTAGAGACTAATTAACGCAAGCTCCTTGAAGCAGTGATCATGCTAGTATAGGGGCTTTACTGATACTCGCTAACCTTGACATAACTGGGTCTAAGCTTTAGAGCTTCAACATTCCTATGTGCAATCTCTACCGCCTCGACTACTATATCATAGGTTACCGGTACGCCTATCTCATCCTCGTAGCGGCGTAGAAGCCAATAGGCATCAATTTCGTCACTCCATTCTCCCCAATGTTCAACCAGTATCTCGGCTGCACGGCTAGGAGCTTGCAGAAACCTCTCATCAACATAGTCCTCCCGGTCGCCTCCACCCTTAACCTGACCTCGCTCTCTAGGCATGGACTACACCCTGTCTCTCCCAGAAAAGTAGCGTATAACTGGCATGCTATTGGTGTTACGCCCAGCAAAACGTACTACTGGAATAGAATGTGGAATAGTCTCATGCGCCCACTAGCATCCCAGCAGTGTTAAGATGGGGCTTACTGGGCTGTAGCTGTTTAAGAATAGGACATCTGTCATGAATACTTGCAGTCGGGGGTCTCTCACTGTGGCGGCTGTAATTGGAGCTGTTAAACTACCCGTACACGACGTGGCTCAAACTGTAGGCGTAGACCTATATCCTGTTTACGATGTTGAAATAGTTATCTATGGTGGCCTAGACCCGCAAACAGACGAGCTGGTAGACAATGCAAGGAAGGCTGCAGCCATACTACGAGAGGAATACGGTGTAGAGGTTATTGTTTCGCCAAACATAGTTCACTGGGACATAACCAGCTTTACCCCACAGCCATACATGCTCCCAGTCCTAGTCGTTAATGGCCGCGAGGTCTCAGAGGGGAAGGTCCCCTCCGTCCAGGAGATAGTCGATATAGTACTAAGACTCTTCGACGAGGAGAGGGGTGAGCACTCAATACCACCACTCAAGAAGGGAGATGATGCTGTTGAAGTTATGGCATGTACATGGTAGACGCTTAACCTTCCTTACCTTAATCTCTACAAGATTCTTGCTGCATACTCCCTTCTCTATGCATGTCCCTTCCCTGCTGTCAAGGAGGCATTTAACAGCCGATGCGGCGGCGATAGTGGCCCCAGCCAGATCCTCGCCGCGTAGCAACATGTATGCGAGAATACCTGTAAACATGTCTCCTGCTCCAACACTATAGCCCTCTGACACGTAAGGCTCTACGGCAACAGCTATGCCAGCAGCGCGATCCAGCGCTATGGCTCCCTTTTCGCCGAATGTTACAACAAGCCTTATCGGTGCTAGTACATCTACAATATAGCTCAGAGCTTCTAGTCCCTCGTCTCCCACATCTTCAACGCTTATGCGGACAATACAATTCCAAGGTATGTGTCCCCGAAGCTCTGCTAGGAGATGTCCGAAACGCTCTATGCGGCCGTCACTGCTTATCCTCGTAAAGCCTTGCACATCCAGTATGCATACGCGATAGCCAGCACTATACTTGGCTAGTAGCATAGGGCTATACTCCCAGTTAATGGGCGAGAATACAGCAGCATTGCATGAGGGGAGTGCATCACTAAAGAATGTTGAATGTAGCGCTTTCAGTCTCTTAACCCCTTGAGGGTCAAGCTCAAGGCTAAACGCCGTAGCACAGTCTCGATATGCCTCAAAGTTGGTGGGTCTACAGGGCTCGGCGAGATACTCTGATGCAGCTGTGTTGCTGCATGGTAGTGCAAGGTTTACACCGATACTAGCCCCTACACCGTGCATTGCGAATAGTATGTAGAAGGCTGGGCCCCCACGCTCAATGTTGTCTGCGGCGTGATCTATTGTAGGGGCTGCATAGACGTCTATGCAGTTATTCATCATTGCTAGTCCTCTTCCTCCTCAAGCTTCTCCTCAGCCGGTTCTCCAGGCTCTACAATCTGTACCTTAACCCGCTCTGCCCGCTTCACTTTTGCATGGTTCAAGATATGTATGACTAGGTCCTTCTCGGAGAAAAAGTATGTTGCATCCACGCCAAAGCCGCAGATGGGGCATGCATATAGCCCGGTTACGCGGTCACGTGGTACTTTGAGTCTTACACCATAGACCTCTATAATTGTCTCCTCCCACTGAGGCTCCCATTGAAGTGACACTGCTAGCTCCCAAGCCTAGCCTCATACTCTTTTAGGAGGTTTTCAACCTCTCTTACCCATTGCTTGAGCCCTGAGGGATTCTCAGGGTAGCGCATGTAGAGTTCCTTGATTTTCTTCATATAGTCTGCTACAGTCTTTAGCTTTGCCAGCAGTGTCGGCCTACGGAGACCGCGGAGCACTATCATGGCCTTCTCTATAACCGAGAGTTTTAGCTCCCCTGTCTCGCTAGCGTAGAGCACGTCTGTCTCTGGTATGAGCTTATGTTTCATCCCGAACTCTATATCATCATTACCTAGCCTCTGTAGGAACCTCCTAAACACGTCGAGCGAGGCCTGCTTAGCCCCTATAGACCTCATGTAGCTAGTGTTTAGGCTCCACAGTGCCTCTTCGTCGAAGCGCCCCTTGTTGTAAGCTTCCTCGAAGGCCTTGGCAGCGTAATAAGCGGCTCTAAAGCCATAACCCATGCCTCCACCGTGAATGGGATTTACAGTGTAGCCAGCATCGCCTATTACGACGACACCTGGCCCGACCATAGTATTCGACGGCCTGCGTGTGGGTAGCGGCGCACCAGCAGCCGTTATGACACGGTGTTTTAGCCTTAGGAGGCTATGCTCAACAAGCTTCTCCCGGTAGATCTGCATAGGGCTCGGATATCCCATGCCTCCCTGTACACCGAGGCCAACATTGCTTCGGTGGCTCGTCTCGGGGAAGAACCACCAGTAGCCTCCGGGAGCTATCTCCTGGTTCAAGTATATCCTTATGACGTTTGGTTCTTCGATCTCGTAATCTTCATACTCTATTATCTCGCGGTATGCTATGTTGGTATCCCTTGGATCTATATCCTCGTAGATAGGCCAGTCGCGTGGTAGTCTTCGCCTTATAACCCTAGAGAATCCGGTAGCCTCAATCACAAGACTCGCATACAGTTCCACTACGCGTCCATCCTTAGACTTTGCCTTAACCCCGATGACCTTGCCGCCAGAGATTATCGGTTCAAGTATGCTAGTCTCGTAGAGAACCTCGGCGCCACGGTTTAAGGCATCCTCGACAAGCCAGCGGCCAAAGGCTGTACGGTCAATAATGTAGCCTTTACCGTGAACACGATAGCGGACCTCCTCGCTTGGAGAGTAAATATCAATAGCTGTAACCCGGTTCTTAAGCACGCTAGAGGGAGGTTCGGGCAGATGTGACTCAGTTATGTGGTGGGCTCCGAGTGCGTCGCCACATGGTTTGCTCCATAGCTTCTCCGGTCGGTTACGTTCAATACCTAGAACGCGGAAGCCCATGCGAGCTAGGTGCCAGAGTGCAACACTACCCGCTGGTCCCAAGCCGGCGACTATAACGTCGTAGCGGGGCTCATTCTTCATGATTCTGGGCCCTCAGGCGTTTTGTGCTCGGGAAACTTCCCCTCATCAACCGGCATTTAACCTTACCCCCAAACGTTGGAGGCTACGATTCCGTCGAGCCTGGTGTAGCTAGGTGTCGGGACTAGTACTAATAGGGGTGCCAGAGTAAACCTAGCTTAAGGACTGGGGGTGTGGGATATGTCCTTCATATGGAGGCGTAGATTTAGCGACATATTCGACGAGATAGAGGAAATGATTAGAGAAATGGAGCGACTTGCTGAGGCGATGCTAGGGGGATTCGAGACTAGAATGCCGCGTGGCGAGTTTAAGGGCCCCATAGTCTACGGTGTACGGATAACAATAGGGCCAGATGGCAGACCAATAATCGAGGAGTTTGGTAATGTTAAGAGGCGCGGTCGCCGAGCAATAATCGAAGAGGCTGTAGAGCCCCTCGTAGAGGTAATAGATGAGAAGGATAAGGTAGTAGTTATTGCTGAGATACCAGGTGTTGAGAAGGACAAGATAGACATACGCATTAAGGACGGCAAGCTGATAATAAGGGCTGAGGATAGGGAACGTAAGTACTACAAGGAGATAGAACTACCTCCAAACATTAAGCCAGAGACTGCAAAGGCAAAGTACAAGAATGGCGTACTTGAGGTAACGATCGAGAAAGAAAAGCCCGAGGAAGAAAAGGAGGAAGGCGGAATAAGGGTCAAGGTCGAATAGCACTAAGCAACTATATAGCCTAGCTCCTCTAGCTCCTCTCTTTTAACAGGTTCGACCCTAGCCTTCTCGGAGACTATAGCACTAATCCCTTCCGGATCCACTATTACCAGCGTAAACTTCACTCTACCCTCTTTTGCATCCAGTATAAGTTTGCGGGCCCTCTTGCAAGCTTCTCGATCAGCATCGGGCGAGGAGCAAGCAGCTTCAAGAGCCTCAAGGAACCTATCAAATACACCCTCAACGGTTGTTATAAATCCCGTTGCTGCGGGCCCAGGCATCATCTTGAGGTCTAGTTCGGGTACTACTATAGAGGCTGACGAAGCCTTTACGACTATTACATTCAAGTCCTCAGGCTTTTCAACACGGTATACTATCTTGCGTGGTCCATGCGCTTCAGCTAGGCGTACATCTGTAAATCTATAACCGCAACTGTTGCACTTGGCGCTGGTTAGTAACACCTTGCCTACAAGAGGCATATCATATAGGTAGTCCTCTATCCTAAGAGTCTTACGGCTGCAAACTGGGCACTCGACAACGAGTTCATTAATTTTTACGAGTTTCTCCCTGTGTTGCTTCTCGGGACGGGTCATTGTCCCTCCTCGTGGCATTATGTGAAGACACAACTTGCTCCCATTAAATATCGATGTGCATCACTATCTTCAAACCTTTACTTTAGTCTTTAGGCCTTATCAGCTATTTTTGTGAAAGGTTTACTACCCTCTGTTCCGTACTACGGGGCCTGCTTAATTAAGGCTTAGCTAGTGGGCTGTTAGGGCATGTGTGCAGCACGTAGAGCGTAATTGCTGGGCAGCATTGATATAGCAATGGCTATACAAGTTCCATATAGGCGCTAAGCAACGGTGTGGGAGTTATGGCTAGACAGCCTAGCGATACGCAGATAATTGACGTCGTCGTACCATCGCCCAAGAAAGTGGTTAGCGTCAAGCTGGAGGTCGAAATAATAGAGGAGCTTGACCGTACCTGGCGCGCCCTAGGTTATACAAGCAGAAGCGAGTTCATTCGTGAAGCAATCCTCTACTACATGCAGGTTGTACAGGCCCGACGTGCTGCCACAAGTGCAGCAATACGCGGAGACAACATGGGAAGGGTTTTAGCTAATGGTGAGGCTGGTGCAGAGGAAGTTGAGGAAGAAGAATTTGTTGAAGAGGAAGGTGTTGTATAGAAATCGGCTTATTAGTCCCTGGTTCTGATTTACAGCTATGTTCTTTCCTCCTATTCCGTCTTCCTCTTCTCTTGATGGCTCTTAATCATCTTTAGAATATCTCTAAGTGCCTCGCTAAATGCTCGCGAACAATTCTCGAAGTCCTGGATAATCCTCAGCAGTACAGCTTCAGGGTCGTCAATGTAGTACTTGTACCTTGGCCTGCCAACGCCTGCCTTCTTTTCTCTTGTACGCGACACAAAGCCTATCTCTACCAGTTTTGATAAACTCCTATTGACTGTTGCCTTACTAAGCTTCAATATTTGTGTAAGGTCGTCGACAGAATACTCTCCACCCTTTAGCAGCTCAAAGAGAATCATTGCATCAGTCTCACTTAGGTCGTAGCAGAACCTCAACCCCTCAACAACAACTGTTTCCTTGCCGGTAGGTAGTTTAAGCTTATAGCGGAGTGCAGCCTCCGCATGTAGCCCCTCCACTCGCGCCTCACCATAAGTTAGTGTAAAAGGTATCCCCACTATATTTATTTACATTGAAATTGTTCTCTTGAACTATATGCTTAGCCTAAACCGCTAGTCTAGGTGTAATAAAAACCTCTATGAATGCAGCAGCTACAAGTAATGCTGCAGCCTTACCCATTGCTGTTAATGCATCAGCTAAAGCATCCCATAAGCTTCTTCGAGCAGTAAGGGGTAGCCTCATGCCTACAGCGGCAGCATATACGAATACTGATATCTCAATTACACCGTGTGGTGCAACAAGTAACAGTAGCTCGCTAAGTCTCCGTCCAGTTGAGAGCCAGAGGCTAGTCAGTGAACCGAGTATGTAGCCATTAAATCCGAGTATCAGAAGGCCCGGTATGTATGCAGCTGAAAACACGATAATTCTTGCCATTAAGGCAAAGTTATGTGAAGCAATCACTATAAACTTGGACCACTCGTCAAGTACGGCTATAGGTTCAACACTCTTGACAGCAGTCTCGACCACGCTGTGCGAGGGAGCTAAGAGACCCATGGCAAAGCCGGTAATGTATATAGCAGCTGCTACCAGCATTGATGCACCAAGTCCTTGGCGCATGGCTTTCCCTAGTGCTATGTTTGAAGCCTGGAGTGGGTAGAAATATGTGGGTAGACGACTAGCTCTAAAACTATGTGGAGAGTGATGAGCGACTCCGGACCGAACACTCTCCTAAACAATGTGGAGCCGTGTGAGGCCTGACTCCACAATAGGGTGGTACAGGGCTGTGATGACGCCCCTACCATAGAGCCCCGGGTGCATGTAAGGCTAATAGCTCTGGTAGAGCCGGGGGATGAATGAGTGGTCCTTAGCTGAGCCTTCCTGGGGGACGTGGTCATGGTACTCTACGCTGATGCACATATGCATACAAGCCCTCAAGGCCTTGGAGCTCTAGAGGTTGGCAAGAGGTTTAGGAGTGCTGGTGGATGGTTTGCAGCCCTAGTAATGTTGCCTCCTTGGCACTACCTTGACGAGTTTAAACCGTCGCTGGAGTACTATGAGAAGGCGCTGAAGGTGTTTCTCTCGGAGTGTGAAAAGCTGCGTTCAACTGGGTTGCGTGTTGTATGCCTGGCAGGTTTTCATCCAGCCGAAGTAGATAAGCTTGTATCGCGTGGGTTAACACCGGAACAAGTGCTTGAACTTGCTGAGGCCGTGCTTAGGCTCGAGGAGGAGCTATGCAGGAAAGGCGTCTTGCAGGGGATAGGGGAGATTGGAAGGCAGCACTACAAGACCTCTCCTGAGCGCTTCGCGATAGCTGAGACCATCATGATTAGGGCACTTGAGATTGCAAGGGATAACGACTGTATAGTGCACCTACACCTAGAGAACGCAGGACCTGCTACGGCAAGAACCGTTGATAGAATCGTTAGGCTTGTAAAGATTGATAGGAGAAGAATATTGTTCCATCATGCGTCTGTACGTGTCGCGAGAGAAGCTACTATGCTGGGATACACAGCTACTATACCCGGTAAGCTTGAAGCATTAAGGAGGGCGTTTAGCGAGCTTAGCCCAGGATTCATGGTTGAGTCAGACTATATTGATGATCCTCATAGACCGTGTGTATCAGTGTGTCCGTGGGATATGGTTAGGTTTCAGGGAGAGCTACTGGAAAGGGGGGAAGTAGACGAGGAACTACTCGTAAAGGTGAATATAGACAATATAGTTGAGTTTTACCGTGTTGAACCTCCCTAGCTTCCAAGCATTATTACCCGTAGCGCTTCCTCGCGGTCAAGCTTAGTGGCAACCATATAGCTGTCGGAGATAGCCCTTAGGTCCGGGTTGTTGCCACTAATCATCACGGTATGGAGCCTAGCGTTTACCTTGTTAAGGCTTCTCCTAATGGTATCAATTGCTATCTTGTCCTCGCCATCCGTTATGAGTATGATGTCTGAAACCTTTGATCTCTGAAGCTTCGTAGCTATATCATCTACCGCGGTTAGTATAGCTCTTGTAATGTCGGTTCCACCGTTAGCTCTTATCCTCGCTACATACTCAAGCAGCTTTACTACATCCCTTCCATGGACACGTTTCGGTATATATAACGGAGGGTATGGTATGCTATCGAAGAATCTTATGTAAAACTCGCGTTTCTCCCTAATTGCTCTCTGAGCTAGGGCTAGTGCTACAGCTTTAGCCCATATAATTTTCATGCCCATCATGCTCCCGCTCTTGTCCAATAGCACATAGAACTTCCCATACTCCTCGCTTACAACTTTCTTGTAGAGTAGCAGATTCCTCTCAGCAAATTTTAGCAAGAATAAATCTGTAGGAAGAGCTAGCTCACTAGCAACAACCCGCTCTATATCGCTGCCAAGCTCGTAGCCATCGAGTTCGCCGCGTGGGCTACGAATTTTCCGCGTCCTTATGTAGGCCTCTGTGCTCTCAATAGTCTTTAGTGCCTCTAGCAGTACCTTCACATCTGTGTTGCGTGCTAAGTTTATTACATCCTGGATGACATCATCGAGGCTCAGCATTGATGCGTTACCAGCTGTAAACCTCATAGCGAGATTGGTTAGCTCCTTGGCCTGCTGTGCGACGTCCCTGGCTGTTTCAAGAGCTTTCCGTACACTCTCACGTATATTTTCGGCATTGAGTCCTTGCTCGGCGTCGGCTGCGCTCTTTGACCTGGTTTCGCCTCCCTGTGGTCTTGGAAGCTTATTCAACTCTTTTAGTAATGCTTCGAGAAAAATAGCGGATGCAACCATGCTGGTTGTAGAGTCGGCTATAGTGTGTCGGCGCACGTCTCGCAGCTGTGGCGCTTCAAGCATGCTTGAGAGCACCAGGTACTGTATGGTTTGTTTTTCGTCTCTTGCATCAGGCATTTGGAGCACAGGGAAGGGTAGGAACAACATATAGTAAACGCTTATTGCGAGGTCTACGTCTAGGTATTTAGAGACCGTCTCTGAGTTGAACGCCTCGGGTGCAAGTTTCTTCAATAAACCTATTATTCTTTCACCGCGATACCTTATGGGTGGGTCCTCATAGTTGATGCCACGTATAAAGCTCATAGTTACATCCCCAGCTTATACGATATCTTCTCGAGGACATCGTCAATCTCTCTGAGAGTATCGTTTGCTAGTGCACGTACACGCTGGTCATCTGCTTCGCGTAGAATGTTTATGATCCTGGTTTTAGCTATTTTGAGGCTGCGAAAGAGATCCACTAGCCTTGGGTCGTAGCTTCTCATCGTCTCTACTAGCCTAGCGGCCTCGCGTACATTTGCACGTATATCAGATAGCTCCTTGAGATACCTTTCTGGCATTTTGAGTTCCTCTGACAGTATGATAGATACCTTGTCGAAGTCCTCGATGTCTCTCGGCGCTATGTACTTGAGTACTATTAGATCCCTCTCCTTAGCTCTGAGCCTACCCTCAAGCAGCGCATTAGCAGCTATAATCTTCAGCGATTTGGCCTTACGCCTATCTGTGAGATGTATGCCCCTCTCTTCGAATACCGCGAAGAGTCTTAGGAGCTTTGGCTTGATAGCTGAAAGGTCAACACTAAATATGAGTTTGTGGAGCTGCTGCAGTGAATCTATGTCTAGTACCGGCCTAGCTGGTGAAACTTTTCCAGCCTCTATCATCCAGCCAGCCTCGAGTAACTCGCTCCACTTGTTTTCTGGAAGTGGTTTCGCATACTGGCGGAGGAGAAAGCGATCGTAGATAGCTTCTAGTTCAGGCTCCTCCGGCACCCTGTTCGTTGCACCAATAAGGCTCCATAGTGGAACCCTAACCTCCGTATAACCGTCGTACCAAATACGCTCCTGCATTATGCTGAGCAGCGCGTTTAGCACGGCAGAGTTTGCATTGAATACCTCGTCGAGAAAGACTATCTCAGCCTCCGGCATCTTGCCCTTAGTTATCCTCACGTAGCGGCCCTCGCGTAACGCGTTAAGGTCAAGAGGCCCGAAGAGTTCGCTTGGCTCAGTATACTTTGTGAGCAAGTACTTAAAGAACTTTGCATTTATGAGCTCGGCAGCTCTACGGGCAAGTGCAGACTTTGCCGTGCCAGGCTCTCCTACAAGCAGTGCATGCTCGCGGGCTATGATGGCTAGTGTTATTGCCTTGCCCTCCTCCTCCCTGCCTACAAATGGCTCTATTAGCATGTTGTAGAACTTCTTAGCCTTATCTAGCAGCTCTTTAACAGCTTCACTAGCCTGCATTATTACCGCTGCCCATATCTATACCTCTAAGCTAGCTAAAGGGGATATATCTAGCGTTCCATGTATAGCGTTGTGGGGTGTGCTGAGCCCGGTTTTCAGCTGATAACGAGTGATGAGGAGTTGCTCTACTGACCCCTCTAGCAACTCTATTGGCGTGTCGGTAACCGGTGCACTCTTCATCCGCTATGTCGCGTCAAGAGACGGGGTTTATCCTCATCCACCGCTCTAATCTGTTGTATAGAGGGTGGAGGCATATTAGGGCTGCAACTACACCGGTAAAGCATGGAGTTTGAGTGATGATAATTGCACGTCGCATACCCCGCAGCCACGGGGGATGTTGTGCCTCCACCGGGGCTGAATCCTTCTACAACTCCGGCGGGGATGGGAGTGTATGGATGTTGAAAAGCTAGGAGAGTGCCTCTTGGGTAGGCTTGAAGCTCAAAGCATAGTTGTCGAGAACAAATGTGATGAACGTATAGTTTTAGAGGCGATCGAGGTCAAGTACTATGTCGTCGTAAACGTTCGAGGAGGCAGGGATGGCGTGATCGAGGAACGCCCTGCAAGGAGGGAGATAACCGAAAGGATTGGGGTTGATAGTGTTCTTGACCCAGGTTCTAGGTTTGAAGTATACTTTGGAACAGTTGAGAACATCGAGGAGTTGAATGTAATCGTTAGGGTTGGCGACAAACTGTACCGTGTACCGTTGGCGGCAGAGGCTAGCAGTGGCACTATGTAGTTGCCAGTATGTCTTGTATGCCAGTTCTAATCATTGCCACAGCTATTGCTGCTAGAAGCATAGCCATTATCTTCGACAGTGCTATCGCTCCATTTTTCCCTAATAAGTTCATTAGCTTCTGGCTGTGATAGAGCATCAGGAATGTTATAGCAGTATTTACAGTTACGCTCGCCAGAGCATATGTTAGCCCATGCACGGCCCTTACGTAGAGAACAGTTGCTATAGCAGCTGGACCTGCTAGCAACGGTGTTGCAAGCGGCACTATTGCTATTGACTCAACCTCTTCCGGGTGCCTTATCATTTCGGCTTCTGTCCAGCCAAGGATTCCAGCTATACCGTAGATGAGGAGTACGATGCCGCCAGCTATGCGGAAGTCTGCTAACGTGAGCCCGAAATAGCTTAGAGCGGTATTTCCTGTGAGGGCAAATACGAACAATATGCTGGTAGCTACTATGCAGCTCTGCTTAACTATTCGCACCCTTAGCCTGGCGTCAAGCCTGGCTGTTAGACTATAGAATAGCGGTGCGTTGCCGATAGGGTCTATTGCTATGAATAGGAGGACTATAGACTGTACTAGTGTTTCAGTGTTAGCCCCGCCGCTTGGCTGCATAGCGCTCCAGTGCCTCCACAATCCTTTCTATAAGCTTTTTTCTGCACTCCTCAACACAGTTTTCAATACATTGCCGGTCGTCCAGATCGCAGCCACTACTATAACTGCACTCCGACCTACAGCCCCTATCATTGACCGTTAGGACATAGATTCCGAGCCTGGTGTCGACAACAGTATTCAATACTACGAGGCCTACACCGGACTCTCTAATAATCCTGGCAACGAGTTCCGGTGGGTCTAAGTCGCGTTGGTATATGAAACCGCCAAGCTGTTTAAAGGCGCTAGCAATGCGTCGGCTAAGTTCAGCCATCTCCAAGAGATTTTGCACCGGGGGGTAAGTAGCGGAGATTAGCTACCCGATTATACCTAACGTCTCCGGTGCTAGGGGTCAATGTACGAGTGTGCATTGCTGCTAGTACCTATCATAACTGCTGTACTACTAGCCTTACATTATATCGTGCTAAAAAGGGTGTATGGTAGCCGGCTGAGACTAGTATATATTGTGAATGCTGGGGCTGTTGTTCTTACGATTGTATCGCTACTCTTTTTGCTTCTACGCTGTGGAACGAGCTAGCGCTACCATTATTAAACATGTGTTAAGGAGAACCCATAGCTGTATGGGGGCGGGAGTAGTGGTTGACTATTATTCACAGCGTGAGTCTATACATGTAGCGCACCTTGAGGGGTTAGCATCTACTGGCATGATTAAGCAGTTCAAGGTTGAGGACTGTGAACATCCTGGCATGGGAAGAATAGTTGCAGAGTTAGTTGATGGAAGAACATATGTAACTAAGTGTATTGATTCAAGGGGATTAAAGAAGGTGGTAATGTATCTCCAGTACGCGTCAAACCTAAGCAGACTTATCGTAGAGGGCATCGCAGAGGAGGAGCGGGAAGAGCAAGGGTAGAAGCATAGATTAGGGCTACCCCTGGTGCATGTTGGAGGGTGGTCATGCCATGGGCAAGAGGATGCGTATGACGCTCCCAAAGAAGGAGGAGGACCTACAGAAGGTCGTTGAGGAGGTATCGGAACTCCATAATCATCACCATCATCACCATCACCATGAGATTGAGGGTCTGGACGAGATATTGCATACTATAGATGTGTTGATGGATACTATGAATACGAGGCTTTCTGACCTGGAAGAAAAGATTGGCAAGCTTCGTGAGGAGATTATAAACCTCTACAAGCTCTTCGGTCTGCTAGTTGAGGCCATGGCGGCTGAGGATGATTCGCATCGTAAACAAGTGCTAACAAAAGCTGTCGAGATACTTAAGACAAGCATCCCATAGTATAAGCGATTATATGGCCATCCTGCCATACTAATAACCCCGTAGGAGTCATGATGAGTACCATGGTATCGGAGAGCCTTGGTCTCCCTTGCTGGTGTTCACCAGTCATACTCGCTGGGACAGCATACCCAGGCGATATAGTGTTTGTTAGGTATAACACTGTGTATGTTATAGTACGCAGACTTTATGGTGATACTTATCTCGCGATACCAAAATACATTCGTGGTTTAGGACCCTGGAGGACAGTGATTAGTGGGCAGCTAAAGAGAATCATTACAACGTACTCGCCACGAAGTATCCATGGTGCAGCAGCACTTGCGGGTGCAAAGCTAGAGAAAACGCCACAATTCTCGACAAATGTGCCCATAGTAAAGCTCTCAGATAGCGATCTTCTCCTCTGCACAACTAGACCTCCACTTAGTCCCCTAGAGTTACTCGAGGCCGAAAGAATAGCACCTGGTGTCTGGAGCCAGGTCTATAGATTCCTTAACGAGCTTGCCGACTGTGTAAAGCCTACGGGCTCTCTACTCCAGGGTAGCTTTACTAGCTTCTCCGACGTGGATCTCATAGTTGACATTTCTAGGCCAAGGTGTCTGTCAAAGCTAGTAGAGTTCATGGAATATATGCAGTATAGGAGTAGATCTCCTCCTACTGCTGATATAGTTGTGGTTAGTGAGGCGTCAGAGCGTAATATACCAGTGGAACTGGTACGGAGACTCTTAAGACCATGGACGAAGCTTAGTATTGAAGGAAGGAGAGTCTCGCTGTCAATCGCAGACTTTAATGCACGATTAGAACCCCTTAGGGTGATTGTAGAGACAAGTAAGGTTATAGTCGACAAAGTAGTAGATGTTGAACCTTACCAGCAAACACTAGGTGATTTTCCAGCAATTGCTGTAACAAATGATGGAAGCTACATAGTAATCTATGATGGGCTATTTGTTCCCTTAGTTTTTGAGGGCGGAAAACTACGCGTTAGAGGGTTAAAGGCATGCCTAAAAAAGGGGGATGAATGTTTAGACGCGATAGTCATAGGTGTTAGGGAGGTAGCAACTTTTATAGACATAGCATGATAAACACTACTTTTTAACGATTTCATGTATCATTTCTTTTACGATTGCAGCTACTGGTCTTAAGTATGACTAGCAATGTTTTTCTCTCCTAGCTACAACATTCGTAGCCGCTGCGACTATTGACCATGTTCGTGGTTATGACCTGGCATGCCTTGTGGGCCATGTTCCAAGTAGTAATCTGGATTCTTCTCAAACTCTTTCTTACAAATTGGGCTGCAGAAATAGTATATCTTACCCTTGTAGACTGTTTTGTAGGGTGTCCTCTGAGGGTCTACCTTCATCCCGCAAACAAGGATCTATTACCTCGTGGCTTGTCATATAGCTCCAAATCTACTTAAATTGTTACGGGGGTTTTACTAATACCAGCCAGGTGCTACTTTCAGTTATAGCTTACGTTGTTACTTATCGTACTAAGCCTCTGCCCAGGAGTAAGGTGTTGAGGGTTACAGATATAGAACTCAATGCCATGGCTGCAGCTGCAAACTCTGGCCGTAGCATGATGCCATATGATGTGTAGAGCACGCCTGCTGCGATTGGGATTAGGGTTACGTTATAGAGGAAGGCCCAAAGGAGGTTCAGTTTGATTAGCTTGTAGATACCCTTGGCAGCCCGTATGGCTACTAGAACTCCACGTAGGTCATTACGTACAAGGATTATGTCGCCTGCTTCTTTAGCTATGTCTGTGCCTCGTCCCATGGCGATGCCTACGTCTGCTTGAACAAGGCTAGCTGCATCATTGATGCCATCACCTATCATTGCCACGACCTCGCCGCGCCGCTGCAGCTCACGTATTTTATCTACCTTATCTTCTGGATTTGCCTCAGCTATGACGTTGTCGATGCCCAGCTGTTTTGCTACGGCGTATGCTGTTACCTTGTTATCGCCGGTTAGCATAGCTACACGCAGCCCCATGCGACGCAGAGTTTCAACGACCTCGCGTGTGTGCGGTCTAGGCTTGTCGGCAACCGCCACTATGCCAGCTAGTTTGCCATCAACTGCCACGTATACTATAGTTGAACCCATCTCGCGAAGTTTTTCCACATCTTTTTCTGCTTGTACAATATTGACCTCGAAACCCTTCATCAACTTCTCGTTGCCCACTGCTACCGTCCTACCAGAGATTATTGCTACAACACCTTGGCCAAGGATTGCTGTAAAGTCCTCCGGCTCTGGTGGCTCGATTCCAGCCTTTCTGGCTGCCTCCAAGATGGATCTCGCTATTGGATGCTCACTCCTCTTCTCGGCTGCTGCGGCTAAAGCTAGTACCTCATCCCTTGGAAGGTTGTAGGTTATTATTTCCACAACCTCTGGGCGACCGATGGTAAGGGTGCCTGTCTTATCGAAGACAACCATCGTCAACTTGGTTGCCTTCTCTATAGACTCGATGTTCCTTATTACCACACCTTGTCTCGCAACATGGCCAACTCCCGTTACAACTGCTAGAGGTGAAGCTAAGCCTAAAAGCGCAAGGACAAGCAACGAGTAACACAGCAGCAAGGAAGACAAGCGCCTTTCCGAGCGGCAGTCCTGCTATGAAATACCAGTAGATGAACACGATTGTAGCAATTCCCATGACAAACCATGCAAACATACCAGCAGTTTTGTCAACGATGTGTTGTATCGGGGGCTTGCCTGCTTGTGCATGCCTTACAAGCCGAATTATCTGAGCGAGTACTGTATCATTACCTACGCGTGTTACATGGGTGCGAAGGTAGCCCGTTGTTAGCAATGTGCCGGCTATTACGGGTTCTCCTCGCTTCTTTTCCACTGGTACGGGTTCACCGGTCACCATCGACTCGTCAACATAGCCGTGGCCTTCCTCGACGATACCATCAACTGGTATTCGTTCACCAGACTTCACAGCGACAAGGTCTCCAACATTGATACGGTCTAATGGTACTTCCTCTTCGACTCCATCCTTTACAAGTCTCGCTGTGGGAGGCTGCAGCTCGAGCAATTTTCGTACGGCTTCACCTGTACGCAGCTTCATCTTTGCCTCAATGAACCTGCCCAGGAGTATGAAGGAGATTATGAAAGCTGGTGCCTCGAACTATGTTTCGGATTCTATGATGCCAAACATTGATGCAACACTAAGAACATAGGCGGCGCCACTGCCGAGAGCTACAAGAGTATCCATACCAGCTGAATAAGTTTTTCAAGGATCTGATGGCACCAGTAAAGAATCTACGTCCTCCGGTTGCCATCACCAATGTGGCTATGAGAAAGCCTATAAGATCCACAACGTTCTTGGGGAGTCCTAGTAAGGGCTTAATGAGGTACACCAACAAACCCAGAGCAATCGATGGCGGAAGACTAACGAGTACGAGGCGCTTTAACTCGGCAACTTCACGCTCTACTATTCTTTGTTCAACCTCCTCGAGACTTATCTCCTCAGCTGCAACCTTGACCACGCGGTAGCCCATTGATTCGATATGTTTTTTCTAATTTCGTCCACAGTAACTGTCAGAGGATTGTAGGTTACGAATAACCTTCTTAGAGACATGGAAAGCTCTAACATCGACAACACCCGGTATCTTTGACAATTTGTTCTCCAGTGTGAGTTCATCGCTAGGAGTGCTTAGGTTCTCAACTATGAACACTGCCTCCTCACGATAAACATCGTAGCCAACCTCGCGTACAATTTTAACTATGTCCTTGAGAGTTGTAGTTGATGGATCATATTCAACTATGGCCTCCCCCGTGGCGAAGTTTACTGAGACTTTGCCAACACCTTTCACCTTACGCAAAGCTTTCTCAATGGTTACTACGCAATTTGCACAATGCATGCCGAGTACACGTAGCTTCATTGCTACTTGTCTTTGCTCTTCAACGGTGATCCTCAAGTTCTTTCTCGTGGTGGTAGGATTATCAGTCATGTCGGTGTAACCTACACCATAATAGAATATAGCATGTGTTATGTGTCTATATTTTTCAGCACCGGATACGATGCTAGGAGGTTGTAGGCTGCTAACTTGTACTACATGATTGATTACTTGGTAATTTGTGCTCGTTCCTAATCAAACAAGGGAAGGCGATACATGTCTGCTCTGCTAAAAACTAGATTTAGAATATATTAATTGATCCTGGATGTTATAGTCATATTTAAATCTTCGCTGCGGCTCCGGACATATTTTCTCAAGGCATTCCATTTCCTCCCTTTGGAATAATCCATACTTTACTGTCACATATCATTGCGTAAGATGTTTGTTGAGGAATCAGGGAAGACCTCTTTGGTCCTTGCGTTTTTGCTTCCCCTTCTACCCTCCTTAGGCTTTCAAGAACAACATTGATATCCTTGAAGGAATGTTGAGAAGGAGTTGATGACTCTTCATTTTGAGTGGATAACTTGGGGTCAGCTGAATTGATTAGTAGTGTGGGATGGCGGGCCCGCGGGGATTTGAACCCCGGACTACCGGCTCCGCAGGCCGGCGTCCTATCCTGGCTAGACTACGGGCCCAGCCCATGGTAATGAATTTCATTAATCCTCTCCCTCTTAAGCTTTTCACTTGGAGTTAGGGTAGGGTTTTGGCCAAGTGGTCTTATACGGTGATACGTATAGTGTATTGGTGTAGTAGGGGTTGTCATTTTGGCTAAGCGTAAGCGGCGTGGCAGTGCTGGTATCGATTTGCTGACGTTTCTCCGGAGTGGTGGTGCGGGTGCAAGAACAGCGAGTAATAGTGGTGTGCAAGTTTCGTCTCCTGGTGCAGGTAGAGCCGGAGTGGATGACGGGAGGGATAGTAGAGGAGGGATGTTAGAGTCTGCTGGTTCTGTTGTGCAGCGATATTTTGATGAAAGTCTGCGCGAGCTACTTACAGAAATACGTTCTAGTAGGAATGAGGCTAATAGAGCTGGCGAGGGAGCGAGAAGCGAGAAACGTCTATCCACAAGTGTAAGTGATAACATAGCTGATGTGAGTAATAATGTTGTATCTGGCAGTGTTTCAGCTGCAGTAGAGGCTGCAGAGCGGGATCTCATTCGAAAGCCTCTGTCGGGTCAAGCTGTAGCTAACGTTGAAAGCTTGATTCATGCCTCCAAGGTTCTGGAGAAGTTGTCTATCCTTCCCCTTGTGAATGAGCCTATGGAAGCGCGGGAAGGGTTTGAGGGATTTCTTCTGCAGACATACTATGATGGTGATAGGGGTGTTGTTGCAGTAAAGCTATATGATGACCGTTCTGGTAGAATAGGGGTCTACTTCGACACTACAGGGTATAAGCCGTACTTTCTGACCGATATACCACCTGATAAGCTTCAAGAGATTCCGCAAGTTGTTAAGCATAAAGGATTTGATCATGTTGAAGTTGTCGAGAAGTTTGACTTGTTAAGGTGGCAGAAGAAGCGTGTAACCAAGATAGTCGTTAAGACGCCGGATGTAGTTAAGCAGCTTAGGGACAAGGTTCCTAGGGCATGGGAGGCTAACATTAAGTTCCACCATAACTACATCTACGACTTTGGGCTTACACCAGGTCTCCGCTACCGGGTTTCAAGTGGAAGGCTCGAGTTGGTTGGAGGTGATGTTTCGGAGGAAGCAGAACAGTTCATCCGCAAGGTATTTAGTGGCGAGGATGAATCTATAGTGGAGACAGCTATTCGCTGGTTCCCACTATTCGAGCAGCCTCCGCCTAAACCTAGGCGTCTTGCTGTGGACATAGAGGTCTATACCCCATTTAAGGGTCGTGTACCAGATGCGTCAGCTGCAAGCTACCCTATTATCAGTGTTGCATTTGCGTCGGATGACGGCTTGAGAGTAGTGTTTATCCTTGCTAGGCCAGGTGTTGTCGGTGGTGAACCGAGGGAAGGTGTCAAGGAAGGTGTTCACATAGAGATATTCGACGACGAACGCGCACTCATACTTGAAACCTTTAGGCTTATAGCTAACTACCCCATAGTGCTAACGTTTAACGGTGATAACTTCGACTTTCCATATCTATACAACCGTGCCCTAAAGCTTGGAATTCCTAAGGATGTTATACCGTTTAAGCCCACACGGAGCTATATGAGTTTAAAGTATGGAATTCACATAGACCTATACCAGTTCTTCAGCATAAAAGCTATACAGAGCTATGCATTTGGTAATGCATACAAGGAGTTTACCCTCGATGCTATAGCTTCAGCGCTACTAGGCGAACACAAGGTGGAAATAGAGTCTACTGTGAGTGACCTCTCGCTCCTCGAACTCGTAAGGTATAATATTCGTGACGCTGAGCTAACACTAAAACTCACTAGCTTTAATCGTGACCTGGTATGGAAGCTTATCGTGCTGCTAGCACGTATATCTAGGCTGCCCATAGAGGATGTTACGAGAAGCCAAGTTTCAGCGTGGATTAAGAGCCTTCTCTACTGGGAGCATAGGCGTAGAGGCTACTTGATACCGTCAAGGGATGAAATAATCAAGTTGAAGGGCGAGGTCAAGTCTGAGGCTCTAATCAAGGGCAAGAAGTATCAAGGCGCAATAGTTCTTGATCCGCCCAGCGGCGTATTCTTCCGTGTAGTTGTACTAGACTTCGCAAGTCTATATCCAAGCATTATCAAGAAATGGAACCTTAGCTACGAGACTGTAAATCCGGTGTACTGTCCTGGCTCAAAGATAGTAGAGGTCCCAGACGTCGGGCACAAGGTATGTATGAGTAATCCGGGGCTTACCGCGCAAATTGTTGGTTTGTTGAGAGATTACAGGGTTAAGATCTACAAGAAGAAGGCGAAGGATAAGAGTCTGCCCGAGGATGTGAGGGCTTGGTATGATACTGTACAAGCTGCAATGAAGGTATACATTAACGCTAGCTATGGCGTATTTGGTGCTTCATCATTCCCGCTCTATGCGCCGCCTGTTGCAGAGAGTGTAACAGCGATAGGTAGGTATACGATTAAGGAGACAGTTAAGAAGGCTGCCGAGCTAGGCCTTAGGGTCCTCTACGGCGATACTGACTCTTTGTTTATCTGGAACCCGGATGAGGAGAAACTTGAAGAGCTGCAAAAGTATGTCGAGGAAAACTTTGGCCTCGACCTTGAGGTAGACAAGGTATACAAGTTCGTAACCTTTAGCGGGCTTAAGAAGAACTATATTGGCGCATACGAGGATGGTAGCGTCGATGTTAAGGGCATGGTTGCTAAGAAGCGTAATACACCAGAGTTTCTCAAGAAAGAGTTTAGCGAGATTCTAAACCTATTAGGTAGCGTCAACAGTCCAGAGGAGTTCGTAAAGGTTAGAAACCACATTCGTGAGAAACTGCGCACGGTCTATACTGGCCTCAGAGAACTCGACTACAATTTGGACGAGCTGGCAATAAGGATGGCTCTCAACAAGCCATTGGACGCATATACTAAGAATACGCCACAGCACGTGAAGGCGGCGAGACAGCTAGCACGTATGGGTGTCCAGGTTCTACCTGGTGATGTCATCTCGTTTGTAAAGGTTAAGGGCAAGGAGGGTGTTAAGCCCGTACAGCTTGCAAGGCTTGCAGAGGTCGATGTCGACAAATATGTCGAGACTATGAAATCTGTATTTGAGCAGTTCCTCGCAGCAATAAATATGAGTTGGGATGAGGTTATAGGATCCTCAAGGCTAGAACTGTTCCTGCGTAAGAATAGCTAGCTCTTTTTCCTCCTGCTTCGCTTTCGTCGAGTTTTCTTTGTTGTTTCCTCTTCCTCAACCTCGGCTAGCCCTTCTTCAAGGCGTCGAAGCTCTTCCTCGCTCAGCGTGAGCTGCTCGGCTCCCGTGAGGGCCTCCACGCTCTTTGGCGCTTTTGTCGCTTCTGCAGCATACTCTTCTAGTTGCTTCTTAGCGTTGTCATCCAGGTATAGTGCTATGACGTATATCTTCTTGTCAAGATATGTTGTCTCGTCTATCCATCTGTTGTCAAAGCTTACAACAAGTACTGGCAGGTTTACTATGACATCATTCCCCTCCAGGCTATACTTCAAGCTTAGTTCAAGAATTTTATCTGCAATTTCTGGTGGTAGAGGTTTTGGATATCGAAGTTCGAGTTTTGTTCTTAGTGCTGTTAGATCGCTCTCCTCGGGATTCCATTCTGTAAGGGCCCTAGCAGTTACGTCTTTTGCTATTTTTGCAAAATCTCCATCAAGTATGTCCGAGCTTACTATCTTTCCTTCCTCAGCCCTTATGACTAGTACTTTGCCCATATTCTGCTCCCTCTGGCCGCTCTAGGGTTAAGCCCGGTTTAAGTTTTACATTGAGCCGTGGTTTCGCGCTCTAAGTATCGTGTTAGATGTTTCGGACCAGCCAATTATGTATAGGTAGATGTTGTGTGATACTCTGCCATCATTTATTGTTGCGTATACGAGAGGTCTCCATTTCGTTATTCTAAACTCGTGAGAGACTATCCTTGTTCCATACTTAAGCTCGCTTGTCAGCTTTGTTGCTAATGCATCATTTACACTTGTTAAGAGGAATAGTGTTACAATGGTTGCATCTGTTAGTTTGACCCTGAACATGTCCTCATTCACAACGATTACCTTGTCGCTAACACCTTGTTTACGCGCGTTTTCGGCAGCTTGCCTTGCCAGGTCACTTCGTATTTCTACACAGTACGCACGTTTAACACCAAAATCTCTCGCAGCTATAATGGGTATCCTGCCGTCTCCACACCCGAGGTCATATAGTACGTCGTCGCTGGATGCGCCGGCAAGCTCAAGCATCTTATAGACAACGGGTATTGGTGTTGGGACATATGGTACTAGAATAGTCATGTTCCACCTCGAAGCTTACGATTCAACGTTTAAGCCCAACTCAGCTAGCTTTCTAAGTACTTGTCTTTCAGCTTCATCGATGTCGGGTTGTAGACTCTTATTGAGAGGTAGGCGTGATATTAGGAGTTTTACGGAGCCATCATTTAGCTCAACAAGTAGTTGTGGGAGCCACGCCATACCATACTCGTCTGTGTCGCCGTGCTCTATTAGGTAGACGTAGTCCTCTATCTTTATCTCCTTTTTCAGCCTTGTCTTCTCTACCAGGCGCTCTAGGAGATCCAGCCAGAGCTTATGCTGCGGGTGGTGTTCTGCTGTTACTAGGACAAGCTTCACTGGTTTGGGCAAATGTTTCACCAGCTAGCGCTCTTGCAACGTCTAGCTTATATGTTCTTCTGCTCCAGCGTGACACTAGACCCTTACGCTCCATTTCCGCTAGGATTCTTCCTGCAGTCCTGGTGGTAATGCCTAGTATTCGTGCGAGCTGGTATACGCTTATGTATGTGTAACCGCTGTAAACGAGTGTCGCTGCAAGCTTTTCTATGTCGAGTTTAACGCGAAGCGTAGACATCTATACCCCATAAGCTATGCGTAAGTAAGGCATTAGCCTAGAGTAGGGGCTAGCTGAAAGTAAGCATTACACCCGGTCTCCCAGTATAAGTCTGGGCATCACTACACTATAAGGGGGTTCACTAGTCTGATATTCTCCTCTCGGGTACCTTAGCTAATAGTGTATGGGGGCTGTAGAAACGCCGTGTATAGGTTAGAGCCCATCCCAGCCTATGTACCGGATACGAGTGTCGTCATAGAGGGACTAGTCTCCAGGCTTGTAAAGGAAGGGAGGATTAGGGGTAAAATACTGATCCATCGCGCTGTCATATCTGAACTCGAGAACCAGGCTAACCAGGGTAAGGCTACGGGGTTTTCTGGGCTGGAGGAGCTTAAGAGGCTACGGGAGCTGGCAGAGGAAGGACTAATAGATATTGAAATTGTTGGCCAGAGACCGTCACCGAGTGATATTAGGTATGCGCATCTAGGAGCTATTGACGCGCTCATAAGGGACTATGCGTACGAGAATGGTGCGACGCTCATAACGGCCGATAGGGTACAAGCGTTGGTTGCAGAGGCAACTGGCGTAAGTGTGATATACATACCGCCACGCCGTGAGGAGAAGCTGAAAATAGAATCAATGTTTGATGAGACAACAATGAGCATACATCTCAAGGAGGGTGTCCCGCCTCGAGCGAAGAAGGGTACACCCGGGGAGTGGCTGCTAGTAGACCTTGACTCAAAGCCTCTAAATAGAGAGGAGGTAGAGTCTATAGCTAAGGAGATTATCGAAGTTGCAAAGAGAAGACCCGACGGGTTCATAGAAATAGACCGTAGAGGCTCAACAATAATCCAGCTTGGCAAATATAGGATCGTGATTACAAGGCCGCCTTTAAGCGAGGGCTGGGAAATAACTGTTGTGAGGCCAGTCAAGAAACTTAGACTTGAAGACTACAAGCTGCCAAGCAAACTAATGCGTAGACTTGAGGAGCGTGCAGAAGGTATACTCATTGCGGGAGCGCCAGGCATGGGTAAGACTACGTTTGCACAAGCACTGGCAGAGTACTATGCTTCCAAAGGAAAGATAGTGAAGACCATAGAGTCGCCGCGCGATATGGTGCTTCCTCCCACGATAACACAGTATTCTAAAACTTATGCGGATGTGGGCGAACTACATGATATACTACTGTTGAGTAGGCCCGACTACACAGTATTCGACGAGCTTAGAACCGATGAGGACTTCAAGCTGTATATTGATCTAAGGCTTGCAGGTATAGGTATGATAGGCGTTGTACACGCTACATCACCCATAGACGCTATACAGAGGTTCATAAGGAGAGTAGACATAGGCATGTTGCCAAGCATAATAGATACGGTTATATTCATACATCGGGGACGTGTAGAGAAAGTCTATGGCCTTCGCATGACAGTAAAGCTGCCAACGGGCCTTCGGGAGGCAGATCTCGCCCGCCCTGTAGTAGAGGTGAGAGACGTACTAACAGACGAACTGGAATACGAGATATACACCTTTGGAGAACAGACCGTAGTAGTTCCTGTAAAACAAGTCGCTACTCTAGGTTATGAGGAAAAGCTGAAGAGGATAATCGAGAGACTAATACCGGGCGCTGAAGTCGAGATAAGAGACAATATGGTCATATTGAATGTGCCACGCATAGCGGCGAAAACCCTCATGAAGAAGATGAAGAGGCTAAAGAAGCTAGAAGACAAGTACGGCATTACGATTAGGGTGAACATGGTTGGGTAGAGCACAGATACGTAGCAAGGGATTCAACGCTGAAAGAGAACTCGCTCGCAAGCTATGGAGTAGGGGGTTTGCCGTAGTAAGAGCACCAGCAAGTGGCTCTAAGGCAAAGCATGTCTTCTATCCTGATCTAGTAGCTATGTATCGCGGAAAAATATTCGTCTTCGAGGTAAAGTATCGTACAACAAGCGAGACAATATACATAGAGAAGGAGAAGATATTGAAACTCGTTGACTTTGCTGAGCGTGCTGGAGGAAAAGCATACATAGCAATAAAGCTACTGGGCAAGGGTTGGCTAGTGGTCCCTGTTGATAACCTTGCAGAGACAGCGGGTGGAAGATACAAGATAGACCTAAATAGCATGAAGGTACTAACATTAGATGAATTCGTTAACAGGATTCAGAACGAGAGTCTAACAAGATACGTGGCACGCCATGTGTAGTAGATTCTAGCATGTTGATGTATCAGTTGGGTAAGTTTTCGTCACCCACTAGGAATTGTCGGCCCGGGAGTAACTCATCACGAGCAATATACTAACGTGGCTTAATTTTAAGATCTTTAAATTCTAGCTTGCCACGGCTACTCCATATGACCCTAATTGTATTAATGGTTCCGGGTCTTATTTTAACAGTCAAGCTCTTACTTGTTCCCGGTTTTAGATCACCTACAACCTGGCGGCTTAGCACAGAGCCTAGTGCCATGCTTAGAGCTATAACTTTCTCAGCTACACCATTGCCTTCGTTGACTATAGTAATCTTAGCCTCATCACCTTCTATGAACTCTAGCTCGATCTTAACCGTGGGAGTCGGCGCCTCAACCTCGTACACAAGTATGGATGATACTAGCAGTGTACTCTGTACATTCGTAGCCTCTAAAGCTAACTCTGTAATATCGCCCAGTGTGTGCTGGTACTCAACCATGCCAACAGCCTTGCCTAGCTCTATGATTTTACCTCCAGCCCTAGCAACGATAAGCGCTTCGGGTGAAGGCATACTAACTATTATGTGGATTCTAGCATTGCTAAACCTAAATGGCATCTTTACTGAGAAGACTTCTCCATTGCTTAAAGCTAGAGCGCCACTGAGATAGTAGTATCTTGCCTTTACGTCGGCATCCTCGGCTACTGCAAAGAGTCCTATATGGTCTAGACGTATTTCTCTTACACCAGCATATCGTATCGATACCGACAACGGGTTCGAAGGCCTAGAATCAACTATCGGCTTAACATTGTATACAAGTTTGCAATACGCAGCTCCTCCATTAATATACGTGCATATGCTTGGCTTAAACTCTCTCGTCACGACAACGTTATTAAACGATATCTTCCACCTGAATGGTTCCAGGCTCCATGTGGTTACTCCAACCTCTAGCAGTACATCAGTGGTCCTCTCCGGAGGGAAGGGTAACAGAAAGTTGACATCATAGCTTGTTGGGTGAGTATCACCACCAAGCAACATTTGTGGTAGGTTACTCTCATAGAAGACGTCTTTACTACCTTCACCCGCAAGATAGAGTTGTAGCTCGCCCTTAGCCAAGGCTTCCCCTTCCTCTCCGCAACACTGGCTATACTAGCCCAGCTATAGGGTTTAATGCGTAGAAAACACAAATCCACCTAAGTCATGGATGCAAGTACTTCCTCGGCAATCTTCTTTAAAATAGCTTGTTCTGCAGTACCACGCACAGCAATATAATATAGTTTCGATACCTTACCTGGCTGGGGCCTTAGTAGCCTACCAAGCCTCTGTATAAATTGTCTCCTAGAAGAAGTACCGGAAAGTATCAGCCCTACATTTGCATCAGGGACATCGATACCCTCATCGCCAACTGTGGTTAAAACTAATACCCTATACCTGCCACGCTTAAAGAGTTCAAAAGCTAGTGCTCTCCTAGCTTTGTCAGTCTTACTAGTTATGACCGGTGCGCCTAGAATTTTGCCAACACGCTCAGCTTGCTCGATATACTGTGTAAAGACAAGTATCTTTGAGCCCTTAGCAAGCTCGCTATCTACAATCCTCTTTGCTTCAGCAAGCTTAGCTCTAGATAGTGCAACAAGTAGACGCATTTGACTAAGAAGTTGTAGGGCTTTTTTAGCCCTTTCATCGCCTGCAGATGCTGCTTTAACGAGTTCTTCGACCTTGCGGCCAGCCGAGAGTACCTTATACTCGTTCTTTAACTTCTCATACTTCTTCTTCTCGTCAGGCTCGAGGTTAACCAGCACCGGTATAACTTGGAATGATGCTACAAAACCCCTTTCTGCTAGCTCCTGCAAGCTCTTTTCATAGATTACCCCGCCTACAAGTCTAAACAGTTCCTCGTGTCTCCCATCCTCACGGTAGGGTGTAGCAGATAATGCGAGACGGTACGGTGCAAGGATTTTTTCTGCTATAAGCTTAAACTTGTCGGCTGGTAGGTGGTGAGCCTCATCAACAACCAGAAGGCCAAACCTGTTATAGAGTAGGCCTATATGCTGGTAGGCGGACTGGTATGTCGTAACGGTTATTGCTGCAAGTCTCTTCTCGTCAGAATAGTATGCGCCAACCATCCCTAGTGGCAAAGCTAGAAACTTCCTAATCTTTTCCAGCCACTCACGAACCTGCTCCTTGGTATAAACGACGATAAGTGTTGGAAGCTTCAACCTGGCAATTGCAGCTAACGCAACAATAGTCTTACCAGCACCTGTAGGTAACGCTATAACGCCACGATAGCTATTCTCAACCCAAGCTTCTAAAGCCTCAGCTTGATATTCTCTTAGTTTACCAACAAATTCTATTCTCAGTCTCTCCCTCGGTTCAAGAATCCCTGTTTTATCTTCAATTCTGAAGCCCTCGCTGCGAAGCCTATTGACAACATCGACAAGCCTATATGGCTTTACAACAAAGCCCTTATGCTTCCGCGAGTACCAGACACTACCATCAGACCTATACTCATGTAGAAAATCGGCAAGCATTCTCCGTGATCTAAGCACCACTATGCCTGGCTCAATAGCCTCGATGATGACGGTGTTAATGTTTTTCTTAAATTCTTCTAGGATATTACGATCCCTATCTTCGAATACTGCTCCGAAGGAATCAAGGCTATTGAGGAAGTCGAGTAATTTATCGAGATCAAGCCTTCCGGTAAGACTTAGCTCGAATATGCTACAGCCTCCGTTTCTACCAACATAATCTGCAAAGGAAACTATCTCGAGAAACTCTTCGCGGCTGAGCCACTTGCAGATCCGAAATCTTACCTTCATATCCGCACCCTGCGAATCAAGCTACAATCAGCATAATTGTATACTGTCTACGTCGTTATACCCCCATGTAATACCCTATATACTATATGTGGGAGATCATAATAGTTCTCTACACAATAATACTGCAGCCCTCCTTTTAGCTTGTCACAATAATTACTCAGCATGTCAGCTGCATATCCTTCTTCGGAAACTACAACTAGGACTAAACTTCCATCACGATAAACATACTCTACATCATCTACTGGTATCTTTTCGAGGTATTCTCTACATGGCTCATTAGTAGGGCAGGCTAAGACGTATTTAATATCAAGGATTTCTGGTAGGCTAAACTCAATACTTTCAATAGGTATTAAAAGGTGGAGAATTACTGCAACAATACAGTTTTTGCTAGCTGATACTACTAATACAATGTGTTCACAGTCATGTATAGAGGCATATGCAAGTAGTTCCAGTAGTTTATCATCATTAACTAGCTTACGTATGGTTGCCTGCATATTTTGCTCCCAGCGTGGGTTCTTCATCATAACCGTATTCAGCTCTTAAAACCGCGGTCATCGCATGCATTGCCCATCCAAGCTGTGCAGAGATTAGAGAGTGTAGAGGCAGGTAAATTTGGCCTCCGATGCATTATCTGTGCCGTGTCTGCAGAGCGGAGCAACTACAAGTTTTACCGAGATGAGGGAGGAGATAGCACTAACAAGCGCTTCTCGTGGAATTTGTATGAGGAAGGGGAGAATAACTAGAGCTTCGTGTCGTCGTAACCTTGGCCGTGGGAATTCCTGGAAGCATAGTGGCATGTGCAGGGTATTGCTAGCCTCAAGCACCACACAGTAATCTGCGCCTGGAGGCGTGAAAGGCGGATAATAGCCTATTATTAGTCGCGCATGAAGTCTACGTGCTACAGTGTATCCAACCTCTACAATAGGCTCATTAAATGTTATAACTAAGTCGAGCCCAGTAATGCCTCTTTTCCGCTCCAGGACATGTATTGCACTTAAGGTAAGCCCGCAGATAAACCCTTTGTCCTCGGCAAGTCCAGCCAGGATCTTCTTCTCGACGAGTGTGGATACGTACTTACGAATCCTGTTGGATTTCAAAAACACGTCAAGTATTCGCCATACAAGGTCCTCTGGTGGTGCATTCCTGGCGTTAGTGTATCGGCTCAAAAGCGATGGCGGAACTCCCAGTAGTTCGCTCAGCTCGTTGTTAGTGTAGAAGCGGCGTATAAACCATAATAGGCACGAGGCCATAGAGCGCTCATATATCGTAAGCTGCACGGCTAACCCACGCTCCAGCGGTGCACACAGGGCTGACGGAGAGGGTTAAGCTCCCTATCAACTAGCGTATAGTAGCTGCCTAGATACGTTATATCCCCCGTGCCTAGCTACAGCAGAGCTGGAAGAAGGATTAGCAGGGGTTGAAGAAACGATGAGTTCACAAAATGGCCAGCAGCGTAGTGTTCCGCCAGGAGTGCGGGCACGGATCGAAGCTATAAAGAAGATTAGGAAGCAGGAGGAAATGATCAAAGAGAGTATGAGAAAGGTAAAGTACAAAATAGCTGTATTGAGCGGTAAAGGTGGGGTAGGAAAATCATTTGTAACTGCTAGCCTAGCATTCGCCTTAGCGTATATGGGCAAACGTGTTGGAGTATTAGACGCTGATATTTACGGTCCATCAATCCCTAAGATGATGGGTGTCCCACCAGGCACTGTCTACGGGACAGAAGATGGCAGGCTGATACCACCAACAGCTCCTCTAGGAGTGAAAGTATTATCGGTAGGCCTTATGCTTCCACAGGAGGACTTGCCAGTCATATGGCGTGGTCCCCTCTCCTCATCAGCTATACGTGAAATGCTTGCATACGCAGAGTGGGGGGAGCTGGACTACTTACTCATAGACTTACCACCAGGCACAGGCGATGAGCAGTTAACAATAATGCAGCTGATAAAGGATCTAACAGGTGTTCTAATAGTAACGATACCCTCTGACGTCTCTGGAGTAATTGTTTCCAAGGCTGTAAATTTTGTTCGAAGGCTTGGAGCAAATATCATAGGCATAATTGAAAACATGAGCTACTTCCGTTGTCCTGATGGAAGCATACACTACATCTTTGGTGAGGGTGCGGGTAAGAAAGTTGCAGAGAAATACAACGTTAGGTTCCTGGGTGAGATACCGATAGACCCGAGAATCTCACGTGCCAATGATGCTGGCGAACCATTCTTCCTAAAGTACCCTGACAGCGAGGCTTCCAAGGCATTCCTCAAGATAGCAGGCAATGTTGCCGAGATAGTTGAAGGAAAATCACAGAATAGCATGAGTTGATTTTACTCCAGAGAGCTAACAACCAAAATTTATATTATTTTTTATCATGTTGCTGGATTACAAACTGGTGGGTCGAATGCGGTTCACCGAGATAGTGAAGGTAGACAGTAAGGGAAGAGTGACCATACCCCTAGTAGTACGTGAAGCCTTAAACGTCATTGAAGGTATGAACCTTATTCTGATAGCTGATACCGATAGGCGTGAGATAATTCTAACACCGCTACCCGGTGGCGGTGAGAACCTCTACGAACTCCGAATAGAGTTTAAGGATGTGCCTGGTGCTCTAGCGCGTATATCCTCAAAGCTTGCAGAGCTAGATGTCGACCAGGTAGCAACACAATGTACAACTGTTAAGCGCGGCGAGAATGCAGAATGCATAATAATAATAGATTTGTCTAAGAGCACGCGAAGTATTGACGAGATAAAATCAGAGCTTTCAGCCATGGAGGATGTCCATTTTGTCCAGATAAAACAGCTGCAGCATAGATAGCGCTCAGTCGGTGGTATGGTCTTCATCGCGGCGGCTCAAGGCGGGTAGAGCTGCATCACGGCGCCCATAAGTATAGTCTAAGTATGCGGGTTTTTAGCGCTACATTACTTCTTTTACCCTAACATGTTAAGAGGGATTCCAGAGCTGAGTAATAACCCTGGGGAGCTATATGGGGTTTAGAGCCGTCTACCCCGCAGCAACAAAGTTTAAGTATATAATCCAGACTATTGCAAAGGTTATGGATGAAATACCATTCATTGTTGCGCAAGACGGTCTAGACGTAAGAACGCTAACACCTGACAAGACGACAATGATTATACTAAGGCTTCCCGTTACAGCCTTCGAAGAGTACCAGTTAGACGAGGATAAGAAGACATTCATAGTGCTAGCTGACGAGCTTAACAAGGTTGCTAAGCGTGGTACGCGAAATGATATTGTTGAGCTGAAGCTTGACGAGGAGCATCGTAGACTTGAGGTTAACTTCATAGATAAAAAGACTAATGTTGTACGTAGCTTCTATGTATCTCTTCGTGAGGGTACTGTTGAAGAGCTTGCTGAACCGCAGGTGGAGCTAACGGTTACAGCGAAAATGATGGCTGACGACTTTAAGAATGTTATAAATGATGCAAAGATAGTAAGCGACGAAGTCGAGTTTGCGGCGTACGAGGATAGAATAGAAGTTTATGCTGAGTCGGCTCAGAAGAAGTATATGGGTGTACTCAAGGTTGGCATGCCACTTATAACGTTAAATGTTGAAGGCGGTACCCCGATACGTGCTAAGTACTCGATAGACTTGCTGAAAGCGGCTGTTAAGGCAACAACGGCTGCTAATACCGTAACACTGGAATATGGTGAGGCATTGCCGATGAGACTAAGCTTTGACCTGCCCGGCGGCGGGCTGTTAATATACTGGATATCGCCCAGAGTCTAGCCTCCCTCAAGCTTTCTCAGAAGTTCCTCTAAGGCCCTCCTAGCTTCCTCAAGCTTAGGCTGGGGCTTGGCTGCAGGCTGTACATGTCTAAGCGTGGGGAACCATGCAGGCCTAGGACATATGCTCCGCTCGGGGCATGCAAGGCAACAGTATGGACATATAATTCTCTCTGGATGTAGCCAGCACTGCCTGGTTGGGCGGTGTCTTCCACAGATGCTACAGCGCTCCCAGTAAATGCTCATGACTGGAAGCCCAGCCTTACACTTAACAATATAGGAACGATATAAAGGGTTGAGGACTAGCCTAGATTTACGGCTGACCGATGAGAGTGCAGTAATCGCGGCGGGGCACAATACTCGAGGTAAGCCCCGTTTTGTAGGCTGCCTCGAGGGATGATGCCGTGGCCAAAAATTAAAGAGTTTAAGTCCAAGGAACTAGGAGCAACAGTTAGAATGGGTGACAGCTTTGGCGAAGGTTATAGTTGAAGTAGATATGGCCAAGTACAAGCACGTAGATCTCTCTGCGCAAACAGCCCTACAGCTATTGGAGAAAATAGAAGAAAGACTGGGCTATAAGACTCAAGATGTTGAGGAAGCTAAGAGATATATACGGAACTTCAAGGAATTCTATGAGTACATGCGTAAAAAGTTTAAGGATTATCTTGCGCCACCTCGCAGGCCTGACGACTATATTAGGGGTCGAGTTGTTGTGGACAAGATAAAGCTGTACACAAGCGATAATGGCGAAGAACGTGTTGTAATAATATTTGATAGAAGAATTGATGTAGGTCTTATTGAGCAGGTACTCCGTGAGCTAGGGTTTGAGGTTGAGGTGGAACGTGCTTTTTGAGCTTCTAGTCTATGCCGAGTCATAGGTCGCTTTATCCTTCCATTGCGCTACTTTTTCCTTGCTCGGCGTCGCTTCTCGAGAGATGGTATTGCTATCGACTGTAGCATTGTGATGGCTTCTTCAGTTCTATATTCTCCCTTAGCGAGCTTCTCTATTATTTCCGTTCTTGCGACCATAGCTTCTAGAAGAGCGGCATTTACATCTATGTCTACAGTAACGACTTCCTCTTCAGCCTCCTCTTCAGCTGTTGTTATTGTTACTTCCCCTTCCTCTATGGGTTCTGTCACAAACTCCTCCTCCGACATAGAAGCCACCTTTTAAGGCATTCTTGTATTCCATATAGCCGACACACAGCTACAGCTGCTGTAGTAATATTTTCTACCCTAATCGCGGGTAAGATCTTCTACGTCTATCCTTACAAGAAGTGGTGTTCTAATTTCAGGATCACGTATGATAGCATAGCCTGGCTTGATTATATGCAGTGTTAGCTCTAGAGCAGCTCGGTGTTCCTCGTTTACTTCAACTGCAAGACTTTGTGCAAGATAC
The DNA here is from genome assembly GCF_000015145.1 of Hyperthermus butylicus DSM 5456. Classification (NCBI taxonomy): domain Archaea; kingdom Thermoproteati; phylum Thermoproteota; class Thermoprotei; order Desulfurococcales; family Pyrodictiaceae; genus Hyperthermus; species Hyperthermus butylicus. Next base: position 1,292,469 of record NC_008818.1, read on the forward strand.
TTTACTACTTTGGGCTCATCATGCCTCAGTACTATTCGAAGCAGCGTGTTTGCAAGGATCATTTCGTCTAGTTCATTGGGTTGTTGCGTGATTATGAGTAGGGCTACGCCGTATTTTCTCAATTCTGCTGCATAGTTTCCCACTATGCTGCCAGCAACATCTCTTGATGCAAATATGTGTGCCTCATCTATCACTATTAGGAAGTCAAGCTTGTCTGATTGACCCCGCTGCTTGAAATACGTATATAGGCGTCTTAGAAGTGTATTTACTGTAAGTACTTGTTGCACTGTGGAGGGTGTCCCTGATAAATCAATTATCGTTACGTGACCTGGCCTCAGCATCTCTCGGGGGTTAATCGTTCTACCGCTAAAGAGGCTCAGTTCGAGACTGCGTATATGCATTAGCAGTCTTAGGCCACGCTCGTCGTTTCGTGCTATTCTCGCGAGAATTTGTGTTAAGTCCCTAAGTGTTGGTGGCTCCCTATTCCAGGTTGTAGGGTCTTCAAGCATGATTCCCTTAGCTTCATAGGCTAGTCTAAGTGCTTCCTCGAGGAGTTCTGCTTGTAAGGGGCCAAGCCTAAACAGCTTCCTAAATAGCTCTACGAGTTCTACAATACGCTCCGATGGGTTAAACCCCATATGATCAAGGGGGTTTATTGATATCTTGCTTACATCGAGGTGTATTAGTGGTATTCTATCTGATAGTTTTGCTTTGTACTCGCCATGAGGATCTATTACCACTACGGCAAGGTCATTGTGTGTTTCTATTGCAGCCATTATAATTCTTGACGCTAGTGTAGTTTTGCCCGAGCCCGTTACTCCTGTCACCAATGCATGTATAGGTCTTGAGAGTAATGGCTTGTAGGGTATCGGCTTACGTAGCCTTTCCCACCAGTAGATATAGCCAGCGCCTATATGGCCTTCGATTCTATATTTTCTCCTTGGCAGCTTAGCTAGGTATGCTAGCGCATACCCTATAGGTTCGGCTCTTCTGGCTTCCAGTGTGCGTGCAGCCTCTAGCTCTTCCAGATTTAGTGCTGCTATTAGCGCAAGTACTGTATAAGGGGCTATAGGTGTCGTTACGCCTGCTAGTAGTACTTCTAGCGGTAGTATAGCCATCTTGTCTGTTTCGTGTGCTCCGGCGTTTGCTGAAAGGGCAATGAGCACAAGTGGGGTTACAGCCAATACTGTGGTATCGTAGAATATAGGTGTCCGTGATGTTGCGTAGATTACTTTCAGTGTTGCATATAGTGGTAGTGTATAGGCCGTTGTAAGATATAGTACTTGGTGGGGATTCTTGCATAGGCTATCTCTCAGATTATGTTTTGACAGTTTTTCCATGAACTCATCAACATATACTCCCCTGAAGTATCTTACCCCAAAGAAGGCTAGGAGTCCAAGATTGATTAACGCTGCTGTACTAGTTAGCGCCGCGGCAAATACTACTTCAAGGGAGAGTTCGGGCTGAATTTCCCTACCTATAAGCGGTGTCACTGGGTATAGTAGTAGTTGCATGCTAAGGTCTCCTAGTGTCTCAAGGGCAAATACTATGCTACTTACGGCTAGGTATATGAGAGCTATGGCTGACACTACTGCTGAACTTGTTGTTAGCGGTACTATTACGGCTGCTACTGCGATTGGTATTTGTAAGGGATAGCCTAAGGCTAACACTAGTGCCAGTGTTATGGCTACAGCTGCTAGCGATGCTAATAACCTGGTATCCAGTACAGCTACCCTGGCGGTAATTGGGCCGTATCGTAGCAAGGATAGCTAAACCTCGTGCGAGGCTGTGGAGGGCTTGCCCAGGGGTTTTGGCCAGACCAGTGTACAGGGCGCGTTTAGGCTACTGCACCCCGTGCTTAGAGCGGTACTCCCTAGGTACGGGTATATAAGGCCGACAGAGATCCAGGAGAAGGCTATACCGCTCATACTTCGTGGGAACCATGTACTTATTGTTGCTCCTACAGGTAGTGGTAAGACTGAGGCTGCACTCCTCCCTGCTATGAGTTCCATCCTGCCTATGCGCGGGTTTACCGGGAAGATATATGTGGTTTACATTACGCCTCTCCGTAGCTTAAACCGTGACATCTTTGCGAGAATGAAATCGCTCGCTTCAAGTGTTGGACTTAGGCTTGAAGTACGGCATGGTGATAGTACGGAGCTCGAGAAGAGGAGATTTCTCGAGAATCCGCCGCACATAATGATTACTACGCCTGAATCATTCTATTTCCTGCTTAGCGTTGAGAAGTTTAGGGAGGCGATAAGCGAGCTTAAGTACGTTATAGTTGATGAGGTACACGAACTCGTTGGGGACAAGAGAGGTGCTGAGCTGAGCCTAGCGCTTGAACGTGCTATATCACTCTATGTTAAGGGTAAGGTACAACTTGTAGGGCTTTCTGCAACTGTTGCCGAGCCTGAGCTTGTTGTCCGTAAACTCTTTGGCTCTAGGTATGTTCGCATTGTTGAGGCTAGTATGGCAAGAAAGTATAATGTAGGAGTGGTTTTGCCTAGCAGGGACAATACTGTTAATGGACTCGAACTCTCGGAGTTTAACGAAGAGCTTTACGAGGATACAATTGATCGTATTGCGTATATAGCGAATGTTATACGTGAGAAAGGATCGGTCATAGTATTCACTAATACGCGTGACACGGCTGAGCTTATAGGCGCTCTCCTAAAGAAGGTTCTAGGCGAGAATAGTATTGAAGTGCATCATGGGAGCCTTAGCAGGGAACACAGACTGTCCATAGAGGAAAGGTTTCGCAAAGGCGAGATAGCGGCTCTAGTTGCTACTTCTAGTCTCGAACTAGGCATAGACATCGGTCATGTTGGCTATGTTGTACAATACCTATCACCTAGGCAGGTTGTTAAACTCGTTCAGCGTGTTGGCCGTGCGCGTCATCGCGCTGGGGAGGCTGCGGCGGGTGTTGTTGTAGCTTCGCGTAATCTTTTCGACGTATTAGAGTCTGCAGTTATAGCTGCCAGAACTAGTAGAGGTAACCTTGAAAAGCTTAAGCCTCCGCATGCGCCGCTTGATGCCCTTGTGCACCAGGTTGCTGGTACCGTCATAGAAAACCCTGGTATAGACATCGGCAAGCTATACCTTCTAGTGACGAGGAGCGGATTCTATGAGGGCCTAGATTTTGACGAGTTTATGGCAGTACTCTCCTACATGGAGCATGCTGGGATAATCCGCATACGTGACGGCAAGCTCTATCCGGGGAGAAAGTGTATGAGCTATTACTTCAACTCAACAATGATAACGGAAAGCATTCAGTATCCAGTATATGATGTGGTTAGCGGTAAGAGGATAGGACTACTTGATGAAGAGTTTGTGGCTTCGCTCGATGTTGGCGAGAAGTTTGTGCTCGCAGGAAGAGTTTGGGAGGTTGTAGGCTTTGACGAAAACGGGGTTCGTGTTAAGCCTTCTAGCGAGGATAGACTCATACCCCCCGCATGGGAGGGCGATCTCATACCTGTAGAGCATAACGTTGCTAGAGAGGTTGCTAGTATTCTCCGTAGATTCGGAGAGGGGCACACGGAAGTTCTGGACATGTACCCTCTTAGCGATACGGCACGCCGCTACGTTGGTGAAAAGCTCCTACAGGCTATGCGTGAACTAGGATTTCTACCGCACGATAGAAGGATACTTGTAGAACACTATGGTGATACTTATGTTGTCTATGTTTTCCTTGGCAGTAGGGGTAACAAGTCGTTAGAATACCTCCTAGCCTACTACATATCGCAAATTAAGGGTTACAACGTATTATCGGCAAGTACACCTTACGCGATTGTGCTTAAGCTTCCAGAACGCAGTGAACCAGGACTCGTAGAGATGGTTATCAAGAGGCTAGCAGAGCTACCGCCCAGCACATTAGAGGAAATGTATGTTGAAGCCGTAAAGAAGAGCAGGCTATACAGCTGGATACTATACCGTGTAGCTCAGCGTGCTGGTGCTCTCCCTGCATCAAGGAGGGCACGTGACCCCTCAATGCTAAAGAGGGTCGTAGCTCAACTCGCCAACACGATACTTGGTGTTGAAGCCCTAAGAGAATTCGAGAATAGGAAAGGCAATCTAGAAGTTGTCAAGGCTCTGCTTCGAGATGTCGGGAAGGGTTATGTTCTAATAAGCACCGTGTCAAGGCGTAATCCTTCACCGTTGACGGAAGACATTATCTCCGAGGCACTTTTTAGCGATAGGGTTGTAAGAACCCAGATGCCAGCAACACTTGTTGCAGAAGCCGTTAAGAGGCGTATCAAAGCGAGACAGGTTATACTCATATGTCTGGTCTGTGGCTACAAGTGGCAGCGTAGGGTATCCGAGCTGCCTCAAGAGATAAAGTGTCCAAATTGTTCATCAAAACTAGTCTACGTTACAACCGTTGAGGAAAAAGCTAGAGATGCCAGCATGCTAGCTATGAAGCGTAAACGTGTTGGACTATCGCGAAGCGAGAATAAGAGGATGCGCGAGTACATCGAGGTTGCAAATCTAGTAATGGACTATGGCAGGTATGCTGTAGAGGCGTTGGTTGCTCGTGGTGTAGGTGTTTCAACGGCGAGGCGTGTATTGCAAAAACTTGTATTTAGCGAGGATGCCTTCTATAAGGCTCTTGTAGAGGCTGAAGCAAAGTATTACAAGTATGCGTATAAGCTTAGGAAGAAATAGGCGAGTGTTAGTTTCAGCTATGTCTGTGGCGGTTAGGCGTTTAGATGGCTCGGGAATAGTAGGGTAAGGAATGGCGGACATAACGGAATTCATAAACATGTTGACCATTAGGATAGTGAGCATTGCTTGGGGCTTGTTCCTCCTAGCATGGAGTATCGGCTGGCTACTCAAGGGCGCACCGATCCCGTTTGCACGGCTCAAACGGACAGGACAAGACCTCGTAGAGGATGCAGTATGGGCTGCCTTTTGGCTTGCTGTGGGCTCCTCAATATTTGCACTAATATCCTACGTAGTTAGCAATGTCGCTCCAAACCCTACCGTTCCACAGCCCTAGCCATGGTGGTTGATGATGACAGAGCCCAGTCTGACAATGTTAGAGCCCATAGAGTTTCTAGCTATAGCTTCTCAGCTCGCAGTCCTAACTTACTATCTTGGCGTATTAATATATGCTCTGCCACTGCCAATCTATAGGCTGAAAAAGTGGGCACCAATACTTATACAAGACTCGATATGGGCTGCCATATTAATATTCACGTACTCGTTACTACTAAGCTTCTCAGATAGCCTGGCAGGCTATAGCGGTATTAGTCTAGAATCCCTCGTGGCCTACATGCAGCTCGTAATCGCAATAGTTATGTCAGTAAACTTTATAGCAAGAGCTTTTATTACTTCACTCTCAATGCTACCTGTTAGCCTACACCACGTAGCGAGCGTCATCCTCCTACCAATCCACATGTTCCAATACGGGATAATCCTATCCTCAACCATGGTAATGATATTGGCTCTAATCCTTATTGGTGCCAAGGCTAAGCTTGCAGCACTAGGGATAACACTTATAGCAATGCCCTTCAGAATCGGTAGAAATGCAGGAGCATCAATACTCGCATTCGTACTAGTAGCCAATGTTATGCTGCCATTTCTACCTTATTGGATTGGTCTTATACTATCTAGTATTGGTCTAGCATATGATGATATAGCAACTTACAATTCTACGATGTATGTAAACATGTGGGGCACCATATCGGACCAGTATGGGGGCTATCCAGCTGGCGGCGTTATACTATTCATGAAGCCCGATGACCCTGATACAAGGTATTGGTTTAAAGTGCATAACGATGGAACATACTACATAAATAGACCATTCAAATACATAAGGGCTGGAGACTATATAGTCTACATGGAGTATCTTGGGTACCTAGTTCACCTAATTCCAACCTACGTCAAGTTGCCTGATAACGCCTCTCTAACTTATAGGCTTTCAACCGCAGAGTATGAGCTACATTTTCGTGCAGCCGAGAACTATGTATTTTTACGTCCTCACGGTGTGTTAATACCAGCATCATGCAAAATTGATGGCTTCGAGAGATACGTTAATGGTGTAAAGCTGGTATGTTTGCCCACGAATAGCATTTTACAGTTATATCTTGCCTATCCAGAGCAGTGTAGTGTAGACCTAGAGTCTAATGCAAGTATGACGCTTACATCTGTAGAGTTAGTACCTTGGTATGGAATTCTGGTGGTTAAGAAAGAGTATAGAGCTAGTGTAGACGAGTCTACAAGGCTCGAAATCAAAGCTAATGTGGTTTGTAGAGGTGCTGTACCAGAACTTCAGGTTGAAGAAGGGGTAGCAGAGCCCAAGAAAAGTGCACTTGTAGAGCTTTTGACGCTAATAACGTTCTTTATAGCATATCCTGTTGCTGTATTCTCGTATTTAACAGTCATGTCGATGGTTACGCTTGCAGTTGCAAGACTATTGGGTGCACTTTCACCAAGGATTATATTTGATTACTAAGGTTAATGGTGATGCGTATGCGTATTGAGCTAAAACTCGATATCAAGACATCAACAATAATAGCCTTCGTTATTGCTATTTACGGGTTTATAGTTGGTATACTTTCCGACAATACTGTCCTCCAAGCAATATCTACTGTCAATGCCATAATGCTTGCGTTACTCCTTATAAGAATTGTAAGAGGTGAAGTCTAGATGGATCCGGTCTCGCTCATCGTAGTTGCTGCTGGGGCTACAGCTATACTAGTAAACATGCTCAACAGCCGAGGCCTCATATCATTGGGAGTGGGATTTACGAGAAAACTATCCATGCACAACAATAGTCATTGCGTGGGTAGCAGATCCGAGTGCCTGGTTGGTATAGCTGTTACTGGAACCGAGTGCATAATGTCTATCTTTATGCGCGGTGTCTTGGAGAAGGTGATGTCTCTAGAGAATATTTGTGGTGTGATAGTCCTTGGCCGCAAAGTAGATTATAATGCTGCTACCAGGTTACTAGAATCAAAGCTAATAATGTACCAGGTTGAGCTTGAGAGAAATCCAGCCAATACACGTGCAAAGAGAATGCTTGAGCTCCTAGAAGCTATTAGATCTGAAATAAACAAGTATAGGGATCCGGTGAACCTGCAACTCGTATTCCTCGTCTGCAAGTCGCATAGTGGTGCAGAGATAGCAGCTGTGCTTAAGCCACTAAAGTCAATGTTACAGCCATATCGCTGCAAAATATCCCTAACCAGCATATCACTTGGGGGAAATTTTCCAAGACGTGGAGGGACAGTATTATCTGGCAGTAAGGCTCTGAGGGAACTTGGCAGAGTAGCCTTACCACTTAGTATTTTAGAGTTTGCACGTGAATCGCAGCTATCAATACCTATAGGTGTTGACCTACTTGCAGGTGGCTTCCCAATATTTCTCCCAATCCACGACGAGTATGGCGCTAGACACACGCTCGTAGTGGGTCCATCTGGTCGAGGCAAGACATATCTACTTGGAAGAATTGTAGCACTAGTACTAGCGTTGCTTCCGCATCGCGTAGTGGTGGTTGACCCGAAGGGAGACCTAGCTGGCCTCATAGACTCTTTTTGTGGTTGCAGTGAAGTGGTAGAGGTCATTGATGATAGCGATGAAGAATACTTGTCAAGAATAGTACATGACAAAGTCAGAGAGCTACTTGAGCGCAGTCGTTACGCGGTGCTGGTTGTTGATGAAGCTTGGAGACTCGCTGGATCCCATGCACTAAACGTAGCTCTTCGCGAGGGTAGAAGCAGGGGGTTAGCAGTTATCATGGCTTCGCAGCAGCCTGGAGACTTTACGACAACACACTGGGCAAATACTAGCAATGTAATAGTATTTGGTTCAAAGGATAGAAGCTATATCAGCCTAGTAGCGAGGTACAGCGGTATAGAGCCTAGGTCGCTAGAACACCTTACACACCTAGATATCGGCGAGGCATTGATAAGGTATAGCAATACGAGTATCGCAATACCCTTCCGGGTTCTTGAACCACCACTGATAACAGTTAAGAGGCCTCCCTAGCGCCGCCCTATAGGCTGGGATAGGTGGTAGGTACATGGGTAAGCGGCTAATAGTACAGCGTAGAGGTAAGGGCTCTCCACTATACAGAAGCCGGCCATGGCTGCACCCGGCCCCAGCAAGGTATCCGCCACTAACACCTGTAACGCTACGCGGCAGAGTCGTAGAACTAGTCCACGACCCTGGTAGATGGGTTCCACTAGCACATATAGTGCTAGAAAACGGGGATGAATTCTACATCCCAGCAGCTGAGGGCATGTATGTTGGCCAGATAATAGAGATAGGTCCTGATGCCAGGCCGGTGAATGGTAACATACTACCGGTAGGCAAGATACCGGAGGGTACCCAGGTATATAATATTGAAATAAGGCCTGGTGATGGCGGAAAGCTCGTCAGAGCCTATGGCACCTACGCAATAATCCTTGGGCGCAGCGGAAACAAGACGATAATACAACTGCCAAGCGGTAAGGTAAAGGAAGTACCAAACGATGCAAGAGCGACAATAGGCATAGTGGCAGGTGCAGGTAGGCTCGAAAAGCCGCTGCTCAAGGCTGGTGCAGCTTACTACAAGTGGAGTGCCAAGCCACACGTGTGGCCACGCGTACGCGGCGTAGCAATGAACGCTGTCAACCACCCACACGGTGGTGGCAGCCACCAGAGCCCAAGCTTCCCAACAACGGTATCCCGTAATGCGCCACCAGGCCGCAAGGTAGGCCACATAGCAGCACGCTCAACGGGCAGGAGGAAGAGGTAATAATCGTATATTAGCACCCAGCATAGAGGGGGATGGAGGGGGTTCGATGGTCCAGACACAGCTAAGGCTCGATGAGGAAATGAAGAAGTGGCTTGAAACACTGCCACCAGAGTGGAAGAAGTTCCGCTACCGTGGCTACACGCTAGAAGAACTACTGGCAATGCCCATGGATCAGTTCATAAAGCTCCTACCAGCAAGGCAGCGCCGCAGCTTGCTAAGAGGTCTAACAGACGCGCAGCGCCGCCTCCTCTGGAAGATTAGGAAGGCAAGGCAGAAGATGCTCCAGGGCAAGAAGGTTGTAGTGAAGACGCATGTCAGGGACATGATTATACTTCCAGAAATGGTTGGTCTTACAATAGCCGTCTACAATGGCAAAGAGTTCATACCAGTAAAGATAACCCCAGAAATGATAGGCCACTATCTAGGCGAGTTCAGTCCAACATGCAAGCAGGTACAGCACGGCGAGCCAGGCCTAAAGGCTACAAGGAGCACGCTGCACGTAGCCCTCAAGTAGCCAATGCGAACTATCCATTTTTACTGCTATTCTGCGCCCTATTGTACGCTCTACCTTAGCCTCCAATCATAGTATGTTACAGTCATAGTCCTAGCCTTCAGACTGCTGGAGGCTTGCGGATCAGTGGCATCTAGAAAGGAGATGATGAGGCTTAAATATAACATTACTTGTGCAAACTATGATGAGCTATATGGGGAGGAGCAGCGAGAAAAGTATGAGTGTACACTACGCAAAACCCCAGGAATAAAAGGGATAATCCTTGACGATGGATGTGGAACGGCATTGTTTGTCGAGTTTCTCAAAGAGAAGAACATGATAAAAACAATCAAGTCCTACATCTGTCTAGACTTAACACCTTGTATGCTAGACAAGGCTAGAGAGAGAATAGAGAGGCTCAATATAGGCCATATCATCGACCTAGTAGAGGCTGATGCTGAACACATACCTCTCAGAAGCAAGTCGGTAGACTACACGTTCTCATTCACGGTAATAGACCTGCTCGAGGACATAAAGCAAGGCGTAAATGAGATAGACCGTGTGACAAGAATCAGAGCCTACGTGTCAAGTCTAAAGAAGGCGAGCAACACCATGATAAAGCCGGCAGCAAAGAAGTATGGATTAACACTCTGCGAAACCAGCAAGGACATAGTATTTATGCGAGAAACGAAAAGCTCAGCTGGTTGATCCCTCATCATATCCCTCCTCAGCCTATCGGGCTCGCATCATCGCAGGGAAGGATTATTCCCGTGCTGACACCTCTCCACTGCGGGCACAAGATACTTCTTAACCATAGACTTAACAAGCTCGTATACTTTGGGCGAGAACTCTATCACAATACGCTCACCGTTACGTAACACAAGCTCTAGCTTAGCGGGCTCAACCTCCTGACCTCCCGGACGCCTTTCAGCTCTCTTCGCAATGCTTCGCCTTGGCGAGGGCTTAGAAATGTTATAGCTTTTTATGTCGCAGTATCTTATCACAATATCATAGGGCTCTGAAGCTTCGCCTACGCGTCGGCGCTTCTTCCTCAACGAGTATATGAACATGTCTACGCGTTGCTGAAGCCCCGTTCTTGGCCTCATACGCTCCCAAAACTCTCCAAGATAGACTAGCCTTAACTCGTCATCCTCAAACAGCATGTCGTAGTGTATTCTGTCAGGACCGCGTCTAACCCAGACACTGTACACAATTCTGTCCTCGCTAGGAGAAGACACCATAACCCCCGACTAGCAATAGAATAACACCCCAGCATATAGTTCTCAGCCAGCAGCATAACCTCGGGTCGCATTGTAGGGTTTTCACAACCGCTAGGAGTAATAGAGGGGTAAGCTACGTAGCTCTGATGGGGGGTTGAGGTATTGTGGAAAGGGATGTTGAGAAGGAGTTACTCTACAGGCTGGGGCTCGGCGAGAGTAGCGGGAGGGAGTCTTCTGCTGTTGATATTGAGGGGAAGGTCAGGCAGATCTATGGCCAGCTGGTAGCAGAGTATAGTGGCAAGCCTGTTCGAAACCCCTATGAGATACAGAGGCTTCTCCGCGATCGCTACAAGCTGCTCGTGAGCGAGAACTTGGTAAAGCTTGTTGTAGCAGCATTTCTAGCAGGGAGGCCGGTCCTTTTCGAAGGGCCCCCAGGTACTGGTAAGACGGAGATAGCTGAAGCCATACTAACACTGTGGGCGGGAAAACAAGCATTCATAATAACGTGTAGCGAGAACTACGACGAGTATAGGGTTATAGGAGACTTCCACCCACTCATGGCACTAAGATATGGATTTAACGAGGCGAGTTTTATTCCAAGACCCTTGCTTGCAGCCCTAATACTTGATGCTGGTGTTCTAGTAGACGAGATAAGACGTAGTAGCGAGGAGCTTCAGAACCTCCTACTAGACATCATTGATAAGCGGCGTATAATAGTGCCGGAGATACGTAGAGTGTTTAGGGCTAGAGGTATCGGGTTCCAGATGATATTTACCAGCAACCCCGAGGACTTTGCTCAGAATGAGCTGAGCGATGCCTTCCTAAGGCGTGTTGTAAGAATACCGTTTAGATACCCATCACCCGAGGAGGAGGCGGAAATAGTGAGGCTGAGATATGACGTAGAAGTGGAACTCGAACCAAGCTTACTCAAGGCCATGATAATGACCGTAAACATTCTACGCGAAAAGGCAGCCTATAAGCCAGGTCCCTCGGATACTGTTCTCTGGGCAAGAATTGCTGGTAGGCTCGCAAAGCTACGTGGTGCGAATAAGGTAGAGATGCGGGACGTTGTTGAGGCAGCAGTAATAACGTTGTATAAGCGTGTAGGGGAGGAGGACATAGTTGATGAAGCACTCGAAAAAGTTTTTGGGCAAAAACCAGGGTGAAGAAGCTGACTACAAAGCACTGTCTCTCGCTGTAGCGGAGGCTGCACGCCGGGCAGGTGTACGAGTCTCAACCTCCGAGGTTGTCGACGCAGCTAGGCTGCTAGCACTCTACGCTGCCATCTCGTCGAAGCCTCTATCACTCGAAGACTATGTAGCAGTATTCACATCAGTGTATGCTAAGAGAGGTGAAGACGAGCAGGTAGTTGTAGAGGCCGTAAAGAGGGTAATTATCGGTCCTGAGGCTGGGAGAGCTAGTGTAGAGCAGCGGATCAAAAGGGATCTTGAAGCTCTAGGGCTAGATTACGGTGATAAAATATCAAGACACAAGCTTTCAAGTCTAAAGAAAAGCGATAGGGCGCGCACGGCTTATGCAAGGCTAAAACTCCTAGGGATAATAAGGCGTAGTCGCCATGGCGAGTATGTTGTCTCGCAGGAGAAGGCCAAGAGGATAATGGGTGAGATAGCCAGGCGATACGGAGATATAGATAATGCGCTCGCAGAAGCTATAGCAAACAGTATAGCTAGAAACACGAGTCTCGCCAGCCTTCTGGGGTCAGAGCTACTCAAATACCTCGACCTTGAGAGTCTGAATCTCGCGACATTAGCGAAGCTATACAGTAATCTACACAGGGAGAAGTGGCTGCAGAAGGTAATAACGGGCATAATTAGCCGGAAAATTGCTGAGGGAGAAACACCGCCAAACCCTGAGAGGATATACGACATCTTAAGACGTGAAGGTATGGATAGTCGTGTTCTAGCAGGTTTGCTTCGTAGTAATCCACGCCTTGCAGCTAGAGCTGCAAAAGACTATGGCTTCCAGACAGTCCTAGATATAGCGTCGTCGATTGCTAGCTACGACTCCCAGAGAGCAGCAGAAATACTTGCACATGCTAGCGGGCTTAAGCAGAGCCAGAAAACATTCCTACGCAACTACATCACGAGGCTTGGAGTAACCTATGCGCTCGAGCTTGCAAAGCATACTGGTGTAGCTCAGCTTCTAGCAAGAGCTGTCCAGGTAAGGGAGAGTTTGATTCGAAGCCTCTCAAGGCCCGAGGAAGCCCCAGCTCATCTTGACATGGCTCTTGCAGAGTACGAAAAGCTAGTATCTGAATACAATTCCGCAAGCAGCGAGATACCAGACCGTCTACGCAATATTATAGAGGGGGAGATTAGGAGCCTTGCTAGCCTAGTACATGCTGCAAGCACAGGCAACACATATGCTCTTCTTAAGGGGTTAACGCGGCAGCTACCAGTTTGGCAGGCCCTACAATTCCTAACAGATGTTGCTTCAGCAAGTAGTGACCCGAAAACAAAGAGGTATGCGTTAATGCTAGCTCTACTAACGTGGAAGAGGGCAGTATCGACGACGGGACCAAGGCTCTCTAGGAGGCGGAAATATACGGTTACCCGTGGAAGACTCGATGCTAGAAAGGCTATCTACGGGATACTCCGCTTTGACCCCTACACTCCAATATACCGTAGGAGGGTTAGGACAGCACGCTACGTCGTGGTACTAGACAAGAGTGGTAGCATGCGTGAATATTCACTAACAGCGCTATTAGCCTCAGCTTCTCTCGCGCCAGCCATAACAAGGCTAGTCCTCTTCGACAGTGAGGTAAGGGTAATCGATAGGCTTGAACAAGCATCTGTCCCGAAAATAATATCCCTGCTCTTTAAGACAAGCTTTGAAGGCTATACAGACGTCGTGCGCGCTCTCGAAGAGTCAACCCGTGGGCTGGCACCCTCAAAACTGGTGGTGATAAGCGACTTGCATCAAACGGTGCCATCCAGAAAATCTGTTGACGAGGTACTCCGAGGTATGAGAACGTCTGGATGGCGTATAGCGGTAGTAGCTCCGCCAACGTTGGATCCGCGGTTGGCAAGGAGGATAACTGGTATTGTAAAATTATACACGGTGTCAAAACCAGCTGATGTAGCTCGTGTTATAAGGAGGCTAATAGCTGCTTAGCGGCTAGCATCAACCACGTAGACTTTAATGCCAAAGACGGTATCGTCAGCAGCTCTTCTAATTACCTCCTCAACAGTCTTCTTCGCCTCCTCCAGGTTGTCCTCAACCCTGACATCAACGTAGTAGAGTTCCGGTACGACCCTTGAACGTTCAACTCTTAAGTCGTAGCCTAGGCTCTTAAGCGCTGATAATATCTTCTCAGCGGACTCCTCGTAGTAGGTGTTAAAGAACACTCTAATAGCCCGCACAGCCCGGGTCAAGGCCTAGCCGAACCTCGCAATATACTCGTCAATGTCGTATATCCTTCGGCAGCGGGAATTAAGCTCTTCCACGGCTACTGGCTCAAAACCCTTCTCGCGTAGAAACCTCATGATGCTATGCCACTCTACTAGAACCTCTGTAGCAGCTTGAAACTCTCCCGGGAAAACCCTCGCTATAAGCTCGGGCTTAGCCGCTAGCATTTCTAGGAGTTTTCCACCAGCCTTCTCAACCCACAAGCACTTACGTGACACCATAAGTCTGCCAGTGGGCATCTCGAGCAGCAATGGATACATCCTACACGCGAGTGGCTTTACGCCGTGAATCCTACACCGTTTTGTAGAGGTGTCGAAGAACGGGCAAAACCCCTTGATAAGCCAGCGATATAGCAATACAACGCAGTCACCGTCTGTGCTGGCGTAGGCTTGTAGAGGCTTAAAGCTGACAGCTACAGAGTACTCCTCCGCAAGGTCCTCTAAAACCCTCTTCTCCCACGGAAAGACGACTGGTGCCTCATACTCCTCGCGGAAGAAGCAACAAGTATCACAGAATAGGCACGTAAACCTGGGTACACTCCCGCTAGCCTCAGACCCCGCCAACGCTACTCACCACAGAGCAGTGCTATGATACCACTAGAACCTCGTGATGAGGGGTGCAAACGCCTAGCCCGCAGCGGCTGTGACGAGTTGAACCCGGCTGAGGGCCTCAGTAGAAGGGGTATTTCAGCACGTAGCCCCGCTTCAGCACTCGGCAAACACATCACTGGCCATATAGACACATGAGCTGTGGACGGATTTATTAGGCATACTCGCTCTGCCTCCGTCTAGTGGAGGTGCTCAAGGCATGGGTGGTAGGCAGCGCACAAGCTTGTTCATGACACGTGAGGAAAGCAAGGCAAGCAAGCAGGCTCGGAGAAAGGGCAAGACGAAGTAGCAACTACAGCATAGTGGTAGTTTTTAAGCTTCTAGCTATCCGGATTCTGTGTTTCTCATCTTTCTGGTGTACAACGGGTAGCCTGACAGCCTCTCCGTCCTCTCTGTGGGGTGTAGTGAGGATGTCGTGGCAGCCGCCTCCACGCAAAGTGAAGCTAGTAGCGGCTGTACCAGCCTCATACACTTCCACCGAGGGTGATCTACGCCATAAGACCATCAAGGTTGGCCTCCTCGGTAGACTCTTTGCAGTCTACCGTGTCGACGAGGCAATCGTGTATATTGATAGGCCTGCATACTGGCGTGATGCAGAACTTATGAGAAAGATACTGGAGTACATGGTTACTGCGCCATATCTCCGAAAGAAGATCTATCCACCAAACGTGCCCGAGTTACGCTACGCTAGCCTTCTTCCACCACTTCAGCTTCCAACGCATGGTGTTGGAGGTCCGGTGGATGGAGAGGTGCGTCAAGCGCTGGTTCTAAGGGCTTCTGGTGGACGAGCACTTGTTGAGGCTGGGTTAGAGGAGCCCGTATGGGTTAGAGGCAGGTTTCATCGTGGCCAGCGTATACTGGTGCGTATAGTGTCCGTCGAACGTGGTATCGTAGAGCCGGTCGAGGATGAATTAGTTTACAATGGGTTCAAGGTAACTATAGTTGAAGGATTGTCGCGACTCCTATCAAAGTATCGGAATTATACACGTATAGCGACTAGTAGAAAGGGCAGGCTTGTAGACGCTGAGCTGCTCTCCCAGATAGGATCCAGGTCCTCCAGTGGGCCTGGAGTACTGGTGCTCTTTGGTGCACCGGACCTGGGTCTCTACGAGCTGGCTGAGCTTGAGAACCTAAAACTGGAGGATCTTGTGGACTATGTGGTTAACACTATCCCACAACAGGGCACCAAGACTGTTCGGGTTGAGGAGGCTGTGGCAGCTACGCTGGCGTTGCTAAACCTTGTGCTCAGCTAGGCACGTAGCTCCTATGGGAGGCTTAGGGATAAAAAGCGCTGGTTAGCTGTGTGCAGCGATTCGGGTAGGGTTGCTAGGAAGGATAGGCGGTGATGCATAGTGGGTGCACGAAAAAAGCATGCGCCTCGACGTGGAAGCTTAGGACTCCGGCCGCGTAAGCGTGCCTCGAGGCTAGTGCCTAGAGTGAAGAGTTGGCCGGAGGTTCAGAGCGAGAACCCGCTGCCGCTTGCATTCCTGGCATACAAGGTTGGCATGACACATGTATATGTAATAGATGATGAGCCGGGCTCAATAACCCATGGTAGAGAAATATTCATGCCCGTCACAGTACTCGAAGCGCCACCAATGGTTGTCACAGCGGTAAGAGTCTACGGCTATGATCCCAACATAGGCCTATACACGCTCAGTGAGGCATGGGCTCAGCCCGAGACGCTCGTGGAAAAGTACAACCTTGACATATACCGTGTAGTTCCAAGGCTACGCTTCCCAGACCCGGACAAGGCTGTTAAGAAGCTTGAGGGCCTACTAGACAAGGTCTATGATGTCCGCATCATAGCAGCTACACAGCCTAGGCTCGTTGGCGGTCTCAGCAAGAAGAAGCCAGACCTACTAGAGATAAAGATCGGTGGCGGCAGCAGCATAGAGGACCGCTTCAACTATGCAGTTAAGCTGCTAGGCTCGGAGCTAAAGGTCTCCGATGTATTCCGCGAGGGGCAGTTTGTAGATGTTATAGCTGTGACTAAGGGTAAGGGCTTCCAGGGTGTAATCAAGAGGTTTGGTGTCAAGGAGCTGCCGAGATGGCACAAGCACAGGAAGGGTAGCAGGAGCGGCCCCGGTACAAGAGGTCCAGCAACATCATTCTCGTGGAGCGAGGTGCCACAGCCAGGCCAGATGGGCTTCCACCGCAGGACAGAGTACAACAAGCGCATACTAAAGATAGGCGACAACGGCCTCGAAATCACCCCAGCGGGCGGCTTCCTACACTACGGCATTGTTAGGAGCACCTACATACTGCTAGCAGGCAGTATACCGGGTACACCTAAGAGGCCAATAGTGCTGAGGCACCCGGTAAGGCCACGCTGGATGCCGGAGGCACCACCAAAGATAACATACATAAGCCTTGCAAGCAAGCAGGGCAACTAGCCTAGGGCGCACCAATCGGTGAACGTGTGGGCCAGGAGGTGTAGGCGTTGGCGTCGAAGATAGGCTCAATGATATTCCTGCTTGCGACACAGCCGCCTCGCGTACCAGTATACAACCTAGAGGGCAGTGTAGCTGAGGAGGTGCAGCTGCCCAGAGTCTTCGGGCTCCCCGTGCGCATAGACCTCATAAGGCGTGCATTCCTTTCGGAGTTCACAGCAAGACTCCAGCCAAAGGGCAGGGATCCACTAGCTGGTAAGAGGACTACTGCTAGAAGCTTCGGTGTAGGCCTGGGTATTGCTAGGGTTCCGAGAATACCCGGCCTAGGCAGAGCAGCATTCATAAACTCGGCAGTTGGCGGTCATTTGGCGCACCCGCCAAGGGTCGAGAAGAAGATACATGAGGAGATAAACAAGAAGGAGAAGAAGCTTGCAACAGCTTCAGCGCTAGCTGCAACTGCAAGAAAGGAGTTCGTAGAGAAGCGTGGCCACAGGTTTCCGGCACAGACAGTCCCCGTAATAGTAGTTGACGAAGTCGAAACCAGCATTACGAGGGTCAAGGAGGCGAAACTGCTGCTAGAAAAGCTGGGCGTCTGGAGCGACATTGAGAGGGCGAAGGAGAGGACAAGGATACGTGCTGGTAAGGGTAAGAGGCGTGGCAGGAGATACATAACGCCCAAGAGCATCCTCTTCATAGTATCGAACCACAACTCTTCCTTCGCGAGGGCCGTAGCAGGGCTACCCGGCGTAGATGTAGCTGAGCCATGGAATGTTAATGTGCTACAGCTAGCACCCGGTGGAGTGCCTGGCAGGCTCACAGTGATAACCCGCAGTGCCCTCGAAGAGCTAGGCAAGAGGTTTGACTCGATACTCCTTCAGATCTAACACTCTTAGCCGGTAGAGGGGTGACGAAGTATGACACGTACGCCCTGGGACATAATCATAAGGCCCGTGCAGAGCGAAAAAGCGCTCAAGCTAATAGAGGAGCAGAACACGCTAACGTTCATAGTTGACAGAAAGGCAACCAAGCACGACATTAAGAGAGCAGTTGAGGAGGCGTTTGGCGTAAAGGTTGTCAAGGTTAACACTCTGATAACGCCGCGCGGCGAAAAGAAGGCCTATGTAAAGCTTGCAAAAGAGTACAGCGCGGCAGATGTAGCAGCAAGGCTTGGCCTACTCTAAGCATCCTAGCCTTGTTTCATCAAACTTATTTTGGCTAGTGGGACACTATATCACTCATTCTGGAGCCCGCGCGAGTGCCCCGTGTACCGGGGCCCGGTGAGCGCGCGGAGGCTCCACCCCTAGGCGTCAGGCCCCTCGCACAACTCGCTCTCGCTATTCTCGTGTACCCATCCTCTACCTCCTGGATTTGTACTATCCTAATCCTAGGAAGGGGAGGCGTCTTTGGCTGTGGGGCTGCCCGAGCTGGGGGTCACTCGCAATCCAACTCCACACCTTGCCTGTAAATGTTCGGTGCAGGTCAGCTCGTTCATCCCCCAGTATCTATAGTCGTGGGTGCCTCCTTAACGTATTTTATTGGGCTCTAGGGTTTGCTGCGAGGATGGGCAGGTATTAAGGGTGGTACTGGGCGGTGCTGGGCTGGGTGGTGTGGTAATGCCTACATGGCATTACTCAGTACGGGTTGACGAGGAGAAGTCCGCTAAGGCTATGGTATGGGATGCGCCTATATCCTACAAGAAGATTGTAGAGCTAGCTCGGCTCCTTAAGGGTATGAAGGTTGATGAGGCTCGTCGTTTCCTTGAGAGGGTTGCTAGGGGCGAGGAGCCCATACCTGTGAGGAGGTATAGTGGGAAGCAAGCTCACCACCGTGGCCTAGCTGCCAAGTATAAGTGGCCGATTGGTAGGTACCCGGTGAAGGCTGCTAAGATACTGTTGAGGCTGCTGGACAATGTTACGAATAACGCGGAGGTTAAGGGGCTTGACACTGAAAGGCTCCGCATAGTACATATAGCTGTTCACAAGGGCAGGGTGCTTAAGCGGTGGATGCCCCGCGCCTTTGGTAGGGCGACGCCGAAGTTCAAGAAGTATAGCCATATAGAGATAGTTGTGGCGGAGGAGGAGTAGCCGTGGTGCTCATAAAGAGGTACTTCATCAAGAAGGCTATGGTGCAGACGCAGATAGATGAGTATCTAGCCAAGAGGTTCTACCGTGCTGGTTATGCTGGTGTGCAGATCATACAGTTTCCGCTCGGTACACGCGTGATAATATATGCTGAGAGGCCGGCAATGATTATTGGTAGGCGTGGCGAGACCATAAGGCAGCTAGCAGCGATATTTGAGCACGAGTTTGGCCTCTCAAACCCTCAGATAACAGTGAGGAGGGTCGAAAACCCTGATCTGAATGCCCGCGTGGTAGCTTCAAGGATAGCGGTGCTCCTCGAGAGGGGCGCTTATTACCGACGAGTGGCCAACGTCATGGCTAGACGTGTCCTCAACGCTGGAGCTATAGGCGTGCAGATAGTGATTAGCGGTAAGCTGCGTACGGAGCGTGCACGCTACGAGAAGGTTCGCCGCGGCAAGGTGTACACTACGGGTCACCAGGTAGAGTACATGGTTGACCGTGCAGTAATGCATGTCACGCTTAAGCCTGGTGTTCTAGGCATAGAGGTCATGATAGTAAAGCCTGCAAAGCCCAGTGACTACGTGAGGATAAAGCAGCCTGAAGAGGTTAAGGAGTTCATAGAGCAGGTTAGGAGCGAGCTCGAAAAAGCTAGGGCTGCAGAAGCTGCGGCAGCTGTGGCACAGCAGGGCGAGGTTGTAGGGGAGGCTCCAAATACACCTCTCGAGGAACAGGGTCAGAAGCAGGGGTGATAGTGTATGGCTAAGTACATGATTAAGACGGATGATATCCGGAAGATGAGTCCAGAGGAGAGGCTAAAGAAGCTACAGGAGCTGAAGGAGGAGCTGGTAAAGCTCCGGCTCAAGGCGGCTGTTGGTACTCTCGAAAACCCCGGCGCCATAAGGGCTATCAGGAAGACCATCGCCAGGATCTTGACAGTTATGCGTGAGGAAGAGCTTGCAAAGCAGCGCGGCGAGAAGGGGAAACGCTAGGACTCCTGTCTTGGCGCTGGGGGCTTGTTTTGAAGCGTACTGCGTGGAACATTGTTTTCCACAGCCTCATAGGTCTCCGCGCTCGCGTCCTCGCTACGAGTGACCCGGGCCTCCGCGGTCTCGAGGGCGTAGTTGTTGAGGAGACTAGGCACAGTCTAGTCGTCGAGACGAGGGATGGGCGGAGGGTTCGTGTACTAAAGGCAAACTCTATTTTCCTCTTCCAGCTGCCTGGGGGCTCCTGGGTTGTTGTTAGAGGAGAGGAAATAGCCGGGAGTCTAGCTGAGCGTGTTAAGAGGCTGGGTAGGCTAAAGGGGGTAGGATGGCTTGTCCGTGCGGGTGAGAAACGTAGGTATACCAGGGGTTAAGCCCCCAGAGCGAACCTGCAACGACCCCAAGTGTCCGTGGCACGGTAAGGTTAGGGTTAGAGGCCTCATACTCACCGGTGTAGTTATCAAGAACAAGATGAAGAATACTGTGGTTGTAGAGAGGGAGTACCTTTACTACGACAGGAAGTACAAGAGGTATGAGAGGCGCCGTAGCAGGATACACGCCCACAACCCGCCATGCATCAACGCGCAGCCAGGAGACATAGTAATCATTGGCGAGACTAGGCCGCTAGCAAAGACAGTACACTTCGTAGTGCTTGGCGTTGTAGGAAAGAAGCCGTTGAGCTAGCTTGGCGGGAAACCCTATTACTAGGCGTCCGCTACGCATAGCCCCAACGCGGGTGGGTGGAATAGCATGCCCAAGGGTGCTGCTGGAGCTGGTCCACGCAGGCACATAGCTGCAGGTCTACAGGTTGGCAGCTATGTGAAGGTAGCCGATAACAGTGGTGCTAAGGAGGCAATGATAATAGGCGTTATTGGCTACAAGGGTAGGCTGCGCCGTATACCACCAGCAGCGGTTGGCGACATGGTAGTTGTGACTGTGAAGAAGGGTACACCGGAGATGAGGAAGCAGGTTGTGAGAGCGATAGTCATCAGGCAGAGGAGGCCCTACCGCCGCCCCGACGGCACCTGGATAGCTTTCGAGGACAATGCAGTGGTCATAGTGAGCCCGGATGGTACGCCAAAGGGCAGCGAGATACGTGGCCCCGTGGCTAGAGAGGCTGCTGAGCGCTGGCCAAAGGTTGCCAACATAGCCAGCATAATAATCTAAGGCGCCTAGCCTGGGGTGTTGTGTATATGCGGTGGGTTAAGTCTTCGCAGCCCAGGAAGCAGCGTCGCGCGCTCTTCAACGCTCCCCTCCACAAGCGGCAGAAGCTTATGGCTGCACCGCTAAGCCCCGAGCTGAGGAAGCAGTATGGCATTCGTAGCCTTCCAGTAAGGGTTGGTGACGAAGTTGTAATAATGCGTGGCGACTTCAAGGGGCACCGTGGCAAGGTTGTACGTGTAGACCTGCGCCGCATGCGGATATTCGTTGAGGGCGTAACGATCACCAATGCTAGGGGTGAGCCTCGCTACTACCCGATACACCCCTCCAACGTTATGATAGTCTCACTAAACCTTGACGATGAGAGGAGGAGGCAGATAATAGAGAGGAAGAGGAGGCAGCGTGAGCTACAGCTAGCACTAATGAAGGCAGCGGCGGGGGGCTCAGCTGAAGCTATAGGGGAGGAGGGGAAGGCTAGCTAAGCACCGGGTTTGAGGTGGTAAGGTTATGGCGCGAATGGGTGGTAGGAGGCACCTAAAGACGCTGGCTGCGCCAAAGTTCTGGCCTGTAAGGCAGCGTGCTGGCATATTTACGGTTAAGCCGTCGCCGGGGCCCCACCCGATAGAGCGGTCGATACCTCTACTCATACTGGTCCGCGATGTGCTGGGCTACGCTAAGACTGCTAGAGAGGCAAGGAAGCTAATAGCAGAGGGCCACTTCAAGATCGACGGGAGGGTTAGGAGGAACTACAAGTACCCAGTCGGCTTCATGGATGTGATAGAGATAGTTGACACTGGTGAGTTCTACCGCGTCCTACCATATCCAACAAGGTTCTTCACCCTACACCCGATATCGAAGGAGGAGGCGCAGTTCAAGCTGGGTAGGATAGAGGACAAGAGCACGGTCAAGGGTGGCCACATCCAGCTACACCTACACGATGGCCGAAACGTGCTCATTAGGGTATCTGACCCGACAAACCCCGTGGAGGCCAAGCCGTACAAGACGCTAGGCACAGTCAAGATCTCCATACCAGAACAGCAACTCCTAGGCTACGCTCCGCTCGAGGTTGGTAGCCTAGTGATAATCTTTGGCGGTCGCAACGTTGGCCGTGTAGGCCGCATAGTCTCGATACAGCCTGGCATGAGGCGCCGCGGAATAGTAACAATAGAGGATGCAAGGGGCGAGAAGATACAGACAAGCCTTGAGTACGTATTCGTCATAGCTCCGCCCAACGAGGAGCCCTGGATAAGCCTACCGGAGGGTGCGTGGAAGTGACGGCGGCAGTTACCACGCAGGCACGCATACCCCTCACTCCGGAGCAGATAGAGGAGATACACCGCAAGTGGGATAGCAATCCAATGCTAAAGCCAAGGATAGTAAAGGTTACAGTCAATATTGGTGTTGGCGAGTCTGGTGAGAGGCTGCAGAAGGCTATCAAGGTTCTCGAGATGCTTACAGGACAAAAGCCGGCCGTCAGAAAGGCCAAGAAGACTATAAGGGATTTCGGCATAAGGAAGGGTGAACCAATAGCAGCGATGGTTACGCTGCGTGGCGAGAAGGCAATAGAGTTCCTTAAGAGGGTACTGCCTGCAATAGGTAATAAGCTGCGAGAGAGCCAGTTTGATGAATTTGGCAACGTCTCGTTCGGCATAAAGGAGCATATTCTGATACCCGGTGTACGCTACGATCCCGAGATAGGAGTCTTCGGCATGGACATAGCGATTACGATTGAGAGGCCAGGCTACCGCGTAATGAGGAGGCGGAGGGCCCGCAGCAGAGTTCCACGCAGGCACCGTGTAACAAAGGAGGAGGCAATGCTCCTACTACACGAGCTATTCGGGGTAAGCATAGAGCCAAAATAAACCCGTACACCGGGGGACTGGGTAGCCTGGGGTGGATGATATGGGCAAGTATAGGCCTCCGCGCGTGGTAAAGTATGGGCGCGGAGCATATCGATGCCAGCGCTGCGGCAGTCACGATGCAGTCATAAAGAAGTATGGGCTAATGCTATGCAGGCAGTGTTTCCGCGAGCTAGCAGTTAGCCTAGGTTTCAGAAAGTACATGTAATAAGGGGTGAACCGGGATGGTCATGCTCGACACACTTGCAAATGCAATGGCAGCAATCGTAAATGCTGAGATGAGGGCTAAGCCAGAAGTAATCATAATGCCTGCTTCAAAGCTTATAGCAAACGTGCTCCGTGTCATGCAGCGCGAGGGCTACATAGGCGAGTTCGAGTATATAGATGATGGGCGCTGGGGCAAGATAAGGGTTAGACTGCTGGGCAGGATAAACAAGGCAGGCGTAATCAAGCCAAGGTTCTCGGTGAAGTACAAGGACTTGATAAGGATGCCTGACTGGCTGAGAAAGTATCTGCCAAGCAGGGATATAGGTATACTAATAATATCTACTAGCCAGGGCGTAATGTCTCACCGTGAAGCCATACAGCGCAGGATAGGCGGCGTCCTGCTGGCATATGTCTACTAGCCCCTAGAGCCACTCCACTACCCTTGTTTTCGCTTGTTCCCAGTACATGTCTTCTCAGGTTCTCGCTGGGCCGCGTATGCCTCCTGCATCGTGGATACTGGGTGTTAGGCGGTAGGCTCTAAATAGGGGGTAGAGCATCGCGGAGCTGGGGTGTAGGTATTGGCTAAGGCGGTGTATGTTGCTGAGGAGGTTAGGGTGCCGGAGGGCGTTGAGGTTAGCATTGACGGGCTAAAGGTGACTGTGAAGGGCCCTAAAGGCGAGCTTACCCGGGACTTCTCGCACGCCAGGAACATCGTGATAAGGCTTGACGAGGATGAGGAGGGTAAGAAGGTTGTTGTGGAGGCATACTTCGCTAACCGGCGTGTTAAGGCGCTTGTGGGTACTATTGCTGCCCACATCGAGAACATGATTACTGGTGTAACGAAGGGATTCCGTTACAAGCTCAAGATAGTCTACTCGCACTTCCCTGTAACAGTTAAGGTGCAGGGTGACAAGGTGGTAATCGAGAACTTCCTCGGCGAGAAGGCGCCGCGTATAGCGAAGATAATGCCAGGCGTGACTGTTAAGGTTCAGAAGGATGATGTTATCGTGGAGGGTATAGATATAGAGGCGGTTGGTCAGACTGCTGCAAACATAGAGCAGGCGACTAAGGTTAAGGATAAGGATAGGCGTGTTTTCATAGACGGCATATACATCTACGAGAAGGGGGTGGCTGAGTAATGGTCGAGCAGGGGAAGGATATAGAGAGGCTCCTACGCATACGTAGGAGGCTCAAGGCTAGGAAGCCCGTGTTCCTCCGTAATCTATGGTGGAAATTCCCCAAGTTCAAGAATGACCCGAAGTGGAGGAAGCCTAAGGGCATAGACAACCCGATGAGGCTAAGGCTCAAGGGGCGACCGCCGATAGTCGAGGTTGGCTACCGTAGCCCAGCAGCTGTACGTGGGCTACACCCGACTGGGCTGCAGCCAGTAACAGTCTCAAATCCAGCTGAGCTTGATAGGCTCGACCCAGCGAGACACATAGTCTATATAGCCTCGGGTGTTGGGCTACGCAAGCGGCTCGAGATTATAGAGAAGGCAAAAGCCTAAGGGGTTTAGGGTGGCAAACGCATAGGTACGTGGGGTGAAGTAGTGTGACCGACCTCTCCATGCAGAAGAGGCTAGCCGCTGAGGTGCTCGGTGTAGGGGTGTCAAGGATCTGGATTGATCCATCAAGGATAGAGGATGTAGCTAGCGCTATTACTAGGGAGGAGATAAAGAGGCTAATAAAGGAGGGTGTCATACAGGTAAAGCCGACCCATAGCCCCTCCAGGGGCAGGTGGAGGGAGCGCCACGAGGCACGCAAGAAGGGTAGGCACCGCGGTCCAGGCAGGCGTAAGGGTGATGCTACTGCTCGTAGGGATCCGAAGGAGGAGTGGATGCACAGGATAAGGAAGATACGCCGCTACCTACGCTACCTACGCGACCATGGCGTGATAGACAGGAAGACTTACAGGAAGCTGTACATGTGGGCTAAGGGCGGTATGTTCCCAACATTCTCGGCACTGCAGCGTTGGCTCGAGGAGCATGGCTACCCTACAAGCGTGAAGAAGTAGGTGTTGCTGAGCCACACGTCTCGCCCAGTATTTGGCTCCCTGTCTCCTCTCCTGGCTCGCCGAGGTCCCTCCCCTACTCAGCTTATTAGGGGTGGGGGCCTCGGTTCCACGGCTCTGGGTGCTAGGCTAGAGGGGCACTGTGGTGGAGCATTATGGCGCATGGCCCTCGCTACAAGGTGCCCAGGCGTAGGCGGAGGGAGGGTAAGACAAACTACTACAAGCGCTACGTAATGGTTCTCTCGGGTAAGCCCAGGTTCGTTGTCAGGAGGACTAACCAGTACATCTGGGTACAAGTGATAATAGCTAAGCCCCAGGGTGACGTCACGGTGGCAGCTGCTCATAGCAGGGAGCTGGTAAAGAAGTATGGCTGGCTGGGTGGCACCAAGAACACTCCTGCTGCCTACCTGACTGGGCTCCTAGCAGCGCTTCGTGCACTCAAGGCCGGCATAACCTACGCAGTTCTCGACATTGGCCTGCACAGGCCGACGCGTGGTGCTCGCGTCTTCGCAGCTCTCAAGGGCGCCCTGGATGCTGGCCTGGAGATACCTCACAGCGAGGAGGTGCTCCCCGAGGAGTACCGTATACGTGGCGAGCACATAGCAAAGTATGCTGCAATGCTGAAGGAGCAGAACCCGGAGCTCTACGAGAAACGGTTTAGCCTATACCTCGCCCGTGGCTTAAACCCTGAGGACCTGCCGCAGCACTTTGAGGAGGTTAAGAATAAAATCCTAGAGGAGTACCGTGAGGTTCTTGAGAAGGTTAAGGCAGAAGCTGCTGTGGAGGCGTGATAGCGATGAGCCTCTCGCCCTATGAGCTGGAGCAGGAATGGCAGCCGAGAACCTACGTTGGCAGGCTAGTGAAGGAGGGGCGTATACGCAGCCTCTCAGAAATCTTCGAGAAGAACCTGCCAATACTGGAGCCCGAGATAGTAGACTACCTAATAGGCCCGGAGCTGAAGTCCGAGACTGTCGATGTTAGGCTCGTGCAGAAGATGACTGATGCAGGTAGGATTAACAGGTTCAGGGTAGTCGTCGTCATAGGTAATGAGAACGGTTTTGTGGGTGTGGGCCAGGGTAAGGCCAGGCAGCTAGCCGTGGCTATAGAGAAGGCTATACGCAACGCAAAGCTCAACATAATCCCTGTCCGCAGAGGCTGCGGCAGCTGGGAGTGTCTCTGCAGCGAGCCACACAGCGTACCCTTCACGGTGCGGGGGAAGAGTGGCAGCGTTGAGGTGATCCTAAAGCCAGCGCCGAGGGGTACCGGGCTGGTGGCAGGTGACGCTGCTAAGGTTGTGCTGAGGCTTGCAGGTATAAGGGATGTCTGGAGCTTCACCAAGGGAGACACTAGGACAACCATAAACTTTGTCAAGGCAACCTACAACGCGCTCAAACAGACATACAAGTTCGTAACACCACTAGACTGGGCGCGCACCTAGGCAGAGCAGGGGCTCTGGGGGTGAGTGAGGAGTGACGGCTGTGGCTGCTGCACGCGAGGCTGAGAAGAAAGAGGAGGGACAGAAGCAGGTAAAGCTCTACGCGATAATAAGGATACGTGGCCGCGTCGATGTACACCCAGACGTCGAGTATACGCTTAAGCTGCTAAGGCTACACCGTAAGTTCCACCTAGTACTCTACCCGTCGACGCTGCCGGGCATCGAAAGGATGATACATAAGGTGAAGGACTGGGTTACATGGGGCGAAATAGACCGTGATACGCTGGTAGAGCTGTTGAGGAGGAGGGGCAGGATATCTGGTAACAAGCCTCTAACAGACGAGTATGTACAGGAGAAGCTAGGGCTCAAGGGCGGTATAGAGGAGCTTGCCGACAAGCTGCTCAAGGGAGAAATAATGCTCCACAAGCTCTACGACAAGCAGAAGAAGATATGGATAATCAAGCCGGTATTCCGGCTACACCCGCCAAGAGGCGGCTTCAAGGGCAGCATCAAGAAGCCCTATGGCGCAGGCGGCGAGCTAGGCTACCGCGGGCCAGCGATAAACGAGCTTATAAGACGCATGCTCTAACAAGGCTAGGCACTGTGGGGGTGCCTGATTCATGGTTGTGCGTAGGAGGAAAAAGAGTCGCCACCTAAGAGGCAGAACCAGGACGATGGGCTGGGGTCGTATAGGTCAGCATAGGGGTAGCGGTAGCAGGGGAGGCTTTGGCGCTGCCGGCATGCACAAGCACATGTGGACCTGGGTAGTAAAGTACGCTCCAACATGGTTCGGCAAGCATGGCTTCAACAGGCCACAGATATACGAGCTCAAGGCGTCAGAGATAAACGTTGGAGAGCTGGCTGAGAAGCTTGATGCATGGCTAAGGGAAGGTGTTGCCAAGCAGGAGGAGGGTAAGATAGTGGTGAACCTTGCAGAGCTAGGCTACGCGAAGCTGCTAGGACGCGGCAAGATAACAAGGCCAGTAAAGGTCATAGTACCCGCAGCGACGGAACGTGCTGTCAAGAAGATAGAGGAGGCTGGCGGCGAAGTAGTAATACTCAAGCAGCAAGGGTAACGCTGTTTCTCGAGTCCTGCAGCTCCTCCTTTCTGCTCTACACGTGTGTTCGCACATCTTGAACCAGCTTTGCCCTATGCCGGGGGCCTCTTCTGGTTCTTCTGCCCAAGCTTGCCGGGCCTTTCCTCTCCTTAGGCCTGGTTGATGTGCTTGTGCTACTGTTTGGCTGTATGAGTAGGGTCTATATACTGGCTACTTCACTGCTAGCGCGCGGGCTAGGCTTATGGGCGTCTTGGAGGTTTTGGCTGAGGTTTCGCGGTATATACCGGCGGCTGCCAAGCCTGCTAGGAGGCCAACACTACCAACGAGGCTTATGTGGACTGGTCTCGTGGTGCTACTCTACCTTATCATGAGCGAGATACCACTAGTGGGCGTTTACGGGTATGGGCAGGCTACCCAGGCAACTCTAATGTCGATGCTTCTAGGCATGAATATTGGTACGTTGATGACGCTTGGTATAGGCCCCATAGTAACTGCTGGCATCGTGCTAGAGGTGCTGGTTGGCGGCAAGCTGATAGAGCTAGACCTAACCAAGCCTAGGGACCGTAAGATATTCATGGGTGCCCAGCGCACCCTAGCGCTGCTCTTCGCGCTGCTCGAAGCGGCAGCTTATGTAATCGGGTGCCGGTTCTGGATATCAGCCTTTGCTAGTAGCCCGGAGGTGTGTCCGCCAATATCAACAGCGGTGAAGATAATTGTTGTGTTACAGTTAGTCTTTGCAACACTAGTACTAATGTGGTTCGACGAAATGATCCGCAACGGCTGGGGTATAGGCTCGGCGCTCAGCCTGTTCATTGTGGCTAGCGTGGTTAAGGGATTGTTCTGGCAGCTGGCAGGGTCAACCAAGGTTGCTACGCCGGAGGGACAGCCAGTATACTATGGTTGGCTAGCCCACGTGGTCTCAACCGGCGACCTCGGCGTGCTGAGGCGCGGCATGCCAGACATGGTTGGGTTCCTGGCGACAATAGCGATCATAATGGTGCTGATATACTTCCAGCTTATGAGGGTCTACATACCGGTCACCAGCCCGAGGTATGGCAGCATAAAGACTAGGATACCGCTAAACTTCATCTACGTGACAAACATCCCTATACTATTCGTAGCCATAGCAGTCTCAGACATCAAGGTATTCGAGATCGTAATAGCTAGCTTACTCGGCGCCGACAACCCCCTAGTGAGGGGCATGGATGTACTATACAACTATGTGAGCCCACCTCGTGGCCTCTTAGCGGCGGTTGCTGACCCGCTACGAACACTAACCTTCGCCCTGGCATGGCTAGCACTAGGCCTTCTCTTCGGCTTTATCTGGGTTGAGATAGCAGGCCTCAGTCCGAGGCAGCAGGCAGAAAACCTGATAAAATCTGGCATGGAGCTCCCCGGTATACGCAAGAATGTCAAGCTGCTTGAGCGCATACTAGCACGCTACATCTACCCGCTAACAGTGATAAGCTCACTGCTAGTAACAACGATGGCCATACTAGCAGACGTGTTCGGCGCCTACGGCACAGGCTCGGGCCTAGTACTACTCGTAGGTATAATCTACAACTTCTACCAGGCCCTGGTATACGAGCGTACGCTAGAGATGTACCCAACGCTACAGAGGCTACTAGGCCGCTGACGCAGCTCCTCCCCTTCCTGGGCTCAGGTTTTTATGAGCCCAGCTCCTCCGGCCCTGCTTGCCCGGGAAACTGGAGCCCAATACACCCATGCCCGGCGCTCTGGGTGTAGGGCTATGGTTCTCCGAAACCCCTTCATAACAGTGATTGTCACCGGCGTGCCTGGTGTGGGTAAGACAACGGTCCTGGGCAGGGTTGCAGAGAAGCTTCGCAGCAAGGGTGTACGGTTCGAGATTGTAAACTTTGGCGATTACATGTTTCGGGAGGCATCGGCGGCGGGGCTTGTAAGGCATAGGGATGAGATGAGGCATCTACCACTGAGAAGGCAGCTCGAGCTGCAGGAGAGTGCGGCTCGCGCCATAATAGCTGATGCATCCTCCAAGCTAGGCGGTGACGGGGTGCTGCTGGTAGACACGCATGCGGTCATACGTACCTCGACCGGGTTCTGGCCGGGGCTCCCCGAGAACGTGGTTAGGGAGCTCAAGCCCGACTCAATAGTGCTCATAGAGGCTCCTCCAGAGATTATTGTTGCGCGGCAGCAGAGGGATAAGAGCAGGGTTAGGAGCGATGTAGCTAGCGTCGAGACTGTTAGGGAACTACTAGAGATGGCTAGGAAGGCAGCTATGGCTAGTGCTGTTCTCGTAGCAGCCAGCGTCTACCCGGTCGAGAATGTTGAGGGCAACCCGGACATAGCTGCTGAGAAGATAGTGGAGCTAATAGAGAAGCTCCGTTAGACCACACGAGCCTCGGTGGAGGGGAGGGTTTGGCCCTCACACTACTACTCTACGAGCTCTACATCGTTTTACTCGTGCTGGCGGGCTTAGCGCTCACAGAGTACATGTTCTACCGTATTGCTGGCAAGTGGTTCTTCCGTGCGAGGGCGGAGCTGGAGATCCTGGTTGAGGAGCACCGCCGTATAACCCGGAGTATTGGGGGGAAGAAGGATAGGCGTAAACTCGGCAAGATCAGAGCGAGGGCATACACGCTCTCCGGTAGTGTTAGGAGGTTTACGCTGTACCGCGTACTCATGCTCATCCCGGTGTACGTGCTGTTCTCGGTAGTGTTCCTTGTACGTGGCGTAGCCGTGCCAGTGGAGTACTGTATACCATTCTTCTCGTTCACCTACGAGGGTGCTTGTGTGACGACTACCGGCCACATAGCGGTACTTTCATTCCTTGTTGGCCTGCCGCTAGTCCAGGACGATCTTATAGCGGTGCTAATGTTTAAGAAAGCCCGGCTGTGGAGCCGGATAAGAGCGGGGTGAAGCTGTAGATGCCCAGGCCGCACCAGAGAACAAGGTCGCTCCGCCGCGTCTACGTTAGGACACCCGGTGGCGAGACAAAGATACACTACGAGAAGAGGAGGCCTGGGCCGGCGCGCTGCGCGATCTGTGGTAGGCCGCTAAACGGTGTGCCCAGGCTGAGGCCTGTAGAGCTAAGGAAGCTGCCGAAGACGGCGAAGAGGCCTGAGCGCATGTATGGTGGTGTGCTCTGTGCTGAGTGCCTGGAGAAGCTGCTGAAGAAGAGTATTCGCAGCCAGGTGCTAGCACAGCTAGAGCAGCTAAGACGGAGCGTGGCTGCTGGGCAGTCCTAGCTTTCCACTGTTCTCCCCGCTGGTACTCCAGCCTTCTTTACCCCTAGCCCGTGTCGGGGCCTACTCTACACCTGGGTGGCAGTCCTGCGTCTACAGCCGCTACTCCCTCCAGACTGTAGCAGCCCGAAGAAGGGTCCAACGATAGCTGTTAGTGGGCCGCCGGGCAGCGGTAAAACCACGTATGCGCGCCGGCTAGCTGAGGATCTAGGCTTGGAGTACTATTCGGCGGGGCGTATCTTCCGGGAGCTTGCCAGAGAGCGTGGGGTTAGCCTGGAGGAGATGAACCGTATTGCGGCTAACGATCCCCGGATAGACCTTGAGATAGACATGCGGACGCTCGAAATAGGCTGTAGAGGCAATGTCGTGATAGAGGGCCACTTAGTCGCCTGGGTTCTGAGGGGCGTAGCTGATGTGAGGATCTATGTTACGGCGCCGCTAGATGTTAGGGTGAAGAGGATAGCTGAGCGTGAGGGGAGGAACTTCGAGGAGGTCTACAGGGAGACTGTTATCAGAGAGTTTATGCATCAGCAACGCTTCCTAGTAATGTACGGTATAGACATCTCAAACCTTTCAATATTCAACCTTGTACTAGACACAGAGTACCTCTTAATAGATGACGCCTACTCCATAATAAGGAGGACTGTGTGCAACATCCTCGCAGCCAAGGGGTACCAGCTGGAGGCGTGTAGCAGGCTGTAGGTAAGGCTTAAAGCAAGGTCTCAGCTGTAGCCCTTGCCGGCAAACCTGGGGAGACGGGGGAGGACTATGCCAGCCATAGAGGTTGGTAGGCTCTGCGTAAAGACCAGGGGCCGTGAGGCCGGGAGGAAGTGTGTAATAGTCGAGATAATAGACGACAACTTTGTCCTCATAACAGGCCCGAAGGACGTATCGGGAGTGAAGAGGCGGAGAGCAAACATTAACCACATAGAAGTGCTCCCCGAGAAGATCAACATACAGCCGGGCGCTAGCGACGAGGAGGTAAAGAAGGCGCTGGAAGAGGCTGGGCTCCTCGACTTTATGAGGGAGAGGGTCCGCATAGAGCTGAAGCCTGGCCTCCTCTAGCACCATACTGCCAAGCAGGTCATATCCCCGGCCCCAGATACTATACCTGGTTCTTTTCGGCCCGGCTAGTATCGGGTGGGCATGTTGTCCAGCGAGCTTACTAGAAAGGGGCTAGAATTCATAGAGAGTCTTGACAAGTTTGCCGGGCTGCAGCGCAGCTGGATAGTGAAGGTTGAAGAAGATACAAGCCCCGACTACGGCACGCCGCCGTGGGCTCGGCCGATAGAGAAGCATATCAGGATGGGTGTTATACCCCTAGACAAGCCTCCGGGTCCCACGAGCCACGAGGTTGTAGCATGGATCAAGAGGATGTTCGGCTTATCCAAGGCCGGGCATGGCGGCACGCTGGATCCGAAGGTTACCGGTGTACTCCCTGTAGCCCTTGAAGAGGGTACCAAGGTTATAGGACTAGTGGTCCACACCGGCAAAGAGTACATGTGTGTTATGCAGCTCCACCGTCCAGTCCCGGAGGAGGAGCTACGCAGGGCAATCAACATGTTCGTAGGCGAGATCTATCAGAGGCCACCGCTGCGCAGCAGCGTCAAGAGAAGCCTGAGATTGAAGAAGATCTATGAGATAGAGCTGCTGGAGTATAATGGCCGCTATGCCCTCATGAGGGTGTTCTCCGAGGCTGGCACCTACATGAGAAAGCTCTGCCACGACATAGGCCTAATACTCGGCGTCGGCGCGCACATGAGGGAGCTGCGTAGAACCAGGAGTGGCCCATTCCGCGAGCGTAACGGGCTTGTAAGGCTGCAAGAGCTAAGCGAGGCAATCTACCGCTGGAAGCAGGAAGGCAAGGAGGACCTCCTCCGCAAGTACATACTCCCAATAGAGTATGCAGTTAGCCACCTGCCAAAGATAGTGGTTAGGGACACGGCAGTCGACGCAATAGCGCATGGTGCTAACCTCGCGGTACCGGGTATTGCTAGGCTACACGAGGGCATCAAGCGCGGAGACCTCGTAGCACTACTAACACTAAAGGGCGAACTCGTAGCAATAGGCGTAGCCCAGATGTCCAGCGAAGAGATAGCAAAGGCCAAGAAGGGCATAGCAGTGAAGATAAGGAGGGTCATAATGCCGCCAGGCGTCTACCCGCGCGCCTGGAAGAAAAAGAAGTAGGGTCAAACCCTGAGGATTCTCCTCCGGGTGCTAACAGCCCGTGGCAGCCCACTACTACAGACCACGGAGCCGTAAAGGGCCGCGAATGCTAGTCAGCGACTACCTCCGAGGCGTAACGGTAGAGTTCTACGTCTCCACCGAAGTCTTCTCGCCAAGGGAAGTGGATGAGGGTACACGCCTCCTCATAGAGCACGCCATAGTCCCCGAGGAGGGTACAGTGCTAGACATGGGCTGCGGCTACGGAGCCATAGGGATAACACTTGCAAAGGCACACCCGCGGCTCCACGTGGTAATGGTGGATGTGAATCCCAAGGCAGTAGAGCTGGCAAGGCTTAACGCGAGACACAACGGCGTCGAGAACCGCGTAGAGGTGCTACAAGGGGATCTCTACGAACCAGTAAAAGGCTACCATTTCGACGCGATAATATCGAACCCCCCGCTGGCGGCGGGCATGAAGATCATAGAGAAGCTTATTCTCGAAGCGCCAGCCCACCTAAAGCCCGGCGGCTCACTCCAGATAGTAATGAGGAAGGGAGCCGAGAAGGCAAAGGAGCTAATGCAGAAAGCCTTCGGAAACGCGAAGGTACTCCTCCGCAAGAAGGGCTACACAATACTCTATGCCGAGAAGCCCAGCTAACACCCTATAAACCCTCCAGATACAAATCACATCTACGAGGGGCTCCCATCCAGCCCCCTGGGCGCCGGGGTGCCCGAGCGGTCCAAGGGGCCGGCCTTGAGAGCCGGTGGCCGACAAGGCCGCGCGGGTTCAAATCCCGCCCCCGGCGCCATACCGCCTCTCTCAGCCCTACCCATCTACACGTCCATCCAAAATCCATAGATCTTCTCGATGCTACAACGTTGGCTCCTCCTTGCAGAGGTAGTAACAGGATTTGTGCTTTCGATTAATCATTTACTTCGCAAGGCCGAGTGTCGCGAAGAATGCTTGAAGGAATAAGATAGGAAATGTTGACGACTCGAAAACAGGACGGAAAACGCTGCTATACTATACTATGTGTTATGTTTCCTTGTACGCCTTGCCTTCGAGCAGTATTCTCTTCAACCAGTTAAAGTAGTGTTCCTCGATCCCTAATTGCCTCAGCTTGGCTAGAACTGAGTTGATATCGTACTTTACGCGGCGTATCTCGAGCGAGCCTTTCTCCACGTCGAGGATGGCGTATGATGCTCTCGGGTCACCGTCTCTTGGCTGGCCGACGCTACCCGGGTTAACTATTCTCACCCAATCTATGGTCATATCGACCGGTATGTGGGTGTGGCCAACGACAACGAGGTCTGCTTTGACGGGCCGGGGCTTCAAGGCAGCCATGCTCGGGGTTAGAGCTAATCTAAGCTCGTCGGCGGGTAGGTTGGGCCTAAGATAACCGTATAGGGGGTTTCTCGGTGACCCGTGGGCCATGTAGACTTTGAGGTTGGACACCTGGCCCGAGTATACCTTGGGGAGGCTCCTAAGCCACGATATCTGCTCGCGGGAGAGCAGCTTGAACGTTATGTGCTTTCTCGTGTACTCGCTAAGCTCATGGATCTCTGGTGCACATCTACAGTCAACACCGTATGCCGCCGCGTAGTCGTGATTGCCGGTAACGATAACCTCTGGTGCTAGATCCCTAACAATATCCACCACTATATGGGGCTCAGGCCCGTAATCGACAAGGTCTCCGAGAACCCATACAGCATCCCAGCCGCGCGCGTTCTCAAGCACGGCTTTTAGGGCGTCCGCGTTTCCGTGGATGTCCGATATGAGTAGGATCTTCAAGCTGCTCCCGGGACCGCGGATGCTAATTGTCCAAGTGTTAAAAATAGGTATTCACCTTAGCCTCCCGACGCTCCATGCCAGGGGCTGTCCCGCCACACAGCATCCCAGAAGTCCTGCTCTGTATATGTCATGGGCTTTACCAGCTTGTCCCTTAGGTCGGCTAGTACCCGGTGGTGCTCAACCTCCTCCTCATATATCACCGCCATCAGAAGCTTCACCCGCGGATCTTCCACTTGTTCGATTAGTTTGCGGCTCTCCTCGAGCATCTTTGATTCGGTCTCGATGTGCTTCTCTACAGCCTTCGCTATCTCCTCGAGTTTCTCCTCCGATATGAGTAGTGCTTGTCTCGTCAGTAGTTCTGCCATGGCCTCGTATAGTGTGCTGTGTTTCTCCGAATCCCGCGATATGGCCTCGAAGATCGCTGCTAGGGCTGGATGTTTAATGGATGCTGCTATCTTCTTCAACTCCTCCGCATACCTCCGCTCGGCTTCGGCTAGCTGCTTGAGTCTTTCGATTAGCCCCTCCATACACACACCTCTGTTTAGGCATAGCTATCCCCTTACTATATTTATTTATCCCTAACTGTCAGCGTTTTCCACGCATCTGAAGGCGTGAACGCCGCCCCCCGCCCCCTATGTAGACGATTTTTGATGTCCCCGCCAGGCACGGGCCCGAGCACCCGCGGCGTTGCCGAGACCGGTACGACAGTGGCGCTGGGTGGCACTGGGAGGGTGGACACCTCCTCCTCGGCCGGGGCCTTGGCCCTGGCCAGCTTCATAACGCTTGTTTTCTCGTGGATGGTTACGGGAGGGATAGCCGGGAGGGAGCCAGCTTGGCTGGTTTTGAGCTGACAACATATCGCAGGGTGTGGATGGTAGTTTACGTGTTTCTGCCCTGGATCCTTTGGCCCCTCGCGTTTGTTGTTTTTCGGGAGCACTTCTTGATTGCGATGGTGGCTGCTACCGGGGTGCTCGGTCTCGCTACTGCCACGATAGGTCCTGGGGTTAGGCTGGGAGGGATAGGGGTCAGGGAGGCTGTGTGCTCGGTGGCCTATGCGGTGTTGCTATACGCGTTGTTTGTCGCTGGAGGCGTTCTCTCCAAGCTGCTTGGTCTCTGGGAGGGCGTAGCTGCAGTCTACGGAATGGTTGGGAGGGGATTGCATCTCGTACCAGCTCTGGCATGGATAGGGTTCCTGGAGGAGGTCTACTGGCGCGGTGGCTTCCAGGAGGGGTTGCTGTCTAGGGCCACGAGGAGGCCCTGGCTCGCATCTAGCCTGGTCTACTCGGCTGTTCACGTGTTTACAGGTAACCTTGTCTTGGTTGCTGCCGCGCTGGTTGTAGGCCTGGTCCTTGGCTTTGAAGCTCACCGCTGTGGGGTTGCGGCATCGTCGCTGACTCACGTGCTCTGGCTCTACGCTGTCATTCTCGTTGCGCCGGTTAACCTCCTGCTAGGCTAAACATTTTTCCTGGAAGTAGAAAACTCGTCTCGCTGGGTGGTTCATATTGCCCAGAGCCCTGGAGGTTTTTATCTCAACGAGGCCGTGGAGCTTTCCAATGACCATAGTTTGTGTTGGTTTCGGTATAGCGTATGGTTTCTGGCTAACGGGAAGCATCGATGTGCCACTGTCGCTGCTAGCGTTGCTCGGCTCTGTTCTGCTGCACGCTGCCGCCAACGTCTGGAACGACTACTTCGACTACAGGTATGGTATCGATAGGCCAGGTGTGGGGACGACAGTGTACAGGCCGCATCCAATATTCGCCAACATCATGGTGCCAGGGCATGTGCTGGTGTTTGGAACCTCTCTGGGGCTCGCAGCCCTGGGCATCGGATGGGCTCTAGTCTTGGCCGGGCGTCCGCTAGCCCTACTGCTGGGGCTCGCTGGCTTCATCCTGGCCTACTCGTACACGGGCCCGCCGCTCAACCTGAAGTACAGGGGTCTCGGCGAGCTCGGGGTCTTCATTGCCTGGGGACCGTTGATGGTTGTTGGAGGAGCGTACGTGGCTTCGGGGAGCCTCAGCCTGGAGGCTGCTGCGGCCTCTGTGCCTCTGGGCCTGCTGGTGGCAGCCGTCCTGCTAGCCAACAATATCAGAGATGTCGAGAATGACAGGGAGTCAGGCGCCTACACGCTCGCCGTGAGGATTGGGAGAAGGTCTGCTATCAAGCTATACCAGTCCATGATACTTGCACCGTATATCATACTAGTCGTACTGTACACCGCAAAGCTGGTGCCCCTAGCGTCGCTCGTAGCGCTGGCCTCTCTCCCGCTGGCAGTTAGCCTAGCTAGGCTGATGTCGCGCGAGGTGCCAGTGGATGCTGACCCTAGGACAGCAAAGCTAGTTGTCGCATTCGGTGTACCCTACATACTGGGTACCCTAGCGTCGGCCATCGCAAACGCTATATAGAGTGGATGCTATCCATGTTCCTGACTATTTTGTTATTTTGTTATGGGTGGGAACCAAAAGCTGGGTCCTCTCGGCAAGGATTCCCAGGGTGTATTGCGGGCTTAGCTTGGTGCAGGGACTGTAAACGTGTATTCACTCTGCGGAGGATAGGTTAGAGATAGGCTTCAGTGTTGTACAAAAAGGCTTCGTTTTAACCTCTTTTCCTCCTCTAGGTAGCTAAGCCTCTTCTTAACGTACTCCCTGTACTTGACGTAGCGGTGCACTGTTGCGATGGCTGCAGCCGCCCTCTCGGGTGTTGGGTAGGCTGGTATCTTTGCCTCGGTGAGCTTCTTTATGCCTTCATAGGCTTCTATACCTCCTATGAGTGCGACGGTCATGGGCTTCTTTAGTCCTCCAGCGTCCTTAACTGCGTTGATTATAGCCTCTGCCACCTCTACGGGGTGTGTCATGGCTGTGTGGCAGTAGAGTACTACGATGCTGTCCACGCCGGGATCGTTTAGGGCTGCATATACGGCTTTGTAGTACCACTCTGTTGGCGCCATGCCTGTCAGGTCTATGGGGTTGTTAAGGGATGCGAATGGAGGTACGAACTTCCTTATCTCATCGACAAGGCTCTGTGGTGGCTTCTGTAGCAGGAACCCGTTGTCAGCAAGGGTGTCGCTAGCCTGTACGCCTGCGCCGCCACCATTCGTTATGATCACTATCCTGTCGCCGTCGGGCAGCGGGTTCCATGTGAGGGCTTTGACCCAGTCGAAAGCCTCCTCTATGCTCTTAGCGAATAGGATGCCGCTCTGCTTGAAGGCGGCTTCGTAGAATGCTATGTTTCCTGCAAGCGAGCCTGTGTGGCTAGCGGCGGCTCTTGCACCAGCCTCGGTCCTACCCGACTTTATGACTACTATGGGCTTCTTCAGTGTCACCCTGGATGCTACCTCAACGAATTTCCGGCCGTCGCTAACACCCTCCATGTATATCAGCACTATGTTGGTGTTGGGGTCTTTCTCGAAGAACTCTAGGAAGTCGGCATCGTCTAGATCAGCCTTGTTGCCCAGGCTTATAATGGCCGAGACCCCTATTCCTTCCATGATCGTGGTGCCCATGAGCGCTATGCCCAGGGCGCCGCTCTGCGTTATGAAGGCTACGCCTCCCGGTATCACGTCGCGTGGTCCGAAGGTGGCGTTTATCCTTGAGGGGGTGTAGACGTAGCCGAATACGTTTGGTCCGAGAACCCTTATCCCGTACTTCCTAGCTGTCTCCACAACCTTCTTCTCGAGCTCTACGTTCCCCACCTCTCTGAAGCCCGAGGCTATTATAACGGCGAACTTTGCTCCAGCCTTACCAGCGTCCTCTATAACCTCGGGCACCTTGGGTGCGGGCACTGACACTACGACGACGTCTACTGGTTCCGGTATGGCGGAGACCGAGGGGTATGCTTTGAGCCCCAGGATCTCGTCAGCGTTTGGGTTTACTGGGTAGATCCTGCCTTTGAAGCCGTACTCCTTCAAGTTCTTCAGTATGATGTGGCCTATCTTCTGCGGGTTCTTGGATGCTCCTACCACAGCTATCGAGGATGGGTAGAATAGCTTCTCGAGCCCGGCCATGGCTACCTACCTTCCTCACTTCTAAGTATGATCCTTATGTCTGCGATCTTGGCGCCCTTCCCCTTCTCAAAAACCATTATGGGGTTCAAGTCTATATCTTGTATCTCCGGGTTCTCGAGCATCAGCTTCGAGGTCTTGACTATGATGTCCTTCAGCGCCTCGATATCTCTGGGGGGCTTGCCGCGGTATCCCTCCAGTATCCTATACGCCTTGATCTCCTTAATCATCTCCTCAGCATCGATAGGCGTTACCGGAGCTAGCCTGAAGCTCACGTCCTTCAGAACCTCTACGAATATGCCGCCGAGCCCGAACATCAGCAAGGGGCCGAAGATCTGGTCGCGGGTAGCGCCCACTATCACCTCTAGGTCTGATGGCACCATTTCCTGTATCAGAACCCCAGCTATCCTAGCTTCAGGTGCATGCTTCTTCACATTCTCGATGATCTGGGTGAAGGCCTTTCTAGCGTCATCCTCGCTTCTTATGTCAAGTATAACTCCGCCGACATCGCTCTTGTGCGTTATGTCCGGAGATACTATCTTGAGAACTACCGGGAACCCTATCTCTCTAGACAGCCTAGCAGCTTCGTCGGGATCCCTAGCAAGTCCATACCTGGGTACGGGTAGCCCGTACGCCTCTGCAACAGCATACGCTTCATGTTCTAAGAGCTTCTTTCTACCCTCCTCAAGAGCCTTCCGAAGAACATCCTTTGCACTGCCCATGTTCTCAGCTCATGGAGCTGACAGTGTGCCTAGGGAAAATATGTATTAAATAGACAATTGTAACTAACACTGTTCGTCTAACGTCTTAACCTCAGAACTGTAGAGAGCTATAACAATGTTCTTTACACCCCATCCAAGCTATCCGCATAGCGCGTCACCATCACCCCCATCCAGACCATCAATACCCAACTAGGTGTAATCAGCAGAGCCACAACTCCAAGGAGGAAAGAACACTGCTAAGCCGTTCCCAGAGTAGCGCGCCCCGCCTAGCACGGCTATGCATGCATACGCTATTCGAATGGAAGGGGGTATTGCTGGATTGAAAAACAGGGTTAGGCCTAGAAGGAAGGGCTTCAATACAATATGTATCATACTTCCTGCAGTACATAGTTTGGTACTACGGGTGGTAGTCCCCTTCTCTTAGCATAGCTTATATTCAGCAGTCTGTGTAGTGCTGCGAGGAGGATTACTCCGATTGGCAGTAGTATCGCTGGATGCGTTATACCTGCCGCGAAGAGGGTGTACAGCACGAGCGATACGGCGGCGGTGGTTAGCGCGTAGGGTATCTGTGTGTTCACGTGGTCTATGTGGTCCGCGCCGGTGAACATCGAGGACATTATCGTCGTGTCGCTTATGGGTGAGCAGTGGTCCCCAAATACTCCTCCCGCGAAGACGCTTGCTATCGCAGCATAGGTTACTAGCTCCGTCGTGGCTGGGTCTAGGCCGTGCTGTATGGCCAGCTTCCACGCTAACGGTATTGCTATGGGCATCATTATCGCGAAGGTGCCCCAGCTCGTCCCCGTCGTGAAGGATATGAATGCTGATGCTGCGAATATCAGTGGTGGTATGAGGAAGGGATGTACTCCTGCCGCCGCCACCGTCGATACTATGTAGTCTGCTGTCCCCACGGCATCTGCGGCCGATTTCAAGCTCCATGCTAGGAGCAGTATGGTGTTGGCGAGTACCATTAGGTACATGCCACGCACAGTGTACTCCATGAGCCTTGACAGTGATAGTGTGCCCGTTGCTAGTATCAGTGCTGCTGCAGCAATGTAGCCTGCAAAGCTGCCCCAGAGTAGTGCTGTCGCGGCATCAGCATTCATTAGTGCCGTGGCGAAGTCTGTCTCCCACCACTTGCTGGGATCGTCTGCTCCTGTCAGCCACATTCCCACTAGTGTCGCAGCTACGAGTGCGAGTATTGAGAGCGGGAATATCCATGGCGGTGCCTGCTTCTGGGACGGCTCTCCTAGCACGGTTTCTGTAGGCATTAGCGGCTGTGCGCCATCGCGTAGCACTTTGCCCGTCTTCACCGCCCTGTGCTCCGCCTCTAGCATTGGGCCATAGTGTCTCCTTGTCAGTATGACTATGAGGACTAGGGTGAGTGCTAGTATGCTGTAGAAGCGGTAGGGTACAGACATTATCCATGCATACATGGCGTTGGCGGGGTCTGGCGCGTAGGGTAGGACTCCCTTCCCCGCCTCTTCAGCCAGAGTTGTGAAGGAGTCCCTGATTAGGCCGACCTCGTAGCCTATCCATGTCGATATGATTAGTAGTCCTGCTACGGGCGCGGCCGTGGAATCCACGATGTAGCTTAGTAGTTCCCTGCTCACCCTCAGACTGTCAGTCAGCGGCCTTACCGTGTTGCCTACGACGACCGTGTTGGTGTAGTCGTCGAAGAATATCGTCCAGCCCAGTATGTATGCCAGCAGGCTTGCTTGCCGTGCACTCCTCACCTTCCTCGTAAGGGCGGCTGCCACCGAGTGTAGCGCGCCGGAAACGTAGAGTATACCGACGAAGGCTCCGATTACGAAGTTGAAAACCAGTATTGTCGCATTCCAGCTATCGGTCGCATTCTCGATTATCCATGCAAGGCTCTGTGAGGTAGCCCTGAAAACCGACACAGCATAGCCGGCAGGGCCCGCTGCGCCGGCTAGAGCTAGCATGAAGGCTCCTACCCAGATGCCTGCAAAGAGTGCTAGGAGTACCTGCCTCGTCACTATAGCCAGGATTATTGCTAGGAGGGGCGGGAGGAGCGAGAGGGGGCCAAAGTCGGCCATGCCGGCCTCACCACCGTGCACTTCATAGGCAGGGCAGCGTCATGGGCCGGTCAGCTTGTCTGTTGGCGGGTTGCCCTCTAGCTCCCCGACGAGGGCCTCTGCGTCGGTGTTTGGCGGTATACGCAGGTCTATTACGGCGTGCGCAAGGCGTGGCAGGGTGCTTAATGCATCGCCCGCCCCCGGTCTTGCCGCTGTAGCTTTTGGCTTGTAGACTGTTGGCATTGTGTCGCCGAGCGCCTCGACGGGGCTACCAGGTATCGGGTACCCGGGTGTGTGCATGGCTTGTTCAGCCTCGATCCGACGGGCTTTTTCTCTTGCATCTGCGAGCCGGCCCCCATTCTGTACGCGGTTTAAACAGTTTGCCATAGAGGAGTGGTGCGTTGACAATGCTCGGCTCTGCCGTGAATTCGTACACGTGTTTAGGCCTAACGTTTTAGGCTGAGACCCGGCGCGTACGCTTGGCAGAGCATGCTGTTTCAAGCATACGCACCGGCCGGGCCCCCATGTGTAGCGTGGCTTGGCAGGGCTGTTTGCAGCGAGGGCGGGCTACGGGATGAACGGGAAAATACTGATGGCTGGGGAGGGGGTGGGCAGAGTAGCTGTTGGCGGTGGCGGGCTAGGTGAGCCCGTTAGGCCCTCTGGGAACCGTGGCATGGTTATAGGGCGTGTGTGGGGTGCGTCCGTACGTGTCCCCTAGCGGTAGCATGGAGAAGCCGCTGCGCCTAGACGAGAAGGACTATAGGCTGCTCGAGCTGCTCCGCCGCGACGCCAGGGCGCCCTACTCCAGGCTCGCCGAGGAGCTCGGCATCTCCGAGTCTGCTGTGCGTAAGAGGATTGCGAGGCTCAGGAAGCTCGGCGTAATAAAGCGGTTCACCCTGGAGTACGACCTGCCCGACGAGGTTATAGCGCTGGTGCTCGTTAGGACCCAGCCTCCCATCCAGGCGCCGGAGGTCTCGAGAAAGATCATGGAGCACTCGCACGTGGACCGGGTCTACGAGGTAACCGGCGAGTACGACATAGTCGTCATAGCCCGTGCACGGTCAACCAAGGACATCAACGAGATTATAGACTATATCCGCAGCATAAAGGGCGTAGTGGGAACATACACTATGATAGTCCTGCGCAGCTACTAGAACGGCGCCCGGGAGCCCCCGGGATGCAGGGCAGGGCCAGCACGGTGTAGGAGCACGGCGCTAGGCCCGGCAACACCGCGTCGCGGCACCGGGCCGCCTCAATGCCCGGCCGGTGGAGGGGCCGGGTGCAGCTTCGCCGGGGTCCACGCAGTAACGTATCTCCCCCGGTAGACCAGCTCGGAGCCCCTGGGAGGAGTCTTGAGGACGTCTATGAAGACTATCCGGCTGGTACACTCGGACGGGTGGCGGTGCACCTCGTCAGTTATGGTTTCAAGCCAGTACAGCACCCTGACGTCCCGCGCCACGAGGCAGTAGTTGCTGTGGCCCAGGCTCTCGTCGAGCGTTGCTACAGCCTCCTTTAGCTCGGCGTATGCCTGGGGTGGAATGCTCGGCCTAATAGTCTGGGCGACCAGCAGCCCGAAGGACGCTACGAGGCCTACAAGTGCAAGAGCCACGATCGGCCGGTGCCTAGCATCCTTCAGCACGCCGACAATCAAGCCCAACGCGGTGGCGAGAGGTATGCCCCCTATCAGCTGAAGCCTACTCCAGACCTGCCCGCTTCACACGGGGAGCACGAGGAGAGCCAGAGCCAGGGCAAGCGCTGCCAGGACGTACCTCGCCTCCCGGCTCCCAGACAGGAGCCCCTCAGCAAACAGGAGCACTATGGACAGCAGGTTCAGAGACACAAGGATACGCGGCAGCAGCGGCGCAGCTGCAGGCACGCCGGGCTGCGGGCCCACAGGTCCCGGGGCAGCATCAAAGGACGCAAAAGCCTCCTCGACAAACCCCATAGCCTTGAACAGGTCTCCCCCCTGGAGCCCCGGGAACGCGTAGAACAACGCCAGGCTGAGCACAGCCGCCACAACCCCCTCATAGAAGATGTTTCCACGGTCGAACACTAGCTGCAGCAGAAAGAGCGCAAACACCAGGACAAGCATAAACCCATAGTCCAGTATGTGCGTCAGACCACCCCCAACAAAGACGGCGAGAGAGGCCACGAAGAAGCGCAGCCGGCTCCTCCGCCCTCCCCCACGCAGAGCCATGTACGATACTAGGAGGAGCGCAGCCACCCACACAAGACCAGCAGCATTCTTCAGAAAATCCCCAATAAGCCTCAGCTCAAACGGCGGAGCAAGAAACACAATCATCGCCGCCAAACCCGCCAAGCCAGACGCCGTCATCCCCCGCACAAAGAGGGAGACAAGCACTGACGCCAACACCAAGAGCACCGACGCACCCACAGCCACAGCCCTAAACAGATCACCCAGGAGCACGTAGAAGAAGTACATGACATAGAAGACCAGGAGAGGATCAGGATGTCTAAGCACACCATACCTATCTATACTCAGCACCTGGGCAGCATAGTAAGGCCCATCTATCCCCGGAAGCATACCCGACCCAGTCATAAGCCAGACATACACCCAGAGGAAGACAGCTGCAACACCCAGCACAGCCCCCAGCTCCAGCAAACCGAGGCCCCCAAGCCCCACATGTACTCCCACGAAACCCCTCCGGGAAACCCCCACGAACCCATACCCCCTACCGCTAAAGACGCAGAGACACCTAATAGCACAGCCTACACAGCAACAAAAGAGGGATCACCACCAGGCGACAGTGAGTCAGCAGAAACCAAAAGGGTAGTCTATTTCCCCGCCCAGGCAAACCAGCATCGAGT
Source organism: Hyperthermus butylicus DSM 5456 (assembly GCF_000015145.1). Taxonomy (NCBI): domain Archaea; kingdom Thermoproteati; phylum Thermoproteota; class Thermoprotei; order Desulfurococcales; family Pyrodictiaceae; genus Hyperthermus; species Hyperthermus butylicus. The sequence continues at coordinate 1,336,909 of NC_008818.1, forward strand.
CTCTCCAGAGACAACGCGGAGGCACTTGAAGCTCCACTACTCTATGTTATGTCGATACTTCTATAGTAGTTTGAGTGGCTTGCACTACGTGTTTTCTCACGGAGCCTCCGCTCGATCTCCACCAGCATCTCATGAACCCTCTCTAGGCACGCTACAAGCTCTCTAGCCCTGGCATCCCTGGCACCCACATCACTGCCCAGCCCGCTCAACAACGTAATTTGTTGTCTGGAGGAACCCGTTCAGCCGGAGATAAACCCATGCAAGCTCCTCATAGACGGACTTAAAGAACACGCCCTGCCCACCACAATGCAGACGCTAATTGACATTATTGTCATATTCCCTACTAGAGTCAGGGAAGCCAACAAAATTCCTGCCCAGCACCATAAAAGCTAGCCCATCAACCACAATTGCGGTCTTCCCGAGACCATGTATCATGGTTACCTTGCGTGGATGCCAGACTTGAAACGGGAGATCCAGCGTACGGTCATGGGGCGTAATCGACGATGGAGATGGTATTAGGGTTCAGGCCTAGATCCATACCTTGTCCTCTTCTGGCCCCGGGTATGGGCCCTCCTTAACCTCGAGAACCACACTGTCCTCCAGGAACCCGGCGCTATGCCTGCACGCCATGGCTATTCTCATGTCCTGCCCGGAGCGCCAGGCTGAAGCCCGTCTCTGGGAGGTAGCTGGATTCTATACAGTTGCCGCTCCTAGGCGAGCCGGTATGAGGCTTTCCCGGCTGTGCTCCGGCGGTTCCATGTAGCATACAGCATGTGCGTGTTCTAGCTAGCCGCGTTTCCGAATGAAATCCTCCTCGTAGATTATGTTGGCTGTGTCTTCTCCCACCTCCTCCAGGAATCTTATAAGGCTCAGGTCTCTCGTTAGGAAGCCCAGTCTCCGCGTCCTAGAAGTCTCATAGAGGAGGAGGTCTATGAGGTCTTTGAACCCCTTCCTGCGTAGCTCCAGCGCCCTCAGGTACCCTGTTACCGTGGGGTGGGTTACCCTAAACGTCTCCCTGATAGATGCTAGTCCGAGCCTCACCCTCTTCCTGTCATAGCTTGTTTTCGAGAGCTTACCCACTATCTCGAGTATGTTGAACGGCGTATAGTAGATCTCAGCCCTCCCCAGCCTATACAGCCTCTCCAGCACCCTCAGCGCCTCCTCCACCCCCTCCACGTCTATCCCCACTATCGGTAGCAGATACGTCGTGTCCAATAGTATTCTAATCCTCTCCCCCGAAGAGCTCATCTTGCACCTCCTCGGACTCCCTTTCAAACTCCTCGAAGCTCGTCCTGGCAAACTTAGGGCCCCTCAGCGCCAGCTCAAAGGGGTCAGGTATAACCTCCATGATCACCTTGCCACCCCTCACCCTTAACCTCACGACAACACCCTCCCTTATACCGACAGCCTCAGCTATGCTCTTAGGTATGTAGAGCATGTTCTTCCTACCAACACGCGCTTTAGCAACCAGACCCAACCAAAGCCACCCAGGACAGAACAAGCCGTCCTAGACGGTAAAAACCCTCCCCGGACACCAGAACCCCCAGTATGACTCAGAACACCCACACGAACCCCAGCCGCCCAGAGCAAACACGTACATGTATGTGCCACCAGGCGCCTTATCGGCATCCCCGGAGGTCAAAGACAACTGCTATGAGCCTATCCTCACGATCACACATCCTATCCACGACCAACCCTCAATCCTCCAGTAAGCCCCCTAAGACAATCCATGTTCAGGCCCAGCTTAGCTCTCTATGTATCCTCTTGAGGGTCTCTGCAACATATACCACCTCCTCATCGCCTATCTTGGGGCCACTGGGTAGGTTGAGGCCGTTCAGGGAGAGATAGCTGGATACCGTGCAGCAGCCACCCCCACCAGCATATGGCTCGAATACAAGCATTACATGTAGCGGGTAAGCCCGGCACCCCGCCAAGACCCCGGGGGACACACCCCTCTGCCCTTCATAGTGGAAGCTGCTAGGTTTGTGAGTGTCTTCCTGCTCCTCCTAGCATACTTCGACCCACAGTCTCCTCTAACCGGCCCATCCAGGAGCGTTTAGGGGGTCGGGCCTGACTATTGTGTAGGCTGCCCGGGGGACTGTGCTGGCTGCGACTGCCTGGTGTGTCCACAAGCCTTTTAGTATATAGTGTTGTATACGTGTCTTGGGCTGAACCGCGTGTCTACGGTGACTCTCAGCATAAGGATACGGAGGGAGCTTCGGGAGAAGATGAAGCAGTTTAGCCATGTGGACTGGAGAGCGGAGATTGAGAAGTTTATCGAGGAGCGGATTCGGGAGGAGGAGCTCCGGCAGCTGCTGGACAGGATAGACCGTGTCCTGGACACTGTGGAGCAGGGGGGCGAGCCTGCCTGGAAGACTATAAGAGAGTATCGGGAGATAGGGCGGTAGTACTGTGTTCGTTGTAGACTCCTCAGTCTATGCCAGCATACTAGTCCGGGATGAGTACTACGAGAGGGCGCGCAGTTTCATCATGAAGCACGGTAAGTACGAGCTGGTAACAGTGGCTACCGCATACGTAGAGGTGGCTAACACTCTCTGGAAGCACACGTACCTGCTCAGGAGGATACCGGAGGACAGCTACAGGGAGCTAAGGAAAGCTATAGTACCCCTGATCACAGCCAGCGTAACCAGGATCTACGAGCCCACCGAGCTGCTAGACGAGGCCCTCGACGCAGCTGCAGAATACCAGATAACAGTGTACGATTCGCTCTTCGTGGCACTAGCACTAAAGACCGGGGCTAAGCTGGCGGGCTTCGATCAAAAGCTCCGGGAAACCCTAGAAGCCAAGGGCCTCAAAATCGTCTACACGCCATAGAAGCATGTTGACTATTTAAACGCTGGCGAAACAGTACGACGGCATGACTGTGGAAACACCCTAGGTGCATAGAGTCGAGTTAACCTGGACTACCCGTGTCTACGATAGGCCAACTTTCCCCGAGGCCCTCTCTGAACTTCTCCAACTCCGCCGGTGCCTCTGCGAGGCCGACTGTGTATGCGGTCTCGAGATCCAGTACTACAGCTCTCTTCTAGATGGCATTGGCTACCTCCTTTAACACGTGGTCTACGGATACTGTCTCCTTTTCGAGGCTCCTCCTAACCTCAATCCAGTTATCCTCTTTGAGAACATAATTTGCAAGTGAGGAAGCGTCAATGACGTTCACGGTCCTCCCTCACCAGCCTAGCAGCTAGACCCCTAGGCGTTTCCGGGAGCTCCTCTAGGATGCGGTCAATCTCGCTGAGGGCCCTGATCCTCCGGTACATGCGGACTCTCTCCTCGATAAAAGCCCTGATCTCCGATGGCCAGTCAACAGCGTCTTTAAGCTTATCCATTTCCTCCTTCAGCTTCCTAGGTATACGTATACTCAGCACAACACTCAAAAGGTAGACACCAGGTACGGGATCAGCGTATACAGTACCGAAAAGCCTTACGTCTACGGTGCAATTACCCATTCCTTTCTATACAGCGGCCAAAACGTGCAATGTATGGACGGGCTTGCACGGGCTTAACAAGCGAGGAAGGATACGGTGTTCTGATGCGCTGTCTAGAAGGCTTCGCTACTGCGTCGCCGGCTCTGCTTCTAAGTATCTTCGTGTTCTCTAATGAGGGCTTGGAGTGATAGCTAGGGGAGGTATACAGGGCGCTTCCTCATATCTCTGGGGAGGCTGTAGCCGTAGGGGTCGTGGAGGCTAGTCCTCGTCTCTCCCAGTATTTATCCTGGGTATAGACTACCCTAGAGATCAGAAGATATTGGGCGTGAATGGTGGAATCCTAGCTGTCGCAGCATGGTTCGGGTGCTGTGACTGTGCCTAGTGTAGCATTGCGTGTAGCTTCGCGTGATGGATGATTTCTAGCTTCGTTTTCTAGTTGTGCTTCGCTGTATAGGAAGTCCTTGATCTTGCTGAAGTCTAGCTTGTTGTACCTCTCCAGGCTGCCCACATCATACCACGGGCCCCGGTAGAGGTAGGCCTTCACCCGCATGCCCTGCCGTAACATCCAGGGAACCAGGTCGCCCATTATGTCGAAGCCTGTGCCTAGCACCTGCCCCGCCACGTCTAGAACCCTGGGGTTTAGGGCTAGGACGCCTATTGTCACCTTGATGGGGAGCCAGGGCTTCTCCTCGAGCAGTGTCACGTTGCCCTCCATGTCCACCTCCGCTACGCCCACAGGCACCTGGTACCGGTCGGCGAGGACCAGGGTTGTATCAGCTCCCCACCCGCTGTGCTTTCTGAGGAGGTCCCCGACGTCTACCGGGGCGAGTATGTCGCCCTACCATACCAGCACAGTATCAGCGTCCAGCAGGCCCTTGCGCCGGGCGTTCAATAGGGCGCCGCCAGTATTGGTGTAGCCCTCCTCGTCCCTGCTATACCGTATCCTTACACCCCACTGGCTGCCGTCGCGGAAGTAGTTAACTATCTGCCTCCACTTGTAACCGACGAGCAACACTATGTCGTGGAGGCCGTGCCTGGCGAGCCACGCCACAATGTGCTCCAGCAGGGGCCGCTCCTCAGAACCCACAAGCACATAGGCTTGGGAATCAGCTCGGTATAGGGACGGAGCCGTTTACCCTCACCACCAGCCAGAACAGCCGCAACAACACTCGCCAGAACACACTCACCACTATCCAGAGAGCACGAACTGTTACTCTAGTGTTTTTACTCAGCTCATTGACAGTCACGCCCTAATAGCCTCTCATCCTTCCCGCTTGTGAAGAAAAATGAATCGGTACATGGTATATGTGAAAATTCCTATATTGCTAACGGAATTCTATTACCATGCCAACAGGTACATTGTACTCGCAATCTCCGTAGACATACTTGTACCTGCTCTCAGCCATGTAAACATATTCGAAGACATTTACGTCGTTCTCGATGCTAGGTGTATCGCCTAGGTTTCCAATGTTTCCGTAAACAGTTACTGATGGACTTTCAGCTGAAATTGTGACAGCAAATGATGACATGAATGCTGTTAATGCCGCACATGCAGCACCTCCTGTAGGTAAACCTAGTGCAGCACATGCAGGGACCGCTAGCATAGCACCTATAGGTATCCCTATCTCGAAATCGGCGCCACAGGTATCATAGCTTCTAAATATATCTCTAAGGTCTACAAATTCTCCGGGATCAAGGTCTCCGTCTGCTAGAGGAGTATTACTAATAAAGACAATGTTGCTCTCTGTTCCGCTTAGAAGGGCATTCATTATCGTCTCTGGAGGAAGCCCGAAACCAACACTCCCGCTGATGTATAAGCCATCACTCTTAACGTTAGTTATAACTGCCATATATTCTTCGCCAGCATCTTCGCAAGCAGCCATAAAGCAGTATGTGACGTTGTAGACAACATAGAATGGCCTGGCCCACATCCAACACCATGCTGCTTCCTCGGGCGCCACATACGTGCTACATACATAGCGGTAGGTGTCACCACCCCATGAACGACCACTACCTTTCCACAGCGTAGCTGAGGGCCACTGCCCGTCAAGAATCTGCGAGAGTATGTTATCGCCAACGCTAAATGTCGGATAAACTGAGATAGATGAATCAGTATAGTACGTGTTTATGCTAACAGTTACCGTTCCACTATAACTGTACTTATTTAATGCTACTAGTACTGGAGTTTTCACGTAGACCTTGCCATCAAAGTATATATAGTCATCGGCTGGAAGCTCTTCTTTAAGATCCTCTGGACTTACGTATAGTATTGCATGGTAACAATACTCTTCAATACCACTTGTTATCGGGTCATACGTTACTGTTACACAATAGCTACGTTCTGGTTCATATGACTGGAACTGCGGGCCATCATCAATCGATATTTTCTTGGCTAGTGGTGGCCTCGTTATACCTCTTATTCCCTCGACCTTAACCTCAGCTATCTTTGCTGCCTTGCCAGTAACGTTTACTATTTGAAGTTTGAAGGCTGTACTTGAGCGACTTGCCTGCTAATACATCGATAGGCTTATAGGATATTGAGTCGAGCACATGATATAGTACCTTTTTCTGGGCCCTATCAACTACGAGGATATGTAATATTAGGCCCGCATATGCTTTGTCTAGCTTTTCTATTCCTCTCGCCCTGTGATATTCAACCCACGCCTTCGCTATAGGCTTGAGTTTCTTAGCTGGTATGTAGATTAACCCCTTGCCCTTAAAGGCACCCTTGTAGACTACTGGTAGGTCTTCCGGATAGTTGTGTGGAGCAACTGCTTCAACTAATAGAACCACAATAACATTATCTTTCTCCAGGATTGAAGTCCTATCTACAAGGTTACCATTCTGATTAGCATATAGTTTCAAGTCAAGGCTTAGACCTGGCAAGGGACTGTAGCCATAGCTGTAAATTGTAAATGCAGCTATTGGTATTATTAGAAGTACTGGAATCAATGCTAAGATTTTTTCCCATGTGGGTGCCGAGGCATCCCCTTCACCAAGAGACCCTGTAACAGTTTCTATTTTAAATTTTTACCCCAATCGGATAGTGTTTTGATTTATATAGTTATGGTTGTAATGGTTAGAGATTGTCTTTAGGATAGTACCTAGTTGCTATATTGTTGTTATAGGTAGGTAAATGATAGCTGGCATTACTTCACGTAATCTGTCAGTGTGACAGTTTGCTGCCCCATAGCTGTAGTAGGCTAAGACGGTAAGCCTTGTCCTGCCGTGAGGTGATTAAGGAGGGGGTGGTGCGGGGGGTGGGATTTGAACCCACGCCGGCCTACGCCAGCGGGTCTTGAGCCCGCCCCCTTCGACCTGGCTCGGGCACCCCCGCAGCCATGTAGTCTACATATCATATGTGTGGGTGTGGTTTTAGGTTTGCTGCGCTTGGAGCTTCCGCGTGTATAGTATGTAGCCCGTGTGGGCTATCATCGTCGTCCTGGGGCGTAGCGCGTCGCTCCTGGCCTCGTACTCGCGCAACAGTACCTCGTAGACCCTGGTCTCGGTCCAGGCCCCGCTCAGCTCCAGCGCCTGTAGAAGTCTCGCCACCTGGTTCGCTGCAGGCATGAAGAAGACTGCTCCAGCGCCTGGGCGCAGCGCTTTGTGTAGGTGCTCCAGGATGCTCCAGGGGTCGGGCATGTCCACGACAGCGGCGTCCAGGTCTCTCTCGTCTATCCCCTGCCTCGCGTCGCGGACCCGTATCGTTACGCGGTCGAGCAGGCCCAGCCTCTCTAGGTTGCGGCGAGCCGTCTCAGCCATGTCCCCTCTTATCTCGTAGCTGTAGACGTGGCCCTCGGGCCCCACTATCGATGCCAGGACAGCCGTGGTATAGCCGCTCCCCACGCCGACCTCCAGGACCCTCATGCCGGGCCTGAGATCCAGCAGCATCACTATGAGGCCGTGATCCTTCGGGTATATGACCTGGCTCCGCCTCTCAAGCCCCCGCTCCATATAGTCGACAAGGCGTGGCTGGAGAACCACGGCCTCGACGCCGGTGGAGAGCCTCACCCTCGACCCGTAGGGGAGGCCTATCACGTCGTCGTGGCGTAGTACTCCACGGTCGCTGCCGAGCCTAGCGCCGCGCCGGACACGGAAGATGAAGCGCCTCCTCTCATCGATTACAAGGAGGACGGGGCAGCCCTCACAGACTATGTCGCGGCAGCACTCGCCACTCAAAACACGCACTCCCTACACTGGCGAGGAGGCGAGAATAGGGCTAGACGGCTACGCTCATGGACCCTCGAAGCCGCACTTCGGGCAGCGGTACACTACGCCCATTTTCCTGCAGCGCGCGCAGCGCCAGATGACTACCTCGCCACAGTTGGGGCAGACGAAAGCTACGCCCTTCTCCCAGGGAGTTATGGGGCGGCCACAGCTTGCACACATCGGGAGCTTTGTGGCGTCAACTATGCTTGGCTGCCTCCTCGGCACCTCTAGCTCGAGCGCCACGATCTCCCAACACCCCCAGGCTGGGCGTGGAGGAGCGTGGTCTAGGCTTTTAACAGTGTTGCCGGGGCTAGCTAGCTAGCGCAGCATAGACGGCTATCGCTGCTAGTAATATTCCTGAAGCAAGCGATGCTATGCTCATCCTCTTGCCCTGAAGCCTTGACGCTATCACCTTCCCAGTTAAAACGAAGACTATGGCGATACTCACGAGGGGTGCTACAAAGATGGTGTTGTACAGCATGAGTAGTGGTACGAGCTTTAGGGGGCTCGCATAGCCGTGCTCGCCTGCTATGTAGATGAACGCTACCAGTGGCCCCCCGCTACAGGGTAGTAGTGTTAGCGCGAGAGTAAAACCGAGAACAAGCGATGCAGCTGCCCCCGCAACTCCAACAGCTTTGGGGCCTAGGAGCCTCGCTGGCTTCGGCGTAACCGGCTTCCCGCGAGCCAGCTCGCTAACAGAATTAGCAACTGTTATGCCTGCATAGCCCAGAGCTATTGCGAGGAATACGGTGCGCGGCACCATAGTTCCCGCGGTAGCGAGGCCCAAGCCCAGTATCAGGTAGCCCACATAGACGCCAGCTATGAATGAGACTGCAGCAATCGCCACACTGCGTCTTGTTGCGCGGAGGGAGAGTGCTAGAAGCAGGGTGGCAAAGATGTAGAATGTGCAGGGATTAACACTGTCCGCAGCGGCCAGCGCCACGAGCTGCCATAGGAGCCCCAAAGCATCCCCCTCTCAACCCAGCCTCTCCGCGTCCTGCAGCGTATCCAGGCATAGCAGCTTGTAGAACTCGGTATGGTCACGCGGCTCCACATAGCCCACAATACTGCTGCCGGTATAGACTGGTATCCTCTGCGCCGGGCTTAGGTTTAGCAGCTGCCTCCACCCCGCAACGTCGCCGTACTCGCCGAGCACTATCGCTACAACCCGTCTCGATGAGTTATCGCAGACAACGCTCGTAGGCACACCCATCGTGATACGCGCTGTTACAAGCGAGGCAAACGCCCTGGCACAGGTGGAGTCCCGTGCATCAATGCTGCAGAAGAGTGCTACACCCGGAAGCTTATCCTCGAAGAACGCCTTGAGCGCACGGCAGTGGGGGCAGCCCAGGGAGCCTAGAATGACAACGTATCTCCCCTCAGGTATCGATATGTTTGGAGGAGAGCTAGCCTCCGACGATGCTCCACTCATGTCACTCTCCCAGCTATGACTGTTATACAGCACCACAGCGAAGCCTATAGCTGCACCTATGAGCGCAGCCAGTATGAGCAGATATAAGGGCTTCACGGCGGACTGCCCCGCAGAGCTGGTAATACACGATTCCCAGGGGCCGTGCCAGCAAATCCCCTACCTCCATATTGCAGCTAGCTTTTCGGGCGTGGGAGGCACGCCTATGTGGAGCTTGCCTGATGGTAGCCTGAATGATGGGACTTTATCTACCGGAGGCTTCTTGCCAAGCAGGTTTAACGTATCTATGTTAACCACGTCTATCTCAGCCGCATCACTACAGTATACAACCTGGAGCGAGGCCGCAATAGCGCGAGCGCAGGGTGCACCCGGCACAGCATACAGCAGCATGCGGCCCCTAGCAGCGTCTAGGCCAGCACAGCTCTTCGGCTTCCAGGCACCGCCGGCAGCAGCGGTAACAAGCAGGAGCATCGGTGCAAGTATCTCCTCGGGGAGCCCGTGGAACCTGTAGCGGAACCCCAGCCTCCCACCAATAGCTATGCTTGGAGGGGGTACGTCAAACCCAGCAGTGGGAGTTTCAACCCTACCTTCGCGCAGCCTTACAGGGTAGCCGTCGAACAATAGTCTGACAAGCTTACAGCCCTTAGCCGCCACATTACCCTCATCGCACCTCGACACAATTACCTCGACAGGCTCAGCCTTAGATACTAGTTCCTCCACCTCTCTACTCGTCGGTAATCCCGATGCACGCAGCAGCACGTCGACGAGCAGAGGCTGAACCAGCACCTTGCCAACAGTCACCGCTGACCCCGGAAACCCTAGAAGCTCAGAACACGCCTTTTTAGCGTTAGACTCGAATATTTCAATATACACGTACATATTATGATGCAGCACTAAAGCACAGCCATGCAAGAGGCTGGACCAGCAGAAACCATAGGGCTTGGAGGGAGACACAATATAATCCTCTCCAGGGTCTCGGGCTAGGCACGGCGAGGCCTATGGCGAGAGTACTGGTCGTAACAACAGTCTACCCCTCAAGCCCAGAGATAAACCTGGACGAGCTTGTCGAGAAGATAAAGTCAAAGCTGCCAAGCGACTACGAGATAACTAGGTACGACAAGGTACCAATAGCCTTCGGCCTCAACGCCCTCAAGCTCTACGTGATAATCCCGGAGGAGAGCGAGGGCGGCACATCAAAGCTCGAGGAGATACTACAGAGCGTTGAGGGCGTCGAGGAGATAGAGGTAGAGGCCGTCCACAGGATATCAGAATACTAGCTGTACAGTCCGGAGTATGCTCAAGTCAAATGGATGTTTTTACAGCTCGACACCATATCGTAGGGCTTGAACGCTATTCGCACAGCTATATAGGGGGCCCTGGACTCCATAGAGCTAGCCAAATAAACGGGTATATGCTCTCAAAAGTTCTACCAGGGGTTCCCCATCACAGAAAATCCAGGCTCATAAGGGTGCCTAATGGTCTCCGGCAGGCTATAGGGTGAAGACCGTGGCGGCCATGACGTCTAGGCGTAGGAAGGAGGTCGTGCTGAGGGTCGCTGAGGCTAAGCAGCGAGACGTAGGCAAGGGCAAGGTCAGGATAGACGTCGACATACTCCGTATGATAGATGCAGAGCCGGGCGACGTTGTGGAGATCGAGGGCCGGAAGAAGACTGCAGCTGTCGCGTGGCCGAGCTACCCGGAGGACCGGGGCCAGGACATAATTAGGATGGACGGGCTGATTAGGAAGAACGCCGGCGTCAGCATAGGAGAGAAAGTCATCGTCCGCAAGGCTGAGGTACAACCAGCCATAACCGTCAAGCTTGCACCTGCAAACTTCTCGATAACCATTGATGCCGGCTTTGTAAACTACGTGAAGAAAAAGTTGGCAGACTACCCGGTAGTCGAGGGCGACACGGTTCTTGTGCCAGTTCTAAACCAGTCCATACCCTTCGTTGTAATCCAGACAAAGCCCCACGGCGTAGTAACAATAACACACGATACCAACATAATCGTGTTAGAGAGGCCTGTGGAGCAGGGTAGGATACCAAGAGTCACGTACGAGGATATCGGTGGAATGAGGGATATAATCCAGAAGGTGCGTGAACTAGTCGAGCTGCCCCTAAAGCACCCAGAGATATTCAAGAGGCTCGGCATCGAGCCGCCGAAGGGTATACTGCTCTATGGCCCGCCGGGCGTGGGCAAGACCCTGCTGGCAAAGGCGATAGCGAACGAGACCAACGCGTACTTCATCGCTATTAACGGCCCAGAGATCATGAGCAAGTACTATGGCGAGAGCGAGCAGAGGCTGAGAGAAATCTTCGAGGAGGCAAAGAAGCACGCTCCAGCCATAATATTCATAGACGAGATTGACGCTATCGCGCCGAAGAGGGACGAGGTTATAGGCGAGGTTGAGAGGCGAGTCGTAGCCCAGCTCCTAGCGCTGATGGATGGCCTTGAGAGCCGCGGCGACGTGATAGTGATAGCCGCTACTAATAGGCCGAATGCTCTCGACCCCGCGCTGCGCAGGCCAGGCAGGTTCGACAGGGAGATAGAGATACCGTTGCCCGACAAGCAGGGCCGCCTGGAGATACTCCAGATACACACCCGGAACATGCCGCTAGCCGAGGACGTCGACCTGGAGAGGCTCGCGGAGCTAACCCGCGGCTTCACAGGCGCAGACCTAGCAGCCCTCGTCAGAGAGGCAGCGATGCACGCGCTGCGCCGCTACCTGCCAAAGATAGACCTGAACCAGGACCGTATACCGCCCGAGGTCCTAGAGGAGATGGAGATAAGAATGGAGGACTTCATGGCAGCGCTGAGGGAGATAGTGCCCAGCGGCCTCAGGGAGATATATATCGAGGTACCAGAGGTACGCTGGGACGATATCGGAGGGCTTGAGGAGGCTAAGCAGCAGCTAAGGGAGGCTGTCGAATGGCCACTAAAGAACCCAGACATCTTCCGCCGCATGGGCGTCGAGCCGCCGAAGGGTATACTGCTCTTTGGCCCACCTGGTACGGGTAAGACGCTCCTCGCTAAGGCTGCTGCGACGGAGAGTGGAGCCAACTTCATAGCGGTAAGAGGACCCGAAATACTCAGCAAATGGGTAGGCGAAAGCGAGAAGATGATAAGGGAGATATTCAGGAAGGCCCGGCAGCACGCGCCCGCGATAATCTTCTTCGACGAGATAGACGCGATAGCCCAGACAAGGGGAGTATACGATACCAGCGGGGTAACCTACCGTATCGTGAACCAGCTGCTGGCAGAGCTAGACGGCATAGTCCCCCTGAGCAACGTTGTCGTGATAGCTGCCACTAATAGGCCAGACATCCTCGACCCAGCACTGCTGAGGCCAGGCAGGTTCGACAAGATAATCTATGTGCCACCACCCGACACCAAGGCCAGGCTCGAGATACTGAGGATACACACGAGGAGGATGCCGCTGGCAGAGGACGTAGACCTCGAGCTAATCGCGCTGAGGACAGAGGGCTACAGCGGTGCAGACCTAGCAGCACTAGTGAGAGAGGCAGCGATGTTAGCGCTGAGGGAGGACATAAACGCCACCAAGGTACACATGAGGCACTTCCTCAAAGCTCTGGAGATCGTGAGGCCAAGCATAACACCCGAGATGGTGAAGTTCTACGAGGAGTGGTACCAGCAGGCGCGCCAGCAGCTACCAGGCAGCAGGCTGGTAAAGGTAAAGCCGACACTCTTCACTTAACCCCTATCCGTCACACATTCTTTATCTGGGTTTCCGTCAAGCCCTAAACCATATATGATCTTTTACCAGGGCGGTGGGTCGAGTCTCATTATTCTCGTAGCATGCGTGGAGCTTGTTAGAGCGGACACACCATCCCAAGCTATAAGCAGTTTTTCTCCGACTGCTCGGTGCTATGATGCTATCCTCTGATATTGCTATGGGGTAGTCTCTACTCCTAGTTTCTGGGCGAGTTTTCTCAGCTTTTCGTCGAATGTTGCCAGTACAGTGCCGTGGTACATGGCTGTGGCGAGTATTATGTAATCGTTAACCTCGCGTGGACTGGCACTGTGCTCTTCTAACAGTCTGAGGGCCTGGTACAGCGCCGTGGGAGGTTCTGCCAGATACCTAGTTCGCGGGTCCTCAAGGTACTCCTGGAGCTTCCGCGTCACGAAGCCTGGTGGCACCCCAAGCTTCTTTACCATGACCCAGATATATTCGTGGACTACTATTGATGGGAGTATGATCTTGGCCGCAGCGTCTATGATGTTGGCAGCCTCTTCATGGTGTGGACTGTCTTCGACCGTCTCGTAGACGAGTACGTTAGTGTCAGGGAGAAGTGGCTTCGTCAAGAGCTTCTTCGATTGCCTCCTCGATCTCCTCAACTGTTATCCTCCTCCCAAGCCGTATTGTGAGCCTCTTACGTCTAACAGGGATGATCTTGATCACGCCCTCATCTTCGTCGTACAGCACCTCTACAAGGTCACCTTCCCTTATATTGGCCTTTGCTCTTACCGTGGCAGGTATTGTGACCTGGTAGTTACGTGTAACTTTAACTATTTCACCCAAGGTATCCCTACTAGCGATTCAAGGCCTACTAGTATATTAACGTTCCTACTAGCTATGTAGAGTTACCGCACGCTGCACAGCTATATCACCATTTTGTCTTGGGAGCGGGTAGCTTCCACGGTTACAATAGCTACATGAGCCACGAAGCTACAGTAGTTTAGAAGGGGCTACGCGCCGAGAACCTTTCCACAGCGTACACTTGACTCCTATGCTTCTGACCTCCTCCAACTATTGATCAGTCATGCCGAGCCCTCCAATAATTAGTGGATGAGTTAACCTTCCTCGAGTCCAGGATCCGCACCGCGAAGACCTTGTAGCGGAGAAGCCGAGTCTCATAGAGTACACGGTTGGCGTAGGCGTGAGGCTCACGGAGGGAGAGCTGGTTGCCAGGATAAGGAGCCGTTCACCCGAGAGCGGTGGGTTAGGGTCTTTTATGGTGCCGCCTTCGGGGTCATCCCGGCACGGCTCGGGGCCCCTCACCGCCCTCCCTGAGCGGTTCTCGGAACCCCGAGCCCACCAGGAGACAACGGGGGCAAACAAGATTTATGGGGTTTTCTGGGTATATCCCCATATAGGTATAGGATTTGAGCTATGTTACCGTTACCGCTGGTTTCAATGCTTCTGGAGAGAATACAAAACTACTCCTATCCACGGCGTGGCTGTTTAAGCTGGCAACACATAGAGTTCTCTCCTATGCCAAGTCTATGCCTGTTCTGCCAGCTTCGAAAATTGCTTGGAAGAACACGTTTAGGAGGCTTGCATACGAGGTTATCCCCAATCGCAGATACGCTGACTCCGTAGCCGTTCTAGTTATGGGTATCTACGAGTCTTGTAGACGGGTAGGCGTCGACTTCAGAGAGGTTGGAGCTGGAGAGCTGGCTGATGTTTCAGCAGAGCGAGAAGGAGTATCCGCCGAGAAACATAACCCTAAAGAGTGTGGACGAGGCGTGGGTAACGGTATTCGATTACAGCCGTGAAGCTAGGAGAATAAGGCTTAGGATATCTACATCGGGTAGCTTTAGGAAGCTCCTAGAGAAGGTACTTAGCGAAACACAACCATACAACCCTAGAATAGTGTTGAAGACGTGGAATATTAGAGATGGAACACTCTACGTGAGGGGAGAGCTACAGGTAAGCATACCACTAGACTTCTACTACAAACACATGACCAGATATAGGAGAAACGACGGGAAACTCTATGGCGGAGTAGACATTAACATTGATAGGATTAGCCTTGCTATAGTTGACGAGAACGGTAATCTTAGGGATACCTATACCTTCTGGTTCCGAGAGGTAACAGCTAGAGGCTTTCCGGGGAGAAGAGCTAGGAGCATCATCGGTACGAGGGTGCATGAGATGCTCAGCTATGCCTATCAACACGGAGTTTAGACTCTATTCCTTGAGAACCCAGATGTGTTAGGCAAACCAAAGCTCCTGTGGATAAGGAACGGCAGGAGACTAGGAAAGAACTACAATTGGAAGGTGATGACATTTCGTAGCTCAGTAATAGAGATGATGGCCATGAAAGCACCGCTGTACTCGATAAAGGTAAGCTATGTAGACCCCAAGGGAACAACGCGCTCAAAAGAACACGACGAGATTATGAAGAGGTGTAGACTAGGTAGGCACACAGCATCAGCCTACCTAGTAGCCCTAAAAGGACTCAACCTAACCTAAAAGACCCTCACAAAGGTTTCTGTCCCCTATGGAGACACGGTGGAGGAGGCCAGGATGCCAGCCGACGGCTACATAGTAGCACTCAACAGCACGTTTAGGGTGTGGACTGGAACAATAGTAGCACTCTATAGCAGTACCAGCCTAGGAACTTATCCAAGCTTACGCCAGTACCCGATACCCTTCACAAAATCACCTCTCCGAGTCTCTATGGCGCTGCGAGTCTAGCTTTTTACGAGGCAATTGTCTACGGCTCTATCCAGGCGTGGTTGGTGCTGATTTCCCTTTTCGATTCCTCGCCGCACTGCTGCTGTTGGAGAGCAAAGGCTCTAATGTCTCGGATAGGAGTTAGACATGCACATGGCGGCGGACAGTGCTGGTCCTGGTTACGGGTGGTGCCGGTTTCATAGGCAGCCATACGGTGGAGCTGCTCGCCGGGAAGGGCTACACCGTGCTGGTGGTTGACAACCTGTACACAGGGTCCCGGGGTAACCTGGCTAGTGTGCCCCCCGGAGAGGCTCGTCCTCGTCGAGGCCGATGCGGCGGACTGGCCCATGCTGTGGGAGCGGGTCTCGAAGCACGCCAAGCCCGACGACGTGGCTGGCATAGTGCACCTGGCAGCTCTCGTCAACATTGTGGAGGTGGCGGAGAACCCCCAGCGGGCCCTGGACGTGAACGTTAAGGACACCTTGAACGTGTTGGAGCTCGCTCGCCGGCTAGACGTGGAGAGGGTGGTCTACGCGAGCAGCGTCGCTGTCTACGGGGAGCCACGGTACCTGCCGATAGACGAGAACCACCCACGAGAGCCAGCTAGCCTGTATGGAAGACGAAGCTGATGGGCGAACGGCTCCTCTGGCGCTACATGAGGGACTATGGTTTGAAGCCCGTAGCACTCCGCTACTTCAACGTCTACGGGCCACGGATGCGCCCGGGGCCCTACGCCGGGGTCGTATACAAGTTCATAACCACACTCCTCTGGGGCGGCACCCCAGTAATTTACGGCGATGGAGAGCAAACCCGGGACTTCGTCTACGTGGGCGATGTGGCAGAGGCTAACCTCAAGGCGCTCGAGACCAGGTACACGGGGCCGGTGAACATTGGAACCGGAGTGGAGACCAACATAAACAAGCTATACTGGCTCATCTGCAGCCTCATTGGGCGTTGCCCGGAGCCACGCTACGAGCTGCCACGTCCCGGGGACGTCAGGCAGAGCAAAGCATCCATAAGGCTGGCGTGGGAGAAGCTGGGCTGGAAGCCGGCGACAAGCCTAGAGGAAGGACTGAGGAGAACCATCGAGTACTACCGGGTAGCCGGCACATCCTAGCAGCCCCGCCCCACCCCATGAAACCCTGCTGTCAATCCTAGTGTCGTCTCTGTCAGCATAGCTGGTGTCGACGGGGATCTGCTGCAGGAAAACCTCGGGTTGGCATAGCGTGTTGAGGCATCCTCGTCACGCATAGTAGCTACAGATACGAGTGCACAACCTATGCGCTCGAGCTAGAGTACCATCGGAGCTAGCGGGGGAGTTTCAGTCTCCTAGCCCTCTTCACTGCTGCTAGTGCTATGGTGCGGGCCCAGCTATCGACGAGCAGGACTGTGGCGAAGTATAGCAGCATGGCTCCGGTGGCTGGGAGGGCCAGCGATTGTAGGGTTTGCCAGAACCGTGGCGAGGGTGGCTCTCGTGGGTGGAAGGCTAGGGCTGCGGGGACGGCGAGCCCGGGGTATACTAGGAGGCTCCATGCTAGCGGCTTGGCTAGTGCGTGACGGATGCTGGACGGCGCCTTGGCTAGTACTAGTGCAAGGAGCGTGATGCTGTGCGCTAGGAGGGCTACTGCCCAGGCCGTCACGTTGCCCTGCCTGGTGTCTGTAAGGGCTAGGCCGAGGGCTAGGACTCCCAGGTACGTGAGAGCTGCCACCAGCATGGACGAGTACAGTCTGGCTAGTCTCCGCTCGGCTCCGGGCTCTTCGCGTACTAGGCCGGCTAGAAGGTTTAGAACACCGATACCAACCATGAATACGAGCGAGCTGGCGGCAGCGAGGGGGGCTGCGGGGGCGGCCCAATAGTAGACCGGGTTTAGGAGGTACACCAGGTGGAGCGGGTGCATCGCTGCGTAGACGAGTAGCGGCGATGCTAGAAGTGCTGCGAGTCTGGCAGCGTTAACTGCTGAGCGGTAATCCTGGGTTGACAGCACGAAGCCCTGTAGGTAGATGAAGCTGGCCCGTACGGCCTCGGTTATCAGCATGAAGATGTTTGTTATTGCGAAGAATGCCGCCACGGTTGCGGCGTCCGAGTATGCATACACTACAACAACGTCAAGCGTCTGGACAAGCCTAGCAATATTAATCATCGCTGTCACGTAGGCCTTGCGCAGCCACTCAACGGCAATCCCCACAGCCCGGCGGAGACCCGGCCACGCCAGCGCCTCGCGGCCCCGGAGCCAGAAAAGCCCCAGCACCACCACGCCGGTGTAGGATAGCGTTGCGGCGGTAAAGGCTCCTCCAACACCGAGCCCAACCATGTACACGAATAGGATAACCGTAGCACCGTAGAACAGTCTTTGGATGAGAACAAGTAGGGCGGCACGGAGCGGGCGGACAGCATCAACAGCAAGCCTCAGCCCAGCCCAGCAAACAGCGGAGGAGGAAGCAAGCGCAGCGAGAACAGCAACGCCACCCGGCGCGCCAAGCTGGGCTACAGCCGTATAGCTCATGGCGGCTGCTGCAAGGCCAGCTGCTAGGGAGAGCATGAAGCCAGTAGTAGCAGCGCCGCGAACCCCCTGCACCGTGTAGCGGTACAGCCAGAGCCCGTAGAGCCCTGGCAGCCGGGCAGCATACTCCGTTACGCGCTTCATAACAGTCTGGTAGAGCGCATAGTCGTGCACGCTGAGGCGGCGGACAATGATAATAGACGCGACAGCATTCACGAGAATTGCAACCCCATACAGCAAGCTACGAACAATAGTAAAGGCCACAACACCCATGACCTGCGACACCTTCACAGAGAGGCTAGGCAGCCCCTAAGCCTCAACAGTCCTCTAATACACACCTCCAGCAACCCCGTCAAAACCTCCACGCCTCAGGCATAGAGACACTGTTCACCCAGCAGGGGGCTGTGATGGGCCGGGATCAACAACGCAACCTCCGCATGAACCGGGTTGAGGCTAGGCTAGCACGAGCGTGGAGGGTGGTACAAGCTTAAAGAAGAATGAAGTGTTCCTGGTAAGCCTAAGTGGCGTGGGGAGCTGGGTCTTGGAGCGCCATGGGAATGCTGGGCTGATATGCCTCAAACGCGGTATTGTAGCGTGGCTTACGGGGCTGCCGGGTAGCGGCAAGACAACTATAGCCCGTCTCGCCGCGGAGAAGCTCCGCGAGATGGGGTATCGCGTCGAGCACCTTGACGGCGACTGGGTAAGGAAGACCATCAACCCCGATGCGGGCTACACCAGGGAGGAGAGGCGCCGACACCTTCTACGGGTAGCGTGGATAGCCAGGCTTCTGGCCCGGCACGGTGTTATAGTTCTCTGCAGCTTCGTCTCCCCATACCGTGACGTACGTAGGGAGGTGCGGGAAATAGTCGAGGCGGAGGGTGTACCCTTCATAGAGGTCTACGTCAAGTGTCCAGTGGAGGAATGCATCAAGCGCGACCCGAAGGGCCTCTATCGGAAGGCGCTGCAAGGCCTAATCAAGCACTTCACCGGGGTGAGCGACCCCTACGAGCCGCCGGAAAACCCGGACCTGGAGCTAGACACGGTAAGCAATACAGCTGAGGAAAACGCCGAGAAGCTTGTTGAAACGATACTTGCGAGACTACCCCGGGATAAGCCAGGCTAACACGCTACAGCAGCCACGGCCTCGCCGTCACTATGTACCTAGACGGCTACCTGGTGAACGTGTGGCCAGTGCCTGGCTGGTTTCCAGCTGCTAGCCGAGGGGTTTGAGGCTGAAGACCAGTATTGCCGCGACGTAGAGTGTCATTCCCACCAGCTCGCTTGTGGAGAGCTTCTCGCCCAGGACTAGCCAGGCTAGCGCTGCTACGAGCACAGCATTCGACAGTGCTATCGCGGTGGCTGGGCCAGCCTTACCCGTTGCTACTGCGAGCTTTAGGAAGTACATACCGAGGGCGAGGGTTACCCCGGCCACAGCCATTAGGGCGAAGTACTTTGGATCTACCCCGGCTAGGCTGGGATTACGGCTGCCATCAAACATGCCCCGGTACATCATTACCAGTGTCGCCAGAATGCCGGTGAGGCCTGCGCCGAGGAGGAGTATGGCGGTACCCTCAATAGATGGTATTCCCTTCACGGAGGCATATTTGAGGATGAAGTTTGTGACACCAAAGAATACGAAGGCGCCAAGAGCATAGAGGGCCCAGTACTGCTCGCCAGCCATGCTCTCAGGCACCCAGAGCTAGAGACATGTATGTAGGGGTGGGCTATGAAAAGTGTTGGACTGGGCCAGCTTATGGCTTTATGGATGCTAGAAGTAAGGAGCTACGCCATATTGGTAGTGGATAAGCAAAATAACTATGATGCGTATATATGGTATTTACCTTCGTAGCCAGGCGTCAAGCCCCATTTGCTGGCCCCGGAAATGCTCCCTATACGCCTTCTTGAGCCGCTCAAGCGCATTCCTGACCCTCTCCGGGCTGAAGTCATGCCCCTCGACTAGAATCTCGAACACCTTCTTCTCGTCGGGCTCCCTCCACTCAAGCTTATAGTCGGTCGTTACTGGCGGATTGAGGAAGTACTCGTAGATCTTCAGTGGATCCGTTGGAAACTCGTGCCTAGGAAGGCCTTGTAGAAGCTTTACAGGGTCACGGTGAGCCTTCACCATTTTCAATGCTGTCTTAGGACCAATCCCCTTTACACCGTCGGGGTTGTAGTCTGTTCCTATCAGTATGCCTAGCGCTACGAGCTGCTCCCTGGTAATCCCCAAGGCCTTTAGAAGCTTATCCAGCTCTATGAGTTCCGGCTTGATCTCGACATAGACGTCTTTTCGTGGCAGCTTACGCCTACCAGTAATTGCAAGGTTTCTTACGAGCCTCGGGGAGCCGAAGAGGAGAGAGTCGTAGTCCTGGCTTGCAGCGGCCCATGCATCGCCACGCCGAGCCATGAATGCTGCCTGGGCTTCACCCTCGGCGGGAGCCTGCACCCATGGAACCCCCATAGCGTCAAGCAGCTTCTTAGCATCCTCTACCATTTCGTCGGTAAGCCTAGCAGCCATCTGTGCATAGCGCCTTGCAGCTTTTGTATCACCCTTCTTCACAGCTTCCTCGTACTTCTTTACAGCCTCGCTCTTCACCCGCTTGCGCCTCTCAATCTCGAGATACTTCATCTCGGGTGGCTTTCCATCAAAAACGTAGACTATCTTAATTCCGTGCTCCATTAGGTTTATGGTCCGGTAGAATAGGCCGCTGAGATGGCTTGTAATCCGGCCCTTGGAGTCCATGAGTGGTGTTCCATCGGGCTGTCTTATAGCTGTGAGGAACTGGTAGAGCGCGTTATATGCGTCAATAGCTACGACCTTGTATTTTAGATGAGCAAGGTCTATCTCCTGAATAGCCTCCGGTGGGATAACCTCCCTGATATTAACTCCCAAGGCTCCACCTAGCCCCTGCTAGGTAGGATGCCTGGTGGGACTGCTTTAAGACTTGGCTATGAGCTCAACGTTTCTGAGATTCTCCTTCAACACGTTAACATAAATTATACCTTGCATCTCAAGCTTCATCAGTGCCCTGAGGAACTCCGAGAAGGTTACGTCAAACTTATCTCTAATCGCTCTATACAGTTCAATGTCCTTGGCGTTTCCTCCTCGCCTCTCAAGCTCCTCCACGATAGCGTAGTAGAGCGGGATGCTCCTCCAAGTCTCCTCGGAAGCCAACCCGATAACCACCCCAGGCTGTCGCCTCAGCTAGAATTAGCGAGGCTAGCCGGGAGGCCAGTAAAGTGGCGCAAGTGAGTCTGGGGCTAATATATCCTGGGGGTGAGATATACCGTGTTAAAAAACGGCGTGGGGGCTCAGAAGGTGTAGTATGCGTGTGTTAGCATCTTCTCGACGGTCTTGACGGTTTTGCCGTCCTTGCGGAATGCTAGGTGGACAGCGCATGCCAGGCATGGGTCGAAGCTCCTTATCGATCTCACGAAGTCTAGGCCCTGCCACTCCTCGGGTGGCAGCTCTTCTGTTACCCAGCTGTTTAGCGCGCTCTGCTCGAAGGGGCTGTATCCGAACCTGTCATGTGGCGAGACATTGCCCGTGGTTGGCGCGTGTATCTGCACGTTGAGCACCTTACCGTTCTCTTGGACTACCCAGTGTCTCACAGTGCCGCGTGGCGCCTCGGTGAAGCCGAAACCGAAAGTTATTGTTCGTGGTACCTTCCACGGCCTCGATGTCTCGGTATACCGCTTATCTAGTAGGCTGCGATACTGTGATACACCCTTCCAGGCGCCCACTACGTCTAACAGTAGGTTGAATGCTCTAGCCCATAGCCTGTATATCGTCGTGCTTATTGGTGGCACCTTCCACTTGAACTCCATTGGCTCGCAGACAGAGCCTGGTAGCTCGTCTGTACAAGCGCGTGGCAGGTGTACAGTTATCTCCCTCCCACCAGCCTTAAACCATGCATCAGCACCGTCAACGTTAACGCTGTAGTTGTGCATTGATGTTATGAGCAGCCTTGCATAGGGGCCTACCTCGAATGGTAGTATAGAGCCGTCCTTCCATACTAGCCTTACATGTGTTGCCCATGTGTACTTTCCACTCCAGTTGATTGCTTTGCCCTCAAGCTTCGGTATGGTAACCTTGTTCCATGGATGGTACTTTGCGTCATACTTGCCGTGCAGCAGCGGGCTCCCCTCGGGATCTTGTTCTCGATACCAGCGTGGCTTATCCCAGTCCTCGTAGAACGCCCTTTCAACGTGCTCCATTATGCTGCGCTGGTACTCCTTAAGGCTTGTGGAGACGAGTTCACCGCGTATCACTATACCCGGCTTTAGTAGGCGCTTAATAGCGGCCTTGTCTATGGCCTTGTAGAATTCTACTGGGTCGTACTGTGGCATGTCCTCGCCATACGCCTCGGGGTCGTCGAATATACCGCTGCTTGTTACTGCTAGGACGGTTGTCTTCATGCCTGGGCACTCGCTGGGCTCGCTGGTGTAGGCGTAACTTAGCCCGTTGCAGGAGTATGGCAGGCCTCCCGGCAGCGTTACTTCTTTCTCGAAGAAGCTTAGCAGGTCCTCCCATAGAGCGTAGAACCATTTTACCCACGCAGTTAGCTTGATGAGGCGTGTCGTATAGGCTAGTAGTAGGTTTTCTGCATCGCTTATGTCAGTGGATATGCCGCCAGGTATCAGTGTTGATGGGTGGCTGTGCCTACCGTAGATAAGTACGCCAGCTTCTCTAGCAAGCCTCTGGAACCTAACCGCGTACTGCCACACCTTGCCGGTGAGCGGGTTAAGGGCCTCCATTATGTCTGCTATGGTTGTAAAGCCATGTATATCCCTGTGCTCAGCGTAGACCTTCTTGGCGTGGTCATATACGCTTGGCGTAAACTTCGAGACTATTGCTGCACTATAGTCGGGGCCCTCGAGCATGCCGAGAATAATGCTATGGTCGTAGATGTGGTCGGTCATAGCGAATGCCATGTTTCTAAGCACAACACCCATGGGCTTTGGGCTAACACCATATGCCATGTCTACTGCTAGAACGCTAGCATTAGCATGGCTGGCGCCACATACACCACAAATCCTGCTGGTTACGTGCGGCAGGTCTTCCGGCGGTCTGCCTATACTGAAGATTTCGAAGCCACGGAACATTGTTACGAATGTCCATGCCTCGCCGGTAGGCTTCCTAGTCTCTGCATCTACGTGGAGCCGGAGTCCGAGGTGCCCCTCAATCCTCGTTATAGGGTCTATATGGATCCTAATTGTGCGTGATGTACGTGTCATTGTGTGCACCCCTCGTCACTGTGCTCAGCCGGGGTTTGTGTTGTCAAAAAACCGTGTACGGGTCATGAACTGTCATTTGGTTCCAACACCCCGCACATACCTTCCAAGGTATTCTGCAATATGCATAATACCGATTTCGAGACCGTAGATCTTTGCACCGCCAGCAATTGAGTGCATGCAGACCGGGCAAGCTGTTACTACGAGGCTTCGCCTTACTCTCACGTATATGGTCTATCTTCCTCTTGAGTGCTACGGCCCACGCCTTCTCGGTCTTCTCGATGAACTCTTTCTCCTTCTCGCCGCTAATGAGGTCCTCGGGTTTGAGTCCTACTAGGCTGGAGAACTGCTTGATCATCTCCATGCTCATACAGCCTATGCCTCCTCCACCGCCACAGCATAGACTGTTTACGCCATGATGGGGTAGTGGCCTAAACCTTCTGCTAACCTTCGCCATGACCCTGTAGGGTTCCTCTACCACACCTCCCCTCCGGACAAGCTGGCACGGATCATGCCATGTTACCTCGTCGTCTGCCGTCTCGAACTCCAACTTACCCTTTGAAATTAGCTCGTCGACAAGCTCTACTATGTGGAGCACCTTGAAATCGAGCTTTCTGCCAAGGACTGTTGGCGCCTTCCAACGCAGCCAGAAATAGGGGAAGCCGCCGTCCAGCAATACTACAGTCTTTACGCCGAGCTTTTCAATGCTGTCAACGAGCCTCTTGAGAGCTTCCTTGGCAGCTTCCGGTCTTCCGGCTACAGCGGCTACCGGCGTTCTAAAGCCCAGTGGCTTGCTGGGCACTGTGTAGTCTAGCTTGGCAGCCTCTAGGATCTTTATGGCGCCAGCGATGGCTCCGGGGTAGAATAGTGCGTCTGTCAGCATTGGCAGTAGTAGTATCTCCGCGCCAGCCTTATCGTATGGCAGCTTCTTCCCGATAGCCTCCTCAGCCTTGGTTAGTGCAGCCTTCCAAGCCTCCATAAGGCTTGGAACCTCGTAGAATGCTCCGCTCCTCTCTAGCTCGGCGAAGAAGTCTATGAGGGATGGCACTCTACCCATATCAGTGGCCACAATCTTTAACAGCTCCTGGATCACACTACCACTGTCAATTCCGAACGGACATGTCAGGTAGCAGTGGCCACAGTTTGTACACCGATACACAGCCTCTACAATCTCGTCAAGATCCTTCTCGCTCTTTGGAAGCTTGGCGTTCACTAGCCAGCCAAGTATCCTACCAGCAAACGTTAGCTTCTTACGGTATATGTAGCGTGCCTTTTCAGCCTTAATCATCGGTGCATTCCGCTCATCTACATAGTAGTATGGACATGCTGGTGCACATACACCACAGCCAACGCACGCCTCTAGGAAGTGTAGCTTGACGACATCTATCCTGCCCACAAACTTGGCTACAGCCCTATCCAGTTTCGCCTTGTCAAAGCCGCTCCAGGAAATTCTCTCCCTCACCTTCATAGCTATATCGCGTGCCACGGGGCTACCTGTCGCGGCCATAGGCTACCACCTCCCTGCAGCTTACACTACACCCTTACGCACCTTCACATCCCAATACTTGTGGATCTCGCCATACCAGTAGCCAAACACAAAGTGCCAGTACTTGGAGAATGGAATCCACATCAGCAGGATCTCTGCCAGGAGCACGTGCAGGCCCAGCAACAGCCTATACGTTGCAGTATTGACTGTCGGTACTTCCGCGCTACCAATACCATACCTTGCTGCAAGGAAGCCGGTAAGCAGTATGCCTAGTAGCAGCAGGTAGTTGAACATGTCGCTTAGTTTGAGGCCGCGCACACCCCTGATGCTATCAGCTATTCTTAAAATCATCTTGGCTACAATTCCAATCATTGCTAGTACTGCTAGCACATCACCATTCAGTATCACCGTTAAGGGGCCCCAGATGCTTTCACGGAACACGCTCCCGTCGAACCCTGGCGGTAGTAGGCTTGACACCGATGGAGCACTGCTAGAGTAGCTCTCCGGTATCCAAAGCCCTAGCTGCGCCACAACACGGTATATTGGCAGGTAGTACGACCATACTGCGACGTGCTGCGATAGCAGGAACAGTATCGGTAGGACACCTATTATGTGTAGTAGCATCAGTCCAAAGAGGAATTCCTCCTTTCTATTCTTCGCGGCAAATATTATTGGTACAATGAAAGTTTTTGGAAATTCTATTATGAGCTTCGATAATGGCCTCTTCCTAGCATCGGCTTTGACTGGTCTCCGCCAATAGAATATCATTCTAGCTATACGGTAGGCTACACCAAAGGCAAATACAGCTATGGCAATCCAGAAGAACTTATACACAGCGAACGTGTAGATAATGTCGCCCAACGCCACGGAGCCCACCCCCTTCACGCGCCCTTCTCCTTCTCCTTCTCACCTCCCGCGAGCTTACGGATACCATAAGCTGCGAGTACACCAACAACAGCCGCGCCGGCTGCGAGCTCGGTTGCAGCGGAGGCTTCAGGCTTCACGGGGGCTGGTAACGGCTTGTAGTACGGCTCATAGGCGTCCATGAAGCCTGGCATCGTGCAGCCTATGCAGACACCGCCGGTCCTAGTTGGACCGCCGACACCATTAACCCAGCCAATCTTGTTGTATGGACAATTTGATATGGGGCCTTTGCAGCCGACGCTGAAGAGGCATGCGCCGCTAGGCTCGCCTGGCTCGCTGCGTAGTATACCTGCACGGTACTTTTCATTTCTCGGGCATTGCTCGTGTACAGAGCCTCCAAAGATGATCTTTGGCCTCCAGTACTGGTCAAGCTCTGGTAGAGGTAGCTCTCCCTTAACCCATAGTATGAGGTTTGTCAGGGTCTTCAGTTGCGCATTGCCGTTGGAGGGGCATCCTGGTACAGCTACGGCGGGCTTGCAGCTTGCATCGGGGCTTGGCTTGTCGGGTACACACTTGCCATCGATAAAGTCCACGTAGGGCTTCGCAAAGCTTCTAAATGGCTCTGGCGCTTGTTCAGCTAGTATCTTTGCGAAGCCCTTGTAGCCCCTAACGGGGTCGGGGAAGAAGCCTACACCGCCGGTTGGACTAAAGCTCCATCCATACCTGGCCCATTCCCTATACAGTTTGTAGCCTGTTGTTGACTCGTAATCCTCTAGCAGGTCGCTGCGAGCCCAGCTGAAAGCTACGGTGTTGCCGACAACGCCACCGTAGCTTGCACAGTTGCCAAAGCTAACAACTCCTATGGCGCGCTTCATAAGGCAGGCAAACCACCTTGCACAAGTGACGACATCCTCGCCACTAAGCCCCTTCATGCACTCTTCTGTCGCCTTCTCAACCTCGTCAATCTTCTCCACGAGCCTCTCAGCGATAATCTTGGCTCTCTCCGGCGATATGGCCTTGACAGCGTCAACCACTGGGAGCAGTGTGTTGGGCTTCATCTTGCCCTCAACTACCCTGCGGAGCTTCTCAAGCGACTCCATAACAGTCTCGTAGTCACCAATGTAGCACAGCATGTTTGTGCCCTTAATGCCGGTTAGATCCTCGTCCGGTGGCATGGCCCCTTCTAGAATGAGCACGTATGGATCGTATACGCCACCCAGGGCTAACAGAAGATGCGCTATAGAGCCGAAGCCCCATTCGGGCATAACAGTCTCATGGAATGGTAGTACAACAGCACCCGGTGGTGTTAGATTTGTAAGACCAGCTAGAACCTCAACAATGTCTGGCTCGGTAGCCTGTATCAAGGACGTTGTATCACCAGCGCAGTCCTGGGCTTCAAACCATACAAGGCTAATACCTCCCGTCTCCAGTTCTGCAAAGGCTCTGCGTATTAGCTTACGCCAGTCAAGAGATGCTAGTAGCGCTGTGGTACCAGCAAGCTTTAGAAACTGTCTCCTAGACAGCCTTAGTTCTAGCACTCTTGAGCACACCCCGTCTCAGCATGATCAAGTAGTTATTTTAAGTTTGTGTAGAGTAAATAAAGGTAACGCTGTAAACACTCAATTAGTATAACACTATAGAACAATATTGAAAATGCAAAAACGATGGGTCTGGAAGGGGGGCAAATCATTGGCAACGGTGATACTTGTTGACGGTTGCCGAAGAGTATACGACCCTGGAGTGAGCCTATCTGGATAGTCATGGATTACCTAACTTTGCTGTAAGTGTACCCCGGGAGAGCTCGTTCCAGCAGTACCGTACAGGTTGTATTAGCACGGCTGGGAAGAGGGCGCCAAGTATACAAGCGTCCTACTAGACTCTTCTAGGCTTGGGTGGTGGTCTCCAAAGAGCCCGGCCAGGGGCGTTGAATCTCCTCGATCCCTTCTCGGTCTCTGAATCCGAAGTTTGGCTTAACACCGGCCTCTCACTGCACTAGTAAGCGCTGAGCTGCAGGTCTTCGGGCTCTCTGGCTTGAGAGTAGGATGTTCAGGGTGCTGTGGTGTGAGGCTGCTAGTACTGGGTGTCGGCAATCCCCTCTTTGCCGACGACGGGCTGGGTTACTGTGTTGTTCGGGGTCTCGAGGAGTGTAGTTCTAGGCCATCATGTGTAGAGTTTGAGGCTGTTCAAGCTCTCGAGCCAGGCCTAGTAGCGCTCTTCGAGGGTAGGGACCATGTTGTGATCATTGATATTGTGGATCCGCGTATGCTTCCTCCAGCTGCTAAGCTCTTAGTGGTGGAGCTTGACCCCAACAGGCTCAGTAGCTCCGAGATTACCGGAGCAATAGTTAGTACAAGCTCTCACGAGCTGAACCCGGCAAGCCTCGCGGTCTTAGCGAGAGCCTCAGGGCTCTTCAACGGTAGGGTGACCGTACTCGGCGTGCCGGGATTCAATATCGAGCTGGGAGGTAGGGTTTCCGGCGAGGCACTCCAGGCGCTCCCCGTTCTCGTTAGGGAGCTCAGCTCTAGGATCTCGAGGCTCTGTGGCGAGGAGATAGTGGTGGACATGGAGTGCTTCTGGAGGATCGTTAGCAGAGAGTGTAGCGTTAGTCACGGTGGAGCTGGTGCCAGCCCAGGGTAGAGCTAGACATAGCAGTCGAGGTTACAGCACGCGTCGTGGCCGAGGCTTACAAGTCCACGCTGGAGCTGGCGAGGGAAGCAGCAGAGATAGTTGAGTCTGAGCGTGCCGGTGAAACCTAGGGGCATGGCTTGAAGCCCGTCTACCGCTGCAGGGTCTGCAGCGCCTACACCGAGGAGCCAGTACACTGTGGCAGGCCCGCAGAGCCGTTGATGACGGGGGAGCAGAGGCTAAGGCTTAGCAAGCTCATGACAACCCTGCTGCGCCATCTCCCCCACGAAGCTGGGCTACGCCTCGACCCCCAAGGGTGGGTTGGAATAGACGAGCTTGTCCGCGGGATAAGGGAGAGGTGGAGGAACCGCCACCTCTACCAGTGGGTTACCCGGGACCACGTCATAGCGGTAGCTCTCCTTGACCCGAAGGGGAGGTTCCAGCTAGACCTCGCGAGGGGCAGGATAAGAGCCGCCTACGGCCACACTGTGAGGGTTGAGCTGGGCTACCGCCCCCTCAGCATGGATGAGTTGCCAGACAAGCTGTACCACGGCACTGTTGCAGAGAACCTGGCTTCGATACTGAGTGAGGGGCTTAAGCCCATGAGGAGGCTGATGGTTCACATGACAACAGACTACAGCTCCGCCGTGGAGACAGGGCGGAGGCACGGGCCTAACGTTGTGGTACTTGTCATAGATCCTCGATGCCTGGCGAAACACGGCATACCAGTCTACCGAGCTAGCGACACTATCTACCTGGCTCCTAGTGTGCCACCAAACTGCATTACAGGGAAAATAGCGCGAAACCCGCAATCGGCCAGGAAGACCTACCTGCATGCCTAGACGGCTACGCCTTCCTCTCCATACTTACTGCCAACAGGCAGTAGGCTGCCCCAGGACCCGCGATAACCCGGATACCCTCCTGGCGTTCAGAGGGCTAACACCGATGGAGAAAACCTTAGTGATATCGAGAGGCTGACGGGGCTATGGGAGCAATTGTTGATGCATCAGTAATCGCAGCCGCTGCAAAGGGGATGGGAAGACCATTAGAACGTTAATATGGTGGTATTAGTCTGGCAGGATTTAGCATTAGTGAGTTTTTGATGCGCATCCTAGTCTTTCCCATCACCCTTCTTATTCCGGTGCCCAACGTGGTTGCTAGCCCCTCGGCGGTTATGCTTGGAGGCTGCTGTTATCGCTAGAGTCATTATCGCAGTAGCACTTACCGTGGTCGGCCTAGCTGTTGGTAGGGGGAGTCTTGCCCGTGCTGTATATAGGGCTGTAACGCTACTCCTACTCTACTTCTCTATGCCTATACTTACCTGGTATACTGTCGGCATTGCCTTGCCTAGGTTTCTCAAACTTATAGATGTCATGGTAGTCGGCTTCGCCTACATAGTAGTAGCACTGGTTGCTGTAACATTGCTTACCTCGTTTGCCGGGAAAAGGCTCGGTTGGAACTGTAGGGTTAAGGCAGCTGTGACGCTAGCCTCGGTATTCCAGAACGCCTTCTTCCTGCCACTACCAGTCGTGCTGCTGCTTGGGGGTACAGTTGAGCCAATAGTAGCCTATGGCATAGCATTTAGTACTATGACTGGGTTTGCTGTACCATTCATTGCTAGTAGGTGCAGCCCATCACGCGGACCAAGGGGGCTGTGGGAGCCCCTACGTGGACTACTCACCTATCCACCATTCTACGGGCTTCTGGCGGGTATCGCCACGATACCTCTGAGCTGGCAGCTTTACGCGAGCGCCGGCTCAGTGATAGCAGTGTTGAAGAGCGTTGCGTCAGAGGCTACCTTGTTGAGCTTCTACCTTGTAGGGGCTAGCATAGCATTAACGTGGCCTCCAAGGATAGACTCAGCTGTCGTCTTTACCGCCCTCTGGAGGCTCCTCATCTCCCCCATAGTACACCTCGGACTCGCTGCCCTATTGGGGCTCGGCAGTTGGCTGTTGAAGTGCGTCCTGATAGAATCGATTATGCCCCCAGCCACCATGAACCTCGTATTCTCAGAGTACTACAGGTTAGAAACGAGCGTCGTGGCCTCCTCAATAGCATTCATAACGCTTCTCTCCCTCGCCCTGGTAGGACTGTTAGCAATCTCACCTCCATAGAATGGTTAATGGACACGCCGATATGGATGGAACTCAATTACGTCTTTGTAGGCTTCTAGGGGGCAGCTGAGCATCCACGGCCTATACCGTGCCAGGAGAACACCGTGAAGTACTGGAACGAGAACTCATACTCCAAAGCGGCAGCATAAAGCGGCATGGAATAGTGTCGAGAATAGATCTGCATAGCCAAGCCCAGTCACGAGCACACGGCAAATACTCAAATCCTAGCTACCTTTTAACTCGCGACTAGCCTTAATTATGGAGTTTGAAATACAATATAGTCTTTGTGGCTAGTTCGCGACTATGTGCAGGGTGTCATCGCACCATCCATTACTATTGTTGCACCGTTCATGTACTCGGCGCTTGGCGACAAGAGGAAGGCTAGCAGGTTCGCTAGCTCTTCGGGTCGCGCGACTCTGCCCAGGGGGGTTGCCTCCAGTACGAGCTTTCTCCACGCCTCCTCCGGGCTTAGACCCATAGACTCGCCTATCCTGGCTACGTTTCTCCTGGCTCCCGGCGTGTCGAAGCTTCCGAGCAGCACGGTGTAGGCCCTTATGCCCCGGCCGCCGTAGCTCCGTGCAACCAGTTTTGCAAGCTGTACCAGTCCCGCCCTCGACACATCCGCAAGAGCGAACGGGGTCATAGGCGCCTTCACACTGACCGATGAAAGGTATACGAAGACGCCGCTTCCCCGCCTGAGGAACCTTGGCAGGAGGAGGCTTGTAAGGAACCCTGGCGCGACAAGGTGGAGCCTTGCTGCTTCAAGCCAGTCGCTATAGCCTGCATCCTCGAGGTGGCAGGGCTCGCAGGAGACGTTCCCGGCATTAAATACTAGAGCGTCAAGACCCCCCAGGCCATCCCATGCCTCCTCTACAAGCCTCACAAGATCATCCCTTCTGGTAAGGTCAGCCTGGATAGCGATAGGCTCGACTCCTGTCTCCTCCTTTATCTCCTTGGCAGCCCTCTCCAATGCCTCCCGGCTCCTAGACGATATAGCCACGCTAGCGCCAAGCCTGGCAAGCCCCCTGGCGGCATAGAACCCGATACCACGACTTGAAGCAGTAACAAGAACATTCACGCCACGTAGATCGAAGCTTGCCCTGCCAGGCAAATTAGAGCCCACCCCTTCACTGCACCCTTGGTCTGGGCGTGGCAGCTCCAGCAGCTCAAGACTCCGGAGCAGCAATAATGTGCTTAGCTAGGCATGAAGTATAGGAGGTCCATTAGCACAATATACGGCATCAAATGTCGTAATAGCAATGCGACTATCACAGCTGTCTGGGGTTGCTAGGAGGCTGCAAAGCCCTACCGCTGCAATGCTGTAACACTCGTCATACATGCTTATGCTATAACATTAATAACATCGACGTGTTTTATATGATATTTTTTATTATGATATGCGGAGCGTATTGCCTTAGACTTTGATGTCTAAGTATGTCGAACCCTTCATGTGGTCATCCCCGAGACCTGTAGGTAGGCTGCTACCCGAAGGTTTCTGGCCCACCTATTTAACCAGCTCATCCATTCCCGGCCGCTAGAACCTGGAAGACTGAACAGAGGTCTAGATAAGGCGCCCTAATGGTGAGCCATGCCTTGAGAAAGCTTGTGGTAGTACTAGGCCTTGTAGCTCTAATACTAGTGTTCGGCATCGCCGCCTACAGGCACGCTGAGGCAATGAGTAACGGCGCGCCACAGCTCAACTGTCTACAGTGCCACCAGAGTGCGGCGCAGAATCCGGTGGACTTCACTATAACTGGCCTGCCGCAGAACTACCAGCCGGGCAAGACCTACACGATAACGATCAAGATCAATAATGGCCCAGACTGTAGCAGTGGCGTAGCCTGTGGCGGCTTTGCAGTAGTGGTAGATGCTGGCGAGCTAATAGCCAGCGACAGCAAGAACACCTTCATCTCCGGCGAGATACTAACCCACACCAAGGACGGCTCAATGCTGCGCGAGTGGACATTCCAGTGGAAGGCTCCAGAGAACCCAGTGCCGGTAACCTTCAACATATCCGTAATAGCTGCCAACGGTGACGGCACCTTCAACGGCGATGCCTTCGGTAATAAGGTGATAAAGATAGAGCCCGCCAAGGCCGCTGAAGAGGAGCCTGCTAAACAAGAGGAGGAGCCGAGCACAACAACCACAACAACTACGACTACAACCACTAGGACGGTGACAACCGTTGAGAAGACAGAGCACAACCTGCCTCTAGCGATAGCTGTAGCAGTTGTAATATTCGTAGTAGTAGTTGCCGGCTACCTACTACTAGCCAGGAAATAAGGCCTGGCCAGCCACAGTAGTGCGACTATCCAAAACCCGGCCATACAATGTTTTTAGCGACATATAGCGCCTCCAAAATCTTCAGACCATTCTGCCCCGGGAAACCTTGTCAAACCCCGTTTTCTGCCGGAAGCCGGGCACCTCGCGAGATATACTCTATGATTAAGTAGTAAACAGGCATGGTGGCCGGTAGTGCCTATGGCCGGAGAAGATGTCGCTGGTGGTGCCGGGATTCGCGTAGAGGTAGTTTGCATGAATGGTATTTCCTCAGCTAAGTGTACAAGAACTGTTGAGATAGGCCTAGGGGACTTGCATGCTACCGTAGACTTGCTAGATGATGTATGGGGGGAGAGCCCGGAGAGGCCTGTTCTCCTCGTATCCACGTCGCTGCGGGGCTTTGACGCTCTGGTCAAGGAGCTGGGAGAGCTCGGCCGCAACCCCTTCCTCGTTGAGGCCACGGGCATACCTGAAACTATGTTGTCAGGGCTGAGCCTCGATAACCTCATAGACTACTATGCCGGCTTTATCGCGGCAACACTGCAGGAGCGGCAGCGGGCTAAGAGGAGAACACCGCCGGTAACCCGGCGGGAGGCGCTTCGCCGCTTCTTCCTGATCCCGCCAGAGTATGTTGTGCTGCCAAGACTCCGAGGAAGCTGCGGTGATGCAGAGGTCTGCCCGTACTCGGCGTTGACCCCCGAAGGGCTTGACGAGGCGCGGTGTCGAGGCTGCATGCTCTGCGCAGCTATGTGTCCTGGGGCTGTGGAGCAGCTTGCGTGGACTGGAGCAGCGAGCCTAGCTTACGCTTACAGCTTTGCTGACCGCTACGCGCTTGACGGAATACTGTTCATCTGCCGGCGTAGCCTTGGTATGCTAGACGAGTATGCTGTGGATGCTAGCCCAGCGCGGCTCCTACCTTTCCACGTGCCCTGCATCTCCTGGCTCCAGCCAAGCCTGCTAGCAGCGCTCAACAAGCTGGGCATCCGTGTCCACGTCCACCGGGATCCTGGGATCTGTAATGGATGTCAGCTGGAGGCAGCAGCGGGAATAGCTGAGAAGCTGCTCTCGCAGCGTGGAGTCCGTGTCTCTCCTCGGCTATCAGAGGCGAGCATATACGCTTACACTGGGTATACGAGGCCGAAGAAAAGCATGAGGGAGATTCTAGTGATGCTAGCAGGCATGGCCTCTGACACAGCGGAAAAGGCCTAGCAGGACTAGAGGCGGAGCGGCTCAGGCTCGCCCGGCACCACTTTTACACCACTAAGCCCCAGGCCTGTCTTGCTCAGCAGCTTATCCGCCTGCCCGACAGCCTCTACGCATTCCCGCACAGGCTCTCCCTCCCCACCACTACTGCAGTACACGAGTAGCTTGTCCCCCTCTCTTCCGACATGGTTTACACCGGGTTCTCCGGGTCTGAGACTCTCTATGAGTGCTAGTAGCGCTGCCGCACTATCATCCATGTCTCCCCGGCAGTACGCGCGAAGAGCGGCGAGTGCCTCCTCGGCGTCGGGGCCGAGGAGTGATAGGAGGTTAGCCTCGCCGACAGCTTCGAGTCTCTGCCGGAGAATAGTGGCTGGCGGGCCTCCAGGCCCCTCTGCGAGGAAGTGCAACAGTACGGTTAGCACCTGGAGCGGGGTAGCGCCAAGCCCGGCAGCCCACGCGATTGACTCTCCGTAGTGTAGCCTTCCGCGGCCGTACTCGTAGTTGGATGCTAGTGCTATAAGCGGGCCCAACCGGTCCCTGCTGCCAGCCGCTTCCAGCGCAGCCTTTAGCCCATGGAGTGCCGCCAGAGCCTGCCGTGGCACCACTAGCTCCTCCCGCCCAGGGTAGAGCTTTGCAAGAGTGTTCCACGCCTGTTTCACAGCATCCAAGGGCTCAGTGTTGCCCCATAGCACCATGTACGCTGCAAGTCCTACAACACAGTTCCACGGGTTTTGCCCACAGACCACCACTGCAGGATCGCCATCGAGTAGAACGGCGGCCGTGTAGGCGCCTATAGTGTCGCCACGGCTAAGGTTTATGGTCTCGGCTAGCACGTCGTAGCCTAGGAAGAAGTATTCCCCGTACAGGTCGGCGTAAAACTCGTCCAGAAGTACCAGCCGCTTTCCAGGCTCAAGCACTTCGTCGAGGCCGGGGCCCACAACGAACAAGTGGCCGTGGTATTTGACTGTGGCTGGCACTACAGGCTACACCCCCGTGTACAATGTACCATCGTCTTGCTACACTATATGGGTGGGAACCCGAAACCCTTAGGCGTAGGTAAAATATAGTTTAATAACAAAAAATTCGCAGTGGCCGAAGGTGAGATATAAAACTCAATGGCGGAGGGTTATGTCTTCTTGCCGGATCAAACACGACGTGATATCCTAAAAGCAATAGCTCTCGGTGCAGCCTTTGCAGCTGTTGGTGGCGTAGCAGCCTACCACCTCACTGGCAGGAAGGTTGTTGAGACGCTCGAAAACATAACTAGGAAGAACGAGACCGTTGTAACATCGCCAACGGAGGCTAAGCCGTCAGAGGAGGCGAAGCCCAAGCTAACCGCGGTACCCGTTGGCCCCTGCAGGTTCTGTGGCGTTGGCTGTGGCGTCCAGGCCCAGATTGTAAAGGACCCCAAGACTGGCATGGCCAAGGACATTGTAGCTTTGATGGGTATACAGGAGTACCCGGTGAACAGGGGCGCACTCTGTACCAAGGCCTTCTACATACACAAGGCCATAGGCTACGGCGGCAACATGCAGGCCTACGAGCAGAGGCTCAAGAAGCCACTAGTAAACAAGGACTGGATCATACCCGGCAAGAACAGGCCGCCAGTAACCCCCGAGGAGATACCAGAAGCGCCTAGGGTTAAGAACCGCCAGGTAAGCAAGAACCCAGACGCCAAGGTGCCAACAGTAGAGCACATCAAGAAGAACTTTGTCGAGGTAGACTGGGATACAGCAGTCAAGTTCTTCACAGCAGTCATGAAGTACGCTCTCCAGAAGTACGGCCCTCACAGCTTTGCCTACTATGGCAGCGGCCAGTTAGGCACCGAGGAGAGCTATGTAATCAACAAGCTAACCAAGGCAGGCATACACACCAACAACCTAGACGGAAACCCCAGAATGTGTATGGTTAGCGCTGTTGGCGGCTTCATAACGAGCTATGGTGCAGACGAGCCGGAGGTAAGCTACGACCACATAGACGTTCCAGAGCCCGACCTAGGCGTACATGCTGACACATTCCTCCTAATAGGTACCAACACTGCTGAAGCTCACCCAATAGTCTTCGGCCGCATAGCCCAGGTCAAGCAGAAGAACCCAGACAAGGTCAAGGTTATCCTTGCAGACCCACGTAAGACTAGGAGCGGCAGCATAGCAGATCTATGGCTCCCACTGCGCTGGAGCATGGACGTAGCCTTCCTCCACACGCTAGCCCACATAATAGTCTTCGACCTAGACGGCTGCAAGGTTGACGCCAAGACGGGCAAGGTGGAGTGCAAGGGCGAGTATGTCGACATAAAGTGGTTGAAGCGCCACGCGGACTTTGCAATACCAACCAACACTGCCAAGACCTGGGCACTCAAGGACTACAACACCAAGTACAACAGCATGGGTGACCTAAACAAGGTCTGGGACATGGGTACCACAGCGAGCAATGCATCCAACTATAAGCTCTACCCGAGCGTTGGCAAGGAGTACAAGAGCGAGGAGGAGGTAGAGAGAGACTGGTGGAAGGGCTTCGCCCTCTACCTCAAGTTCCTGGAAATGTACAAGCCAGAGGTAATGGTCAAGATACTCTTCGGCGATGAGAAGCCGCTAATCAATAGGGAGACAGCAGAGAAGCTAATAGAGCAGGGTGAGCTAAGCCCAGACAAGGTCGACCTAAGCGGCAACGAGCCATTCGTAGAGATAGACCCCGTGGAGGCTATGAGGCTAGCAGCCAAGTGGATGGCTAAGGGTCGCCTGCTAGTGTTCTGGACGATGGGCGTCAACCAGAAGATCCAGGGCGTGCACGCTGTCAATAGCATAATCAACCTTCTAGCACTCACCGGCCAGATAGGCAGGTACGGAGCTGGCAGCTTCAGCCTCACCGGCCAGCCCAATGCCTGCGGCGGCATCCGTGACCAGGGCGGCCTAGCACACGTGCTGCCCTACGGCAGGCTCATAGCTGTAGAGTCTGCTAGGAAGCAAGTAGAGGACATCTGGAAGAGGCTAACCGAGCAGTACCTCAGAGAGCGTGGCTACACAGAGGATGCAATTAGGAAGGAGATAGAGAGGGTCTACGTGCACCCAGTACCAGGTCCACACGTGGTAGAGATGTTCCGCCGCGTCGCTGCAGGCCAGATCAAGATAGTATGGATAGCTGAGACCAACCCTGGCCACAGCCTACCAAACGTCTTCAAGTTCCGTGCTGGCATGGCTAAGCCGCACGACGACGACCCGGCATTCCCATTCATAGTCGTTAGCGACATCTACCCAACAAGAACCACCGACGTAGCCGACCTGATACTCCCCAGTGCGGCGTGGGGCGAGAAGGAGTTCAAGTATGGCTGCAGCGAGCGCCGCTACAGCATAGCCCGCTACATA
Organism: Hyperthermus butylicus DSM 5456; assembly: GCF_000015145.1. Classification (NCBI taxonomy): domain Archaea; kingdom Thermoproteati; phylum Thermoproteota; class Thermoprotei; order Desulfurococcales; family Pyrodictiaceae; genus Hyperthermus; species Hyperthermus butylicus. Next base: position 1,374,086 of record NC_008818.1, read on the forward strand.
ATACCGCCACCAGGTGAGGCCGTCGCCGACCACATGATATTCGCAATGCTGGGCAAGGCCTGGGAGGACGAGGGCCTAGTACCAAAGGGCATAGTGAGCGGCTTCTTCCCAGAGGATGTCGACAAGGCTGCGAAGGCTGCTGGCAAGAGCTGGGTACAGTACGTAGTTGAGAAGAGCCGCGACAAGAAGTGGCACGAGGAGTTCCTCAACAGGCTATGGGACCGCGACATACTAAGCCTAGCCAAGAACACCTACTACGACTTCAGCTACGTGAAGCGTGAAGCCTTCAGGAAGATGATAACCGGATTCCGCTGGCCATGGCCGGAGCAGTATGCCAGCAACCCGAGCGTCAAAGCACGCTACGACAAGTACGAGTCCGCTAGCAGGTTCTCATACCCATACGACCCACTGATGCCCGACCCAGAGGACATCAAGAAGATCTACAACGACATAAAGAACATGAACAGCGCTGAGGAGATAAAGAAGTATATAGACAGCCTAGATGAGACCAAGATACACCCGGTCCACAAGGCTAAGTGGCTCGGCAAGCTCGCAAGCAACCCAGTACTGATGAAGTGGGTGCTCAAGCAGATAGTCGAGGAGATAGACGATAAGAACTACAAGCGCGAGAAGGTGGTGCCAGATAACTGGTACGTAGTCTTCTACGCGAAGCCGACAGGCAGGATGACCATCTGGGCTAGGCCGTGGCTGCCAGTAGTGATAGACCACGAGACTGGCGAGGTTAAGATAAACAAGGAGGTAACAATAACCTTCGAGAAGCTAGATGCCGACGCCGTATTCGGCGGCAGTATATCAGTATTCAGCGAGCCCAAGGGCCCATTCAAGATAGTAGAGAAGCACACAGCCGTACCAGCTAGCGGCGACCCAGAGAAGGGCCTCAAGGTGCTAGAGTCCAAGAGCTGGGGCGAGGCGCTAAAGACGAACTTCGGCGACATAGAGGCGATATTCCAGATAGCCCTAGCGCCAGCAGAAGCGCCTGGCTTCACGCTAAAGTACAGGCTTGACGACGGTAGAGTGATAACTGTAAGGGATGCTAAGGACTACCCAATGGTAGTCACAACCGGCCGCGTAATAGAGCACTGGCACACGGGCACAATGACTGGCCGCGTGCCAGAGCTGAAGAGGGTCAAGCCAGAAGCCTACGTCGAGATACATCAGGAGGTTGCAGAGAAGCTCGGCATCAAGGATGGCGACTGGGTGACAGTAGAGAGCCCACGCGGCAAAGTAACAGTGAGGGCGAAGGTGCTGAACCCCAAGACGGGACTGGGCGGCCCAAGGAGGGACTACGTATTCGTGCCATGGTTCGACGAGAACAAGCTAGTTAACGCGCTAACACTAGACAACTACGACGTACAGCCATACTTCTTCCAGCCAGACTACAAGACCTGCGCAGCCAGGATAAGGAAGGCAGCGCCAGACGAGATACCTAGGAGTGAAACCGAGCAGACAGGCAAGCCTAAGTACAACATCAAGGTTTACTAGTGTCTTTCCTTGCACTGAGCGCGTTTTTAGCCCTTTAACCATCTAGGTAGGCTTGTTTCTCCTACCTCGCTTCATACCCCCACCACTCTCCGACCACCATGCCTTGCATAACAGATTTACCACTACTACGTGTCTCCGGCCGGAGTACTTGCTAAGGAGTCGAGCGTTTTAGCCTTCTACATGGCAGGGTCGGCTCCGCTGCGGGGATATGGGTCGCGGGACGCACTGTGAACCGAAAACTAGCGGCGCAGGTGCCTAATCCACCCAGGCCTTGCCTGGTGTATTGGCTCCCGAAGCAATAGTAATCAACATAACGTAGCTTGCGTAATGTAGCCTGTGTCGTGCGAAGTAGAGGGATAGCACGGCGAGAGGGTGGTGTAACATACTTGGGTAGTCACCATCGCTTCTCTATGACGAGGCGTGAGTTCCTTAAGGCTGGGCTCACAATTGCAGCTGTGGCAGCCGCAGCACCAGTGTCCAGGCTCCTAGTCGGAATAGAGGTTGCTAGTACCAGCAGGGATTCACAGCGGATCTACTACGAGTTCTTCGATGTAACAGATGATGAGAATAGGATAGAATACTATGGAGCCCTAGGCTTCGTAATTGAAAGGGATGGAAGAAAGTGCGTAGCTAACGTTTTGCTCCCAGGCCGCTGCATTACCTATACAAAGCCTGTCTGGGAGGACTGGTTCCCTACCCCTCTACCAGTTGCCACTAAGGACTTCTATGCTCGGTGTATCCGCTGCGGCCTATGCTACTACGCTTGTAACTACATGGGATACCATGCCATACGCCTTGCCGGTTTAAGGGATGGATTCAGCTTGCTGGGTGCGCCTACACTAGATAATCTATTGACGAATCCATGTACGCTATGCATGGAGTGTGTTAAGGTGTGTCCAACTGGCGCGCTGGCAGAGACTCCTGAGGATGGGGTGTCGGGAGTAGCTATTATCGACCCAGACCTCTGCTTGGCATGGAATAGTGGTGACTGCAAGAGCTGCGCAAAGGCATGCCCATACGGTTCTGAGGTCTTCGAGTTTACGTTTAACGAGTGGGGCATCCATACGAGGGTTAAAGCGAAGGTGGTAGGCGATAAGGTGGTAACTCCGTGCAGGGGTTGCGGCCTCTGCGTGCAGGCCTGCCCGATAGGTGGTTCAGCGATACACATACTCCCACGTGACGAGTACATTCGGAGAGTGAAGAACTACAAGAATACGGGTATGAGCTACGAGGAGTACCTCCAGCTTATACTTAAGACGGAGCAAGAGGACACGTTTAAGGCTACCTGGCGCTCAGCGATAAACATCGATTACATCATGAACGTTCGCGGTCTTGAGGAGGAGAAGATCCAGGCGGAGCTAGCGCCCGCGGAGAAGACGGGGAAAGGGAGCCCGGAAAGGAGCATGGCGCAGTAGGAGTGAGCAGCCGTGAGGGCCAGGAGTTCGTTCGCGCATAAGCTGAAGCTGGCGATTCGTGGTGTACCACCACGCGGCAAGTACACTATTGCGAGGAGAGCCCTGCAACTGGCCATCCTCACATTATTCTCCACGCAGCTCCTCGTGTCGGGAGCAATACTTATGGGTAGCCTTGCTTCGAGCAGAATACTCCGCACAATCCCCCTAATGGATCCCTTTGCCTGGCTCGAGCAGACCGCAGCTGCACATGGCCCCGCTCCAGAGTCGATAGTGGCGGTGTTGATTGTAGTCGCGATCTACAGTGTGCTGGGCAGGTTCTTCTGTGGCTGGGTCTGTCCGATGGATCTCCTCTTTAGCCTCTTTGAGCGTAAGCTAGCTGGCCCGAGGGCGCCTCCACAGTCGAGGCCCCACATGGCCGGCAAGGTGGAAAAGATGATACCACTGGCAATGATGGCAGTCTATATAGTGCTATCGGTGCGGCTGGGGCAGCCATTCTTCACAACGTACTCTCCCGTGGCGGGCGCTACAAAGCTTGGATCCGCGATCGTGAAGATCTTGTTTAACATACCGGGGGCTGCAATAGGCTCAATCATGGCTTGGGCCACCATAACGGGGTTCGCCCTAATAGTCAACATCGCAGCAGAACACGTGTTTGGTGTCAAGAGGCTCTGGTGCCGCTACATCTGCCCAATAGGCAACCTTTACGGCTACGTAATGAACCGGTATAGCCCGCTCGTGCTAAAGGTGCGGCATGCAGATCAGTGTCGTGGATGCATGCTATGCAGCATGGTGTGCCCAATGGGCATCGATGTGGCCAAGTATGTTGGGGAGGGACGCGATGTGAGGGACTACCGCTGCTTCCACTGTGGCCGCTGCGCAGAGGTCTGCCCATGGGGAGTCCTAAGCCTGGGTTTTGCCCCGCCACGCGCAAGGAAGGCCTAGATCATACAATCTATTTCTTCTTTCCAGGCATGTTTCGGCTAAATAGTAAATTAGCGTGAAGGGCTAGGATTAGAGCGCGGGACTGTAAGAGGTGCATAGTATTGGCTTTTGCCTCGGGATTCATGATAATAACGCAGCCCTACCGTAGCGAGCCCAAGAGGAGCGAGGTTAGGCAGCACCTCGAAAGACTGGGCTTTGAGCTCTACGAGGTGGGCAAGGACGCTTTCATAGTGTTCTACGTTGAGGCGCCAACTCTAGCCGATATAGAGGAGATAATAAAGGCGGCAGAGCGGCATGAAGGCATTGCAAAGGCCTACGTGGTCTATGCATTTGCAGGAGACAACGCTACGAAGGAGTGGATTAACTGGGCGCTAGAGAGAGGCGAGATAGAGCTAGATGAGTCGATGATGGAGTATATCAGAAACATACTCGTAAAGCTGAAGGGGCCAGCAGGCACGGCGAATCCTTAGACAGCCCAGCCAGCTACATTATCCTGTGAACGCCTCTGACAAGCAACAATTACGGCTCCAACGCTCGTTATGGATAGCATGTTCAAGACCCCGCTACTAGCTGGGCTGCTCGGTTTCGTGGTGTAGTTTATGCTACGTATTGTCGAAAACTATGATGGAACTGATCGCGAGATAAATGAGGCTTTAGCGAGGGTATATGATGCTTTTCATGTCGAGGAGAGATGGTGTATTAGACGCCTAGATGCCAGCGATATAGAGAGGTGGTTTAGGGATACCTCCCCCGGCGAGAATGCTCTATGCTTTATGGGTGATAATGTAGCTGGTTTCGGGTTTGCTTGGCAGGCTTCCGGCTCTAACTCTGTCTGGATAGTTATAGATGCCTCGGCGCCTATAGAGTTGCAAATGCATACGGCTAGGTCTCTGCTTGCATGGGCTCGTTTAAGCTTTGAACGCAGAGGCATACGGGGAGTTGCAGACCTTAGGTGTGGATTCTGGTTTGGGCATATGCACAGGATGATGACGGATCTCCTCAGGGCATCGGGGCCTGAAATCTCATGGGGGACGCTAATGGTGTATCAGGGTGGGACTGAGAGGTATACAGCTCCTCGCGGCTACAATATTCGGCCGTGTAGCCTAGCTGACGTGCCGCGTATTGTCGAGGTTGTAAATGCTGCCTTTTCCGGGTACGAGTGGTGGCACCCTATCAGCGTCGAGGATGTGTCTAGACACATTGAGAGGGAACGTTATCTGCTACGTAGCGCTTGATAACACTGGGAACGTGGTGGGATATGTTGATGCTAGCATTTACGAGGCTCTAGACGGCGGCCGTACCGCTGACATGGGACTTCTTGCCATCGACCCGGAGCATCAGGGTAAAGGCCTGGGCAAAGCGCTGATGGGCACAGTTGTTGGTGCTCTCTCCAGGCTAGGTGTTAGGCGCATAGTCCTTGACAGTGTTAGTTGTCTTGAAAGGTTCTATAGCAGGTTCGGCTTTAGGGAGTACCGTAGATGGGTTACAATTAGAACACCTATCCAGACTCTGCAACAGGAACTACCCAGCCTAGAGAGGTGGCGATAACAGTACAACTACTAACGCTGACCAATGTTCAGCCGAGTCATCATCTTTACTCCCTTCCATGAGCACGCGAGCTTTAGAGCCATAGTCTACATCTGAATCCACAAGTACGACTACCCAACGATAACACAGTGTACCATCCGTCTGGCTTCCCCAACCCTACTGATGAAGTATGGGGTGAAAAGGGTTGACCTTGACATTCGTTGTGATTTCCGATGGATTACCCCCTCATTTTCTCCATCATCGCTGATGCCGCGTAGCCTATCCATGCGACGAGCTCTACGAATGCTAGTGCGTCGCGTGCCGAGTAGGCGCGGTAACGTAGGGTATAGGCGTCTAGCCTCTCCGCCCTGGGCAGCAGCTGTGCCATGTCTGCGTAGAGGCTGTCGCGCAGCTCTACTCGGAGCTCCAGCTCGCCGTTTGGCTTTAGTGGCTGGGCTTTGCCGCGCTTCAGCCTCTCAACGGCTTCTCTGACCGCCTTCCTTAGCTTCTGCTCTACCAGCGACTTCGACTCATACATGGCTGCAAGCCTTCCATACCCCTTCTTGAGCGGCAGGAATACAGCCCACGGGGTATGCTTCTCGACCTGGCTCCGGAGATGCTCATCCCCCGCAACCAGTACTACTGGAACACCGTGCTCGCCAGCGTAGAGCGCGTTTAGCAGGTACTCGCTAGCCAACTCGCCGTTGACGTAGATTCTGTGGATAACCCTGGAGCTGTAGGTGTGCTCGAGGAATCCACCTGTGGTGCCAGCGGCGGCGTGGTAGCCTATGAACATTGCAGCGTCGAAGCCCTCCTCCACGCCGAGAACCATCGAGAATGGTCTAGGGTAGCCTTGCACTAGCCGGACACGCTCATCAACATCAATGTAATCTATGTTCGCCATGAACCCGTGGCTATCAGCTACAACTACATCATCCACACCGAGCACTGAAAACTCGTCCGCAAGAACATTCACGATCCAGGTCATGATGCGGCGTGCATCCCCGTAGAGAGGGTAGCCGGGCGCGACCTGGGACAGCGTTGATATGCCAGGTAGGCCTTCAAGGTCTACGGAGACGTAGATCTTCAAGGCTCAGAAGCCCTCCAAGATACAGCCTGATCCAGGGTAGACGGTTAAACATCCAACCCTGCAGTAACAGTGCCATCCCCTAGCAGGCCCGGCCCTTCCCTCCATGGAGGCTTGTAGCTCTGACAATTAGGCCTCTGAACAATGCCTCGACGATGGTCTATCCGCCAGCCTACAGTTCCGTCCCGCAGAGCCCAAGATGTGACAGAGGGGTAGAGGCTCGGGAGCACAACACGATACCGCGGCCAAGCATCCAGAACAGCCATGCATGCTGGCCCGGCTCACGTGGCTCGCCGGTAGCTGCAGGATGTGTGGCAGTCATCTGGCATATTACGGCCATAGCATTGCCCGGGTTTGCGGCTAGTAGACATGTATACTGCCGGCTAGGTGGCTAGGTATTTGGTCAGCCCTAGCGGTTATAATACTCTGGCTTGCCTGTTCCCCTAGCTAATGGGTGCAAGTGTTGCACCTCACCATCTACATTCACCCATCCTGCCCTGCCAGCCGCAACCTGGTGCTATACCTCCACGAGAAGGGGCTCCTTAACCGGGTTGAACTCGTCTCGACGGCACGGCCATCTACATCGGGTTTGTTGAGGGAGGCTGTGTGGAGCGTACCGTGGCTTGTGGGAGAGGGGGTGCCGCTTGCAACGGACCCCATAGAGCCCGGGGAGGCGGAGCTCATCATAAGGGAGTTTAGGACTACGAGGACCAGCAATCCGCTGGATGATTTCGCTGAGGCTATCCTCCACAGCGCTTACGCGTCCGCAGTAGCATATCTTCACGGTAGCCTTGAGCCGGTACTGGATTGCGACTTTGTCATGGCTGCTACTAGGGCCAAGCTGCGTGGTCTGGACGTCTCCCAGGTGCTCCTCGAGGCTGGGCACCGTGCTGCAGACCTCTACGCCGACCTGGAGGACAAGATAATGAGGGCCCTCGGGATATCCTATGTACGCGAGCTCTACTGGGCCAGCGGCGGGAGCCTAAGCCGGGAGGAGCTTGTAGAGCTAGCAACACCCATACATGTCGGTGCGTGGCTGATAGCCAAGGCCAGCCTTGGCCGGAGCGGGCTCCCCTCGAAGCCGGTGCCGGATAAGGCCAGGCTTGAGAGGCTCGCAAGCTTCGTTAGGAGGGGTGCAGCTGGCCTGCTTAGGAGGATTGAGAGAGAGTACCAGGAGGTTATGGAAGATGAAAACTACTGGAGGATACTTGAGGAGCACGGGCTAGCCTAGAACGGGCTGTAGCCCTCCCGGAGCCACCGAGCCACGTCAAGCGCATGATAAGTTATCACTATGTCTGCACCCGCCCTCCTTATAGCAGTTATTATCTCCATTGTTACGAGCTTCTCATCTATCCAGCCCTTCTCAGCAGCAGCCTTGACCATGGAGTATTCTGCGCTCACGTTGTAGGCTGCTAGGGGGTACTGGGGAAACGCCTCCTTAACCAGTCTTATAACGTCAAGGTATGCCAGGGCCGGCTTCACCATGAGGATATCCGCTCCCTCCTCGATATCCAGCATCGCCTCCTTAATCGCCTCCATCGCATTCCTCGGGTCCATCTGGTAGCTTCTCCGGTCGCCAAACCGTGGTGCTGATCCAGCAGCCTCTCTGAATGGGCCGTAGAAGCCGCTGGCATACTTTACAGCATAGCTCATAATCCCGACCTCGGTGTAGCCAGCGTCGTCTAGCGCCTCCCTTATCGCTGACACCATACCATCCATCATTCCTGAGGGAGCTACGAAGTCTGCTCCAGCCTCAGCGTGGGTGACAGCTATGCGGGCGATGACCTCTAGGGTTGAGTCGTTGTCTATGAGCTGTCTCCCGTGCCTTTCAACGGGTATGCCGCAATGCCCATGGGTGGTGTAGCCGCATATGCAGACGTCGGTGAAGATGGCTGGCTCCCAGCCGAGCTCGCGGCGTATCAGCCTTATCGCAGTGGGCACGGGGCCCCGTGGGTCGTAGGCGTAGGTGCCGCGGAGGTCCTTCTTCTCGTCCGGGACAACGCCGAACAATAGGAATGACTTGATGCCGAGGTCTAGTGCCTCGCGTATAACGTCCACGACCCTCTCCGGGGGATAGCGGTACTGGCCCGGCATGCTGGGGATGGGCTCGGGCTCCTTTATCCCCTCCTTAACGAATATCGGCATCATGAGCTGGCTGGGCGAAACCAGGGTCTCGGCGACAAGGTCGCGGATCGCCTTGGTGAGCCTTAGCCTCCGAGGCCGGAGCTCAGGGAACCCGGGCACCCAGCATCCACCACTGTTAGCATAGGCCTAGCAGGCGATTAGGAACTTTACCCCGAGCCTTCCAGCAGCCCCGCCTAGCAAGAGACGCAGCGCGGGGAAGGGGCTGCAAGGCTTTGCGCAGGATACTCCTAGCCTACCATCGGCCAGGCAAGCCCCGGGAGGAGGAGAGGGTCGAACAGCTAGCCCAGACGGTAGCGATGTTGGCGCGCGGCAGGCTAGCTGTGGACACAATGGTTGTCGATGAGGTTGACGAAGCTGCAGGTGAGAGATACGACGCGATATACCTCCTAATGTTCACCAGGGGTGGCCACTGGCTCTCCGTGATAGAGGCTACTGGTAGAACGCCAAAACTGATACCCCTACACCTAACAGCCGCGATACTAGCCTCGAGAGCGGCTGAAGCAGGGGCCAGGAGGCTCCTGCTCTTAGGCCTCAGGGCCCGCAGGCTCGAGCACCTACAGCTAGAGGACCTGGGGAGGCTGAGCCTCCTACTGGCAACCTGGAAGCTGGGGATGAGCTACCAGCTCCTAGAAGCCATTGACTCCCAGCCCAGGATGCAGGAGAAATGGTGCCGCAGCGACACTCTAGTAGCGCCACTAGCTCTCCTCGACGGCAAGCTAGCGGACCATGCCAGAGCCCTAGCAAAAGCATGCGGTGCAGCCCACGCAGGCCCACTGCTACACCACTCAGCTCCCACGATAGCAGCCTGGATAGCCGAAGACGCGGCCTACCCCAGGGTGTAGAGGGAATGAACAAGATAACCCCTCCACAAGCACAGTAGACATGCAGGAGCCCCGGGGGCCCCGAAGGGGCTCCGCGCGGGTAGGGCCGGGGGGCTCGCCCTCCCCCCACGCCCGAAACGGGCGCAATGCGGGGGCCAGTAACCCGGCTTGGGGCTGTAGGCCCCCGCGGCAGACCCAGCCGACCAATGACCCCCGTCCCGCGGGGCCGGCGGCGGCGGAGCCCCCTCCGGAGGGAGGGCGGCTACCGCCCTTGCCGGGGGAACCAGGCCAGGCCCGGAAGGGAGCAACCTAACCCCGGACGCCCGGCGTTCGCGGGGGCGCGGGGTGAGGCAACGGCTGGGCCCGCTGCCGCCGAGGGTCTACAGCCGCAAGCCGGGGGCCGCGCGGGCCCCGGGAGAGCCCCGTGCCTCCTCCTTCCGGTGCTAGCGCTTATCCCCAGGCCGGCCGGCACACTATTCTACACGGGCCGGGTATCGCCCGGGCAAGCGTGCCGCGTAACGGCGCGGGGATGAGCCCGGGTATCCGTTCCAGGCCCCAGACGGGGGCACAAGCTCCTCCTCAACTTGCCGGCCTACTTCTATGGCGGTGACGCAGTTGTTGCCAGCTGGATTTTGCGGGCAGAGCTGCTTTGGCCATAACCGCCCACTGGTGGTGTCTAAGCCCGCGTCTACAGGGGCATAGCTGCTAGGAGGATCAGAGTATGCCCGGGTGCTGTGTCCAATATACATGTGTGTCCAAGGAAGCTAGAGGAGGAAATGGAAAAAAGCTCAGCGGCTTATTTTTAACTGAGAGGAGAGATATGAAGCTTCTAGAGGAGAGGGTGAAGCGGCATCGCAGGCTTGCAGGCCTAGGCCAGCAAGGTGCTTGAGCAGTGTTCAGTCATTCCGAGGGGCACGGCGGTAGGGTGCAACGTAGAGCCGTGATCGACTTGTCGCGAAGGAATGCTGTCCTGGAGGTGTTAGACCTCCTGTATCTCTATATTCTCGGGTAGGTACTGCGCTATGAATCTCCATACGCGCTCGTTGAAGCGCTCCTTGGGGACTAGCACTGTTATGCCACGACCGCGGAGTATGATCCTTATGAACTGGTTGGCCACCCCACCACCGGTTACATAGCTTCGCTTTTGTATATCTCTATATAAGTTTGCATACTTCATACACCTCTACATAATAAGCAGCGATAATTAACGGTTTGCTCTGGGAGTATGGCCTGCATGTACCTAGCCTGGCCCGAGACAAGAGGAACTAGTCTTAGGCTGTCCCTCCCTGAGGGCTGGTAGAGTGTCTTCTCCTGCTCGACAGTAATGCTGCAGGTTCAGCTACGCTAGTGTCTCCTAAGGCAGGCTTCTTGCGGCACCGGAGTCCTGCACGGTTGCTAGCCATGGTGTAACGGGACGCAGTGGTGTTTGTAACAGTAGTTAATTAACATATCATGGTGTGCCGAAAAATTAGGGTTGTAGACATAACTAGATGCACGTAATTGTCGAACTATCACGGCCTAGACAAGGGTGTGTGGAGGTACGTCGGGGCATGAAGCGTCTTCTATTAGCTAGCATTATAGTTGTGACTCTCCTTCTATCGAGTGCTGCACCAGCCTTCGCGGCTCAGTTTGGCGATGAGCTGGTAGCTAAGGTTCAGGAGCTAATGCAGAGTGACAAGGTGAGCCCACAGACAAAGCTGTGTATAAGCTGCCACATACAATACACGCCAGGCATTGTATACGAGTGGGCCAACAGCAAGCATGCAATGTACACGCCAGCCGAGCTAGCAGAACTCTACAAGGCCATTGGTGCCCCGGAGTGGGCTGACAAGATAGCCGACAAGTTCAAGGACTATCCGTACGTCGTGGGCTGCTACGAGTGTCACGGTATGTTCAAGGAGGCCGATAGGCCCGACGTGATCGAGAACCACAACGGCTACAAGATAGTGACCATTGTCACCAGGAAGGACTGCAGCCAGTGCCACCCCAAGGAGAGCGCAGAGCTGAGCTGGACCTGGCACGCGACCGGTGCTGCTATGTCGCCGTTTAAGCCCTGGTACCAAGGTATTCTGGAGTGGGCCAAGAGCCAGGGTGCAAACCCGTTCGGCGACGAGCAGGCCAAGCAGCTTTACGAGAAGTACCTCCCACCATACCTGACCAAGCAGCGCGGTGTAGATGACGTCAACTGGGACTTCTACAAGGAGATCGCAAAAGCTGTAATGGACTACTTTGAGACCGGCCAGGAGAACGACATAATAAAGATACTCAAGGAAGCAACCGGTATGATAACACCATATGACATGGACTTCAAGAACTGGATAAGCCCGCTATGGCCGGCCAGCGGCGTGCTCAACACAACAATACTAAAGAAGCTGAATATCGAGGTAACCGTAACAGCTATGGGTGAACAGACAGCAACAATAAACAACATCATGGAGCACCCAATGTTTAGGAACGGCTACTTGTACCACGCATGTTTCGAGTGTCACGGCAGCATAGTTGTTCCATACAAGAAGGAGACCGTTAACATCAACGGCGTACAGGTTAGCAGGGTAGCCCTATGGGGCTGGCCAAACAACGGCGCGGCCCGTATAGACCCCGACGGTAGCCTCGGTACATGTACAGCTTGCCACCCGAGACACTTGTTTAGTGTGAAGCAGGCACGCGAGCCATGGACCTGTGGCCAGTGCCACCTAGGCTATGACCACCCACACATTGAGATCTATGAGGAGAGCAAGCACGGCAACATCTGGGACGCCTATGGCCATGAGTGGAACTGGGAGCAGATACCATGGCGTGTAGGCGTCGACTTCAACGCGCCAACCTGTGCCACATGCCACATGAGCACCCTGGCAGACGCTAATGGCAACATACTAGTGCCGGGCACTCACGACCTAGCAAGGAGGCTGGTATGGGATCAGATGCACTTCTTCAGCCACCCGAAGCCAGTGATACCAGACAAGCTCCAGGTAAGCTTGTTCCTTGGCGGCTTTAGCGTGCTAAAGGGCAAGATGGAGGACGTCTACGCAGCAGCCGAGAAGATACCAGAAAGCTCGCCATACAAGTACCCTGTCTTCATGGGCCTAAAGATCGTCGACGAGGTGAAGCCAGGCGAGCCAGGATTCCCAAGGCTGCTAAAGATAGAGTACACTGGCGAGCTAAAGGAGCACCGCGAGGAGATGAAGGCTGTATGCAAGCTATGCCATAGCAGCCAGTGGGTGGACAACTTCTTCCGCACAGCTGACCAGAACATCATTGACTATGACGTAGTTGCTAGGTTTGCATTTAGCCTGCTACAGCTAGCCTGGAATGAGGGCATACACGATAACACGAACCCGCTCGACGAGTACATGGAGATAATGTGGTACTACATCTGGCACCATGAGGGCCGCCGCTGGAGGAACGGCGTCTTCATGATGGGTCCAGACTTCGCCCACTGGTTTGGCATCGTTGACACTGTCCTGGACAAGCTAGGCAGGATGACTAACTACCTCTACATAGCGATGAAGGTGAGGCTGCTAGAGACCGAGCTGCAGGCGCTAAAGCAGGCTGCTGCTGGCGCACCATACACGCCAGAGCTAGCGGCACAGATAGCAGAGCTACAGAAGGAGCTGGAGACCCTCAAGCAGCAGCTAGCAGCTCTAGAGGCGCAGGTGCCAGCGCTAAAGAGCCAGATACAGAGCCTAGAGGCTGGCTACAGCAGCGTTGAGGGCGAGCTAGGCACGCTGAAGACTGATGTCAGCACGCTGCTACAGCAGCTAGACGAGCTGAGCAAGCAGCTGGAGGCTCTAAGCCCACAGGCCAAGGATATACAAGCGCTAGTCTCTAAGATAAAGGAGATAGCTGTGCAGCTAGAGCAGCTGGGCCAGAAGACCGAGGCAGCGAGCAGCAAGGCTAGCCAGGCGCTAGCAACTGCTGAGGAGATTGGCAGCAAGATCGACGAGCTAAGCAGCAAGATAGACAGTGTATCCGCAACGGCCTACACCCTGGGCGCTATAGCGCTAGCAGCTGCTGTAATAGCTCTAGGCTTATCGATACTCTACAGCCGCCGCAGCTAGCCGGAAAAGCTAGCTCCCCCGAGGAGCTGTTTAGACCGATTATTTTTACCTCCATAACGCGTTACGCTCACCTCCTCTTCCCTCCCCCTAAGCGTATTAGGTGTGGATCCGTCTGCTTGTTACGGCTTGTGAGGGACTAGTAGATGCAGCTGGCCCGCTACGTGGCGGCTATGGTGTTGTTGGAGTTCATTGTCGGCCACGTGGTTCTTGCCGGTGTTGTGGAGGGTTTGTTGGCTAGGGACTTCTATAGGCTTGTTGTAGTGTTTAGAGAGCCTCTGGACGGTGATGCATGGAGTGTCTATGTGGCGTTTAGTGGGCCGGGGGCAGGTGTGAATTGTAGCGGGCAGCTGCGCCCTAACCTGTACTACCTGCAGACCAAGACTATCTCCCGCGGCTTGGTGGTGGCACCACTCTACTATGTTCTCAGCAGCATCTGTCCCAGGGTGCTCTCGGAGTTACAGCTCCTAGCTGGAAGTCGTGGCGATGAGCTGCTGGTTGTCGAGCTGGAAGCCCCCCAGGGCTACTCTGTTAGGAGTGGCATGGACTGGCGCGGGTTCGGCAAAGCTGGCGGTCCCTACACTCTCCCGCTCAGCGCTTTTGTGAGATACTACGTGTTTGACGGCGTTGTAGTTGCTGGTGAGGAGTATCGGGTGGTTGACGACTCGGCGCTAAACCTTACGGTGGTGGCTCTGCAGGCCTCGAAGGAGACTGTTGAGTATACAGTGGAGAGTCTTGTGGCTGTGCGGGATGCGGTTGCAGAGTGGCTTGGCCCTAGCCCCCGCTCGCCGGTTGTACTCGTAGTTGCCGGGCCGGGAGAGCACCAGTACCTGCCGCCCGGCACCGCCCACAGCATGGGGGGTGTGGTCTACGTCAAGCTGGGTGTGGTGGAGAACCTCCCATGGCTCGTCCACACGGTGGCACACGAGGCTCTCCACGGTTGGTTCAACCACGGCATGCTCTACGGCGATTTCAGCTTCCAGGAGGCGGCGGCAGAGTTCCTAGCGGTGAAGGCCCTGCACGACCAGAGGCCGAGCCTCTACGAGCTTGCAGCTAGCTACCTCGAGTACATGCTGGCAGTGGACGAGCAGTATGCTGTGTGGATGCGTGTCAACGCTGCGCTATGGCATGCAGGGCTGAGAGCCTGCGGGGAGGACTTGTACATGTACGCGGTCCGGGAACTGTACAATAGGGTTATCACGGATGGGTTCTCGGGGCCCGTAAGCCTGCTAGACGTGGCCTCGCTAATGGTCGAGAAGGCGTCCACACAGTGCAGGGAGGCCCTAGAAGCGATGATAGGCTGGGTACTCCTAGCACCTAGGAGTGGGACTAGCGAGTGGCCATACATAGACACCGGCAGCTACAATGCCGGGGCTGGAACATCAGCCATAGACAGCCTTGGTACGCATGTAGAGCCGGTGGTCCCCTACAACGCCACCCTGCCGGGGATGGAGCAGTCCGAAGCTGGTAGTGGAGAGAGCGGGGCAGCCCAGAGCCAAACGGGGGCACGGGCTCTACATCCCGCGGGCCAGCCGGAGCCTACTCCAGGCGCATGTGGGGGATCCGGGAGCCCTACCTACTGGCTAGTGGTTGGCTTCGTGGCAGGGCTGGGGGTAGCCTCCCTGGCCTGGATTGCTGCTAGGCGGCGTAGGGGGAGGAGCTAGGCGCGACTATGAACAGGATTATCCTCTTGGGTCTGCGGCGGGACTGACTGGCTGAAGAGGGGAACTTTTTCGGGCTAGTGTTTAATACTCAACAGCTACTGCCACTACCTCGTCATGGCGAAAGTGTAGTGTTAGCAAGTAACAGACCATTGTTGACTCCTTGGAGGTGCCTAGCATGTGCCAGTACTCCCGTGCAGAGTGGAGCCTGGCAGCTTTAGCCCTAGCCGCGGTGGTAACACCCCTACTCTACGCTGCAACGGCGAGCGCCCAGGACGCCACGCAGCTCTATCCGTGTACCACTTGCCACAATGTCCTAAACCTAACCGGCGACAGGAAGGCAGTGCCATTCCACGGGATAGACCTTACCGTGGGGGCACACCGTGGGCTCTACTGCTCCAACTGCCACGTCGCGCCTGTGATGCAGGAGCTTGTTAATGGTGCCGAGGTCTACATTCCAGGGTTGCACACAATGGAAGAGCTCATGGAGACCAATAAGGTGTGCGCCGTATGCCATCCACGAGAGTTTGCGGACTACCAGTACTTGGTGCATGGTAACAAGACCTATGTCTGCCCAGGCGGCAACGTGACGAAGGTTATAGGTTACAAGGGCGTGACCTACGACTTCCACATCTGCAGCGATTACCGAAACCTAGAGACGGTACCCGCCAGGGCCTGCGTGGAATGCCACAACCCTCATACACCAACCATGCCACCGGTCAGTATCCTGCCGGTACCCTCTGAGAGGCCAGCACCACCCGACGAGTCAAGCATTGCATACGGTACAGCAGCTGCTGTTATAGGCGGGCTAATTCTCGCCATAGGCGCCCTCATCCTCCCCCTAGGTCACACGCGTAGCCGGTAAAGCTGGGGTGGAGGCCGGGATGGTGGAGAGGAGCAGCCCAGGAAAAAACAGTACCCAGGTTGATCGGTCTAGGAGGGAATTCCTCAAGGCAGCTACTGTTGCAGCTAGCGTCTCGGCAATCTCCTTCCTAGCTGTGAACCGGGACGAGCTGGATAGAGTCCTGGTGCCGGTTAAGCTTGGGGACCTCCTAGCTGAGGCTGAAGAGGGCGAGAGCGAACTCGAGCGCAGGGCTAGGAGGAAGGAGGAGGAGCTGAGGAAGTGGTGCCAGGCGGAGGCCGAGAAGATATGTGGCGAGTACGGTGAGGACTCTGACGCTTGTAGGGAGGCTAGGAAGCGCTGCGAGATGATAAGGGTTAAGGCTACGGGGCCCCGGAAGGGAGCCCGCTACGCCATGGCCCTTGACATTAACAAGTGTATAGGGTGCCGCCGCTGCGCCTACGCTTGTGTCATGGAGAACAATCAGGCGAGAAACCTGGGGATAGAGTGGATCAGAGTACTAGAGCTGCCCAGGGAGGGGGAGCTAGAGCTACTTCACGCCGACATGTACTACGCCGAGGCCCCCAAGGAAGGACAAGGTCTACGTGCCAGTAGCATGTATGCACTGCGAGAACCCGCCGTGTGTCATGGTTTGCCCGGTTAGGGCTACCTGGAAGGAGCCCGATGGCATTGTAGTGATTGACTATGACCGCTGCATAGGCTGTAGATACTGTATAACAGCATGTCCCTACGGTGCACGCCGCTTCAACTGGGCCAAGCCCTATGTGCCAGTGACAGAGCTAAACCCCAACATGCACATACTCGGCAACGTGCCACGCCAGATACACGTCGTGGAGAAGTGTACCTGGTGCATACAGCGCACCCGCGATGGCGGCGTACCGGCGTGCGTCGAGGTCTGCCCTGTTGGTGCGAGAGTCTTCGGAGACCTCAACGACCCTGAGAGTCCGATACGCCGCGTCCTAAGAGAGTACGGTGGCTTCGTATTGAAGCCCGAGGCTGGCACCAAGCCCAGATTCTTCTACTTCTTTGGCCCCAAGCGTACACCTCCACGCGAATCCACGGAGACAAGGGCAGCTCAGGGACAAGGGTAGACCTCTCCGAGGGGGTGTGCCTGGATGACGCGTAGCGGTGGCTTCCTAGACACGATAAAGTACGTTATCCGGGAGGCGCTACTAACTGGTAGCCCACGCTACTACATGGCATTCTTGGGCCTGCTGCTGGTAGCAGCGTACGGCATCTACCTCTGGATATTCGTCCAGCATGCCCCGATATTCCTCGGCAAGGATGAGGGAGGCCTAATACTCACCAACCTCAGCGACACTGTGCCATGGGGGATCTACATATCGTTCTTCGTGTTCTGGGTCGGAGTGGCAGCGGCAGGCATAATGTTCGGCATAGCAGCATACGTATTCGGGGACAAGGAGTTCAAGAAGGTAGCGGTACTCGGCGAGGTACAGGCGGTAGCAGCAATAATAACCGTGCTGACACTAATCATGGTCGATGTCGGTAGGCCGTTCCGCGCGCTAATACTGCTACCGCAGCTGCCAAACCTAAAGTCGATGCTAGACTGGGACTTCATAGTGCTAACCACCTACCTAGCACTAAATCTGATAGGTGTGCTGGTAACAGTGCACTACTACCGCCAGGACAAGCCGCTACCCAAGAAGTTCATAGTGCCATTCATAATCATAGCGGCGCCCTTCGCGATAGGTATACACACTGTGACAGCATTCATATCGCAGGCACTAACAGCTAGGCCTATCTGGAACAGCCCACTACTCGCACCACGCTATGTTGCAACAGCATTCGCTAGTGGACCAGCCATACTGCTAATAGCACTATACCTCGCCGAGCGCTACATAGACGGTTTCAAGGTAGACTTCAGCGTCTACAAGAAGACTCTATACGTAATAGTAGGCTCGCTGATAGTAGGCCTATACTTCACCTTCAGCGAGATTCATGAGATATTCTGGTACACCACTGAGTCTATGAAGAAGGCGCAGGCTGAGGTGCTATTCTTTGGCTACCACGTGCCATACCTAGCGATACTAGTGTGGCTCTGGATAGGCCTAGGCATAGCGGCAGTAATCCTAGGCATACTGCCACGGGTACACAATACGAAGAGGGGCATACTCTTAGTCTCGGCAATAACGGTGATAGCAGTGGTGGCAGAGAAGACGATGACGATAATCATACCAGGATACATACCAGGAAGCCTTGGCGAAATACGCCCATACTACCCGACACCGCTAGAGATAGGTATAACGATCGGCGTACACGCGCTAGGCATACTAGTCTACCTGCTACTCGCAAGGCCAGCGCTGAAAGCAGTGATAACCCACTACTACAAAGGCGGCAGTGTACACCACTAACAACAGCCATGAAGTGGAAAACCCTACTCCCCTCACGGTGTTTCTAGATGTTTTCACACGCGTACAACGCCGCGATGAATACCGAAAACATACACATGGTGGGCTCTCGGGTAGAGTGTAGGGGATTCCCCAAAGGGAGAGGCAGGCCAGGATGGGGGTGGGCACTGCATGCGTGACCGCGCCTCGGCGCCTGTGTTACTTACAGCGGTACTCGTACTAGCACTAGCATCCATAGGTGCTGCCGCACTATCCGCGGAGGAGGCTGAGAAGCTATTCCAGTCGAGCGGTTGCACGGGCTGCCATAACGGTGTAGTAGCGCCAGACTTTCAGGGCACCATAGCAGTCATTAGGGAGTGGGCATCAAAATATGAGACCCTCGACGAGGCTGTGGCTGCAGAGGCTCCCAACTTTAAGATGTTTAATAATGCTAAGAGCTGGGATGAGCTAATGAGCTCGATGCCGGGAATAACACCTGAGCTCAAGGATTACTTTGCAAGGGTTTTCGAGGAGGCAAAGACTGGAGCAGTACCAGTCCAGGAGCAGCCAGCAGGTGAAACCACCGAACAGCCAGTGCAGCCGACAACACCGGTGGTGACGCAACCAAAACCCAAGCCGGCGGTTAACGTCACGAAACTGCCAGAGGTATCGGCTCCAAACCCCTCAGCGCAGGCAGAATCACTAGTAAAGACAGGCCTACCGGCAGGCGTAGCAGTCCTCATAACAGCAATAGTAATCCTGGCAGCCTTCACAAAGAAGGCCAGGCAGCACTAACCCAGACCCCCCACTATTTTTTACAACAGCTCCAGACCGTGTGGGGGCTCCTAGGCTTTGTATATGTGGAGCCTTCTGTTGTCGATTTGTATCGTTGCCAGCTCCAGTACCTTGTCGGGATCGTTTTCTGCTGGGTAGTCTAGACTGATTATGGATGCACCCAGGCCCTTCAAGGCTTCCAGCAGTTTTGCCACGGCTCTAGGTAGGAGGTATGCATATGCCGTGTCTGCCCGGCGCGGCCTGAACACGGCCAGGTCGGATACTACAGTGTGCGCCAGGGGGTTGTCTCTCAGCCTTCTATGGGCCTCTACTGCTAAGGTCTCGTCGAGCTCTAGGCAGATGGTGTGCATTCCCCGTTCCGCGGCCTTGGCTGCCACGGTGGCTGTGCCGCAGCCCGGCTCATAGTATATGGGCTGCCGGTTTCCGGCCCTAGCTGCAGCCATGGCTTCCACAAGGTCTAGTATCGTGTCCACGATATCGCTGCTTGTTGGAACGTAGGGCGAGAGGCTACCCGCAGCATCCATTATGGAGGCAAAGGCGTCGTAGAGTAGTTGTATTGTCCTACCAAGCTCTAGCTCGTCCAGTACAAGCTCATCTGATTCCATGGGGTCGGTGGGAAACCGCTCCTCCCCACCCTTGCGTGTCGGTGGCCTGTCTCTCGTCATCCCCCCACCCCCTGGCTGTTCCGTGTCTGCTAGCTTCCCTAAGAGCTTCTGGAGAGCACCTCCCTCTACTATGCGGCGTAGCTTGTTCTCGTGCACCCGGTAGGCTTTGCGGATCCAGCTGGGCTGGCCCTCCAGGCTCCCACTGCATGCTAGGCCTATGCCACAAGCCTTGTCCATAAACTCGGTCCAGGAGAGACTCTCGCCCCTCGCCGATGAGAGGTAGTGGTACTCGTGGAGCGTAGGCCGTACCGCCACCGGCCGCCGAAAACCGAGCCACTCTAGGCAGCACGTCTTGCCAGGCTGGTACCAGCGTGTCAAGCCCGGAGCATCGGGGCGGAGCGTGTCCTTGCAGGCGGAGTATACCGCGCCATACCGGGCTGCTAGTGCTGCGAGCGCAGTGTGCATCTGGAGCCTCCATGGACTCGTGGGGTGGAGGAGGGGCTCCCGGCCAGGCTCCTCGCCGAGCTGGTAGGGCTCCCAGTTCCACCTCCTCCAGTCCATGCCTAGCAGTTTGTAGAGCCTCTCAAGGCCCTCCCTCGTCTCGCGCAGCGGCTCACCTATGACGCCCCGGGCGCCCCTCTCCAGGGCCTCCTCCGCCGCCCAGAGGTGCTCCTCCTCTAGGCCGGGTATGAGCGGCTGAACCCTCACCACCACTGGCACCCTGTGGCCCACGAGGTGCTCGAGCGCTTCCAGCCTCGCCTCAACTGGTGGGGCTCCAGGCTCGAGCAGTACCGCTACCCGGCTACTGTAGGGTATGGTGAGCTGCACGATGAGGAGGCCGTGATCAGCAAGGGCTAGGAGGAGAGACTCTAGCTCGGGGTCGCGGCGCGGATCCCCCTTTGTATTCAGCACTATTGGCACCTTGTGGCGGAGCGCGATACGCAGCAGCCTCTTAATCACAGGGTGGAAGGGCCCTCTAGGCGGCTGGAGCGGGTCGCTGAGCGTGGCGAGTCGGAAGAATGGCTTCGGCTCCCTTAGCCTCTGGGCAAGCTTCTCGAAGAGCTTTGGAAGCCAGGGCTTCGCCTGCGACTTGCCGTGGGGGCCACGGTACCAGCGAGCGTAGCAGTAGACGCAGCCATAGCTGCAGGTCGTGAAGGGTTCCAGACGCAGTATAGAGTAGCACAGCGAGGAGATATAGTTGCTAGGCTTGATTACAAACTCTAGCCACTCAACCACATCATACCAGCCCGGTATGAGAATAGCAGCACCATAGCTAATTAGGCTATAAGTCTGGCAACAAGTCAAGCAGACGTTTCAGAAGCCATGTTACCGCGTCTAGTAGATGCTCCAAGGTTACTTGGGGCTACATACCGGTAGGTGTGTTGTAGCGCTAGTGGCTTGAAATAAGCTCTGTGGGACTTCTATGCTTGGTGGTTTGGGTTTTGCGCGGCTGCCTGGTATATCTTGCTTCACCCATTCACCAGCAAGAGTATGTATCTTGGCTCCGCTACACGTTCAAGACTTTCCTGCTGCATGCCGGTGTTAGTGTAAAGGATAGGGGTCTTGCTACGAGCCCCGAGGAGGCGGCAAGGCTTGTCGAGGGCTGCAACTATGTCGTAGCGGTTGTTGCTACTGGTGGATCCGAGGAGCTCATACTATCGGTTGTAAAGGCGGCTCGTGGCGCGCCAGTGCTAATTGTCGCTCAGCCCTATGCTAACAGTCTCCCCGCAGCACTTGAAGCCTACCCTCTCCTCCGCGGTGGGAATACTGCGCTAGTATTCCTTGATAGTCTCGATCCCAGCTCTGTGGGTGCTGTTAGGAAGCTGCGTAGCGCCGTTGCTGGGTTGCGTGGGGCTGCAAAGCTGCGCTCAGCCCGCATAGGCCTTATAGGGGAGCCCAGCCCATGGCTCGTCTACAGTCGTACCACGCTTGAGAAGCTACGGGAGAGGCTTGGCGCCATACTCGTCCGGATAGAGATGGAGGAGCTCTACGAACTTATGGACCGTGCTGAGCCCTCAGAGGAGCTTGTAGAACGTATCTATCACGGCGCAGCAGCAGTAGATGTCCCACGTGGCCGTGTTCCGAATGCCCTCCGAGTCTACCTGGCCCTTCGCAGCATCGTTGAGAAGCACCGGCTCGATGCTGTCACCGTGGAGTGTTTCCGCCTCATAAAGGAACGAGGCACTACAGCTTGTCTGGCCCTCTCGCTACTCAATAGCGAGGGTGTAGTGGCTGGCTGCGAGGCCGACGTGCCATCCACTGTTACGATGCTACTTCTCCACACCGTTTCAGCAGGCCCAGTCTTCATGGGTAACCCCTCAATAGTAAAGGGTGACAAGCTGATGATTGCCCACTGCACAGCACCCATCGCAATGGGGAGGCGCTACACGCTTCACAGCCACTTCGAGAGCGGCCTCGGCGTAGGGATCTCTATACAGCTGGAGCCGGGCACAAGAGTGACGATAGCCAGGTTCGACCCAGAGTTCAGGGTACTACGGGTCGGCCGTGGCGTGGTGGAGGAGTCGGGGCTGCTTAGCAGACTGCACTGCCGCACCCAGCTCTGGATAAGGCTTGACGGCAACGCGGAGAGGATAGTAGAGGAGAGCATCGGCAACCACTACGTTGTGGCCCTCGGGGACCACGTGGACGCTCTTAGGGCTGCAGCATCCATACTGGGGTCTAGTTTGGACATCCTCTAAGTAGACAGCCTCATCGATTTATTCCCCTGATCCATGCTGGTAAGACTGGTGACACAGCTCCTTGTCAAGGCCAAAGCGCGTAGTCATAATGGGTGCCGGCGGCCGCGACTTCCACGTCTTCAACATGGTCTACCGTGACAACCCCGAGTATCAGGTTGTGGCGTTCACTGCCACCCAGATCCCCGGCATTGAGTGGCGCCGTTATCCTCCGAGCCTCGCCGGACCCCGGTATCCTGACGGCATCCCGATTGTACCCGAGTCTAAGCTCCCCGAGCTCGTAAAGGAGCATGGTGTGGATGAGGTCGTCCTCGCCTATAGCGATCTCACCTACGATGAGGTAGGCCATCTCCTAAGCATGGCACTCTCAACCGGCGCCACATTCAAGATCATAGGGCCAAGGGACACAATGATAACAAGCTATAAGCCCGTAATAGCCGTCACAGCTGTGAAGACCGGCGCTGGCAAGAGCACTGTTAGCAGGGCCTTGGTGAGGGAGATCAAGTCCCGGGGCCTGGAGCCCGTGGTTATAAGGCACCCGATGTCCTACGGCGACCTCGAGGCACGGAAGCTGATAGTTATAAGGAGTGAGGAGGATGTCGAGAAGTACCCGCTAACCATCGAGGAGAGGGAGGAGTTCGAGCCCTACCTAGGCATGGATGTAACCGTGATGGCCGGCGTGGACTACGGCATAGTGGTCCGGGAGGCCGAGAAGAGGGGCGACATACTGGTATGGGATGGAGGTAACAACGACTGGCCATTCATAAGGCCCGACCTATGGATAGTCGTCGCCGACGCGCTGCGGCCCGGCCTGGAGGCATCCACTTTCCCCGGCGAGATAAACGTCCGGATGGCCGAGGTAGCAATCATCACTAAGGCTAGCGAGGCTGGCCCCGAGAACGTGAAGAAGGTACGGGAGAACCTACTACGGCTCAACCCAAAGCTGGACATCGCGGTAGCCGACATAGAGGTGACTGTTGACAAGCCCGAGATGATACAGGGCAAGAGGGTCGTAGTGGTCGAAGACTCGCCCACTGTAACCCATGGCGGTGCCCCGTACGCGGCAGGCTACGTAGCGGCGAAGAAGTATGGCGCAGAGATAGTCGACCCGAAGCCCTACGCGGTGGGCATCATAAAGGAGATGTACGAGACCTACCGGCACATGGGGCCAGTTGTACCGTCCACCGGCTACACGTCTGAGCAGCTCCGCCACCTAGAGGAGACGCTGAACCGTGTACCAGCAGATGTAGTAGTGATAGCGAGCCCGGCAAGGATAGAGAAGATGATAAAGCTCAACAAGCCCTACGTGAGGGTGAGCTACGAGCTAAAGGTACTAGAGGGCCCGACACCCAAAGACCTCGTCGACAGACTGCTCGAGAGGCACCCGGTACCCAAAGCCTAAGCCTCAATTATTTCTCCCACACCCATCCACTATCCTCCCCCGCGACAAGAGGGCATCCCGCCCGCGGGGTTATAGAGCTCCAGCCCTGCTCAACCCCTGGTAGTGGGTGAATAAGCCCTGGCGAGGAAGAAGAGGCGCGCCGAGGAGGAGGCTCGGAAGGAGCCACCACTACCAAGCGAGGAGGAGGGCACCCAGCTCTGCGTAGTGGTAAGGCTGCTCGGCGCAGACCACCTGCTGATAAGGTGCCAGGACGGGGTTGAACGGAAGGCAAGGATACCCGGCAGCATGAGGCGCAGGGTCTGGATAAGGGAGGGCGACATAGTCCTAGCAGCCCCATGGGACTTCAAGCCAGACCGCGCCGACGTGGTGTACAGATACTCCAGGGAGGAGCTAAGGAAGCTCGTGGAGAAGGGCATAGTGCCACAAGAGCTTCTAGAGCTAGCAGAGGAGTATGCATAGGCACCGTTAATGTGTGAAGGCTACACGTGGAGAGAGGCTGGAAGTTTGACGAGCCTTTTGTCATCATTTTTAGCTGTCATCACCGGGTTCACAGCAGCATTGGTACTAGTGGTTACCGGGAGGAGCAAGCCTCTACGGTACCTCTTCCTCGCAGGCTTCATGGTGCTAGCTTTTAGTGATGTCCTCGGAGGAGGCCACCTGTGGCCCATATGGCTCGCTGCTGGCGGCGCCATCCTAGCTGGGCTGCAACGAGAGAAATGAGGGCAAAAAGATGCCCGCTAGGCTGGTCCACGAGGCGTATAACATCCTAAAAGCTGTTAAGGTTAGCACAGCTAATGCTAGAACTATGATAGTGATGCCAACTAGGGTTAAGAGGGCTGGAATTACTAAATGAATACGAGCATGTACACCAAAACACCCCGGTTAGGTAACTCCATGTATGCGATAAAGACGTAAAAGCTTAAGTAATAGCACCGAAGTGATGTGTCTAGGTACAGGAAAGGGTGGGTTAAGCGTGGTAGTACGTTCTGTTAGGGGTAGAAGAAAAAAGTGATTATTCTCGCCTTGTTCGTAGTACTCCTTCTTCCTGCTATAGCTGAAGCCTTTACAAGGCTTGCAAACTATACCGCTGCCCCGGGCATAGTATTAGAATTCAAGTTCCTAAAGCCTACAGCGAAGGGTTTCACCACCTGGGAGGAGCCAGCTAGAGGAGGAGACATCATAGCAATGATTCACGTTGAAGCTGTAGCCCCAGCAGGTATACAGGGAGACTTTATCCCGCTCTACACCGGCGCCTACCACGGTAAGCCTATCTACCTACCCTCTAGCGGTATGCTTGGCGATATTGCAAAGGCCTGGGTTAAAGAATACACTAGGAGGGGGAGCAACCCGGACACAGTATACTCTGGGCTACTGGTTTTTGTTTCAGTGCTAAACCGTACAGCCCTAAAACACCATGATATGAGAAATGCAGTAATCTACTCCACCGTTGACGTGGTGAGCTACAAGCCAGCAGCAATAGCTGCAGGGAAAACATTGAAGTATACGATAAACGTCATAGTAGATCGTAAGCATAGGAATTTAGAGTATAGAGTCGAAGAGATGAAGGGGCTCTTAGAGACCATGGCGGTAAAAATGGCATCCGACAAGCCGAGATCTACAAATATGCAGGGCTATCAGCTCCAGCCTCAGAACCCAGAGGAGTCATGGTACTGTGACGAATTCTCCGAACCAATTGCATCATACTGCTGGCGTCGAGAACTCTACATTGCACCGGGGCATCTAACTGGTATCCTACCATCAGACTATTTCAGATGGGAAAACGGTAAGCTATACGTCAAGACACCGCTAATGATAGTCTACAACAAGTACTCCTACTCCGACACAATCACGGCTAACATAAACCTTGGGTCGACTAATGCTGCAATCTCGATATATGCAACCTTTGGTGCTGGTGAAGGACTCGTAGAGTTATTCAGGGGTGAAAAGGAGAGCGTACCGGAATTGACTATATGGAAGTCTGGGGATAGGATCTGGGGCGGCGAGAAATACTACTACTCTAGAGCAGAAACAGTTCCCCCCGAACACTGGTGGTGGGCATGGATATGGGGTAGGCCGGTCTTTGCAGTCTATAGGGAGTACTACTGCCTCTTAGACTGCGAGCCTCTAAGCAATAGCTATGTAATTGCAGCTGTAACAGATGTTATAACCGAGGGAAGTATTATAGAGGGGGGTGAAGAAAAGAGCAAGCCCGCAGAGCCGCTTATGAGCTACCTCTTTGAGGGAATCGAGTTAACTAGCGTTGGCACGCTCAATCCGGGCGATTCGCTACCTCTAGGCTCAATATTTAACACCTTTGATACTTGTGGTGCCGACTTTGAGATAGGTATACCTGTAGGAGCTATTGTTGGCGGGCTCCTGGGGGGCCCTGAGGGCGCCGCGATAGGCTCGGTTTTCGGTGTCTCGGTCTCGGCTGAGGGAGCTAAGATCTACATACTTGGTGGTATAGAGAATGAGGGCAACTATAATGTGCCAGAATATATATGGGTTGGAGCTAGCAAGCTCAAGTATAGGCATGAGCAGTGCTGGCTCTTCTTCTGTCAGACATGCTATTACAATGTACTGATAGGCATCTACGTGGAGGCTAGGTGATCCTCTAAGCCTTCGTGGCACCCCTTTCCGCGATATTTTTCTTCGTACCCCACTCGTGGGTATGGAAGATCTGGGCCGTTAGCTATACATGCTAAGCAAGCCGTTTTTGGGTGTATTTGTGCTCAGCTCATTTCTAGCTCCCTGTCGATTTTCAGAACCCCCTTGAAGCTTTCATGGTTCTGTGGCGTTGCTGCTTGTATGTGACTGCATGCAACAAGATAAATATGGATGTATGGTGTCTGTTCTAGGTGCTCTTGTATTGAATGGCTAGGGTCTAGCATCGGGCTGAGCAATTTTATTTCATCGCTGCGTTGCCCGATGTTTAGGCTGGAACCCTTCACCGGATGCAGCTTCGACCGTATCTACTGCTATGCGAGATGGAGGCTGTGAACTCATGGATCTCTATGGATCTCTAGGGTTAAGCGGTACGTGGCGCGGTAGTTTGAGAAGGTGGCCGCGAGGCTGCCCAGTGATATGTCTAGGCCGCTCTTTGGACCTGCAGTGTTCAGCGTCTCTTCTAACACTTTAACGGCAGAGTGCCAGGTATTGTTAAGTCACTACTCCGGATTGCATGAGGGTTTCCTTCATGGTTGACACTGGGGGGCGACTAGTGTTGTTGACGTGTGGATTGGAGCGTGTCTGCATCTGAGCATGTGCGCGTTAGTTTGGTCTCGTGGAGCCCCAAGAGGCAGGTTGGGAGCTGTGCCGGTGGAGACTTTCCGAGACAAGCCTCTGGAACAATGGACGGTATACGTGATGGGCTCTGTACATCCACGAGGCTTGGAGAAAACCGGAAGCCGTAAAGTGGAGCCTAGGTGCTGGGGTTGCGTTGGCAGTATAGCGTGGTGGCAGCGGCGGGGCAGCAGTGTTGGCCTCGCACCGTGGCGCCGGGGTGCCCCGTATCACTGCTAGCGGTTGTTATTGGAAGCGTTTTCCTGGCCAGTATCGGGTTTGGCTTGTCTAGGCTGGCGCTTGCCAAGTATCTCCGCGACGATCTTGGCGCCTCGGCGCTAGTTGTTTCGAGCCTTACGAGCTGGTTTATGGGTGCCAGGGCGTTCTCCTCAATACTCTCCGGCATTGCTGCTGATACCTTGCCATCTGCGAGGAGGATGCTCATGATTCTCCCACTGGGCCTCACAGCAGTTATCGTCTACACTATTCCGTCTCTAGAGTCTCCAATCGCCATATTGTTTCTCAACGCGCTATGGGGGTTTCTGAGCGGCGCAGTCTGGCCAGTTGTACAGACAGCAGCAGCTATGCTAGCTGGGCCCTGGAGTTCCACGGTCATGTCGGTATACTTTGCCTCGGGGAGCCTTGGCACTACAGCTGGCCAGTATCTCTACGGTGTACTCACAGTCGATAACCCAGGAGCAGTTAGGCTATCCGCATTATTCTTCGCCTCCTCAGCAGCCATGCTAGCCTATGTCTCTCATGCAGCTCCGGCAGCTGGCATCCGCGGGAGGAGAAGGAGCAGGAGCGGCCTGAAAGCCGTACTCGGGACTCTTAGGAGGGACAGGTTTGCCTCGTGGATACTCCTCTCAGCCCTGGCTGCAGGCTACCTCTCCGGTCTCCTCCGAGAATTCCTCTACGTATACCTCGGCGAGGTCTACGGCCTAGACCGCCAAGAGCTAGCATCAACCCTGGCGCTGGCGGACCTGGCAGCATTTGCTGTCGGGCTCGCGGTAGGCCAGCTTGCCGACCGGCTCGGCGTAGCCCCCGTAATAGCAGCAGTACTCGCAACCGGGCTCGCTGGTAGCCTAGCCCTAGGCCTCTCAACCAGCCTACCAGTAGCCATGATCGGGCTTGCTCTCGCGCTCACCGCTACTAGGAGCAGTCTACCACTAACGAGGAATGCTGCTGCGTTCAGCGCTGAGTACCGTGCAACACTCGTAGGCGCCTCCAACACGCTCTCAAACATAGGCCACCTAGCCAGCCCCATAATCGCTGGAAAGCTCTACGACACGCTCTACGGCAGCACCATAGCTGGTATAAGAGGCGAAGCAACACCATTCCTAACAGCCGCCATACTACTCGCACCAACACTAGCACTATACCCGGTATGCGTCAGGACGAAACAATACACGCGTCCTGTAGACCGGGTATAGCAGAACAGCCTTTCTATCCTCGGCTCACAGTTGAAGCCCACAAGCATAACATGCCAGCTGCAAATCATATGGGCTACAAGTGGCCTCTCCCGAGGACATTGCTAAAAGTTAACGCAGTGAATCCTAAGGGAGGAAATACCGTAAATGCTTGTAGCTCTCAGTAATAGCCAGTACCAGTGTTGCCGCAAGCGCAGCGGTTACGGCTAGAAATAACAAGGTACTCTATCAACACATCCCGCGCTATTCATGTACAGCCCTTCTGTGTAATAGTGTCTTACTAGCGGTTAGCGGATAGTTGTAGAACAATTTGTTGGTGCTGCCCCACTAATATGAGCTGGCCACCCTAACCATTAGAGACTGGGGGTACTAGTTGAGTATCGAGGAGTACAAACTGCTAATACATAGGAGCAGGATGTTCCTAGAGGAAGCCCGTGAAGCTTATGGTGGGGAACGCTATGATTTAGCGGTGTTTCTTGCTGAGCAAGCTTTACAGCTCTACCTCAAAGCACAGCTCCTCCGTGTACTTGGAGACTATCACGTACGCATAGTATCCGGCAGCTGCTTGCTATGCTCTCAAAAGCACTTGGCGGAGACTCTGAGAAGGAGATAACCGAGTTTATGAGGCGTGAAAGGCCTCGTCTATCAGAGCTGGAGGATGTGTACATAGCTTCCCGGTATGGTATCCGTACCTATACGAGGGACGATGCAGAGGACATATTATACACTGTGGAGAGAGTGATTAATCTTGTCGAGGAGCTACTCAGACGTGTTGCTCGAGGTGATGCTAGAGAGAGCTAGCTTGCTCAAGAGCTGGAGGCAGCTCGTGAAGAAAGCAGTGGATGCGATAAAGGAGGTCTGCCCGGAGGCCCACGTATACATTACTGGCAGTATTGTAAAAGGTGAATGGATTGCAGCCAGCGATATAGACCTCATAATCGTACTTACCCGTGAGCCAGACATGCGGGAAGCGGCACGAATAATAGAGCATGTGTGGAAAAAGCTAGGACTACTACACACTCATCCACTTGAAATACATGTAACCGGGCCCGAGGGCTTAGAGAGGTATAAGAGGAAAGGCGTGCTCGTACAGCTTGCGTGAAGACATGCGGATAAAACATTATGCTCTGATAGCGTTTATGGTGCTACCCCCCATTCCTAGCCTCCAATTTATCCGTCTTAGCTTCTCGTCGAATGCAACAAATACAGCATCGTAGCTTATTGCGGTGACTACCATATCGGAGCTAACAATAGCAGCATAATCCTTCTACGTGTTGCTTTCCACTCCAAGGAAGCAGGAAGCAATAGTAGCCGTATAGAGCACAGCAATAGCGAGCTTCAGCTCCACAGCGATAACATTATTTCCCTCTTGAACCCAGGTCGGACCCAGCTCTTTCATTCACCCGGCGTTTAAGATAGACGCTACTGTTAGAGCCTTGTAGCGGTCTACCCCGGATCTGGAAGGGTTGTAGCTGGGGTGTTGGCTGCTGGGCCGGCGTAGGGGGCGTAGGATCAAGGATAAGGACTTGTTTGAGACTGTGGAGGAGGTCTGGGATAGTCAGACCCTGCTGGCGGCCTACGAGGTTATGAGGAGGCTCCGCATAGACCGTTTTGCTGGCGTTGTTAGTGCGGGGAAGGAGGCCCGGGTCTACCGGGCGATCGGAAGGGACGGCAAGGAGTACGCCGTGAAGATCTACCTTACGGTTACCGCTGAGTTCCGGAAGAGCATCCAGAAGTACCTCCTTGGCGACCCTCGGTTCGAGGGCGTAGACATAAGCAATACCAAGAAGCTGTTCTTCGCCTGGGCCCGCAAGGAGTACCGGAACTTGAAGAGAATGTGGGAGGCTGGCGTAAACGTCCCCCGGCCGTACCTGGTCTACCAGAACATCATAGTGATGGAGTTTCTGGGCCGCAACGGGCTCAGAGCCCCGACACTACACGAGGTAAAGCACGAGCTGGAGCCCGAGGAGGCGGAGAAGCTGGCGTGGGAGGCGGTAGACCAGTATGCCCGCATCTACTGCTGCGCTAGGCTGGTACACGCCGACTATAGCGAGTACAACCTAATGCTCCTAGACGGCAAGCTATACGTGATAGATGTGGCCCAGGCTGTCTCGCTGGAACACCCCAACGCCGAGGACTTCCTACGTCACGACATTGAGAACATATACCGGTTCTTCCATAAACAACTCGGCGTGGAGCTACCCGAGCCCCAGGAGCTACTCGAGAGGGTGAAACAATGCAGGATACAGTGCGTCGAGAGGAAAGTGGAGGAGGAAACTCAGCGGGCCAGCAGGAGGGCAGGGTGACCCCAGGCCTCCTAAGGCTCTACGCTAAGGTGCCACCGGACCGTATCGGCGTGCTGATAGGCGAAGGCGGCAAGGTGAAGATAGAGGTTATGAAGAGGACCAGGACAAAGATAACCGTGGACAGCACCACCGGCATGGTTATAATTGAGCCTGAGTCGCCAGACGTGCCACCATACATGGTTATGAAGGCCCAGGAGTTCGTACGGGCAATAGCATACGGCTTCAGCCCCGAGCGCGCCATGAGGGTTCTCGACGACGACCAGGTACTAGTAGTGATAGATCTCAAGCAGTACGTAGGCGATAGCCCTAACCACCTGCAGAGGGTGAAGGGCAGGATCATAGGCGAGAAGGGCAGAGCTAGGAAGACCATAGAGGAGATGACTGGCACCTACATATCAATCTACGACAACTACGTCGCAATAATCGGGGACTTCGAAACAGCAAACATAGCAAAACAGGCAATAGAAATGCTGATACAGGGCAGGCAACACAGCACAGTCTACAGGTTCCTGGAGAGAACAATGTTCAGGCTACGCCGCGCACGCATGACCGAGCTATGGGAACAGCCATTCTAACCCCATTCCATCGGGGATGACGAAAGCCAGGATTACCGACAAGTGATGATTCTCCCGAAGCCCGACCCCTACCCATGCTGATCTACCAAGCTTAAGATAGTACCACGAATGCTTACCGTTAAAAAGTTTAAAAGTCCCACACCAGGTCACTTCATAACGATATAGGTATGCTGGAAAAGGGTAGCCTACCCAGACTATCATACAAAGCGATGGTATCTCGAAAATTATACTTCAAAGAATGATTCTATCCCATATAGGCATAGTGGTGTCCTGCAGGAGGAACATAGTAGAAGAACGGGGCCCCTGGGAGCCCCAGTAATACTAGGGGGTTCCCAGGTATTTAAACATATTGATTAGTGGTCTTTTTGTGAGCTAATCCTCGATGGTATACCAGTGTACCAGTCTTAGGAGGCGCTCGTCATAGACCCGATGAATGAGCGGTAACAGCTTTTTACTAGCCCCCCTCATCCTCCGAGGCCAAACTAGAGTGTAGAATTGCCATGGTTACCGTGTAAAGTGATAAGCTCGACGAGGTAAGCTTCTACCTCCAAACAATCCGCCGTGCTAGGGACGAAGCTGTCCGCAAAGTGTTCGAGGATGTTGCACGGGAGGAGAAAATCCATATAGGCGAGTGCGTTCGGCTTTTACTACTACGCTGTTATTGCTCTCCTAAAACAGCTTGACCCCGAGCAAGCCCAGGCGTTTGAGGAAGGATTACGGGAAGTAGCCGAACTCCTAGACGAACATGCAGCCAGGGGCGTCAGCGGCAGCAAGCAGAGCTAGCAAATGCACAAATATAGCACACATGGAAGCGCGCCAGGGCTCCTCCAGCGAGCTCTGCACCCGGCGGTTTTCCTAGCTGGTCGCCTCCACGGGTATCTCTGCAACGGTATAGTAGTTGTCGCTTATCCGTATTAGCACGTGTATAGTGTACTGGTAGCCACCCACGGGACCATATTCAACTCTCACGGTCACCGGGATCCCGGGCTCAAGCACACCTACATCATACAGCCTCAGTGCCACACAGTTCTGGATGAAGCTCGAAAGTTGATAGTAGCCATTCCCATAGGCTATGTAGACGTTGCGGCAGGGCGCGGTGATGCTGGCTAGTTGATTCCAGCCCGTGGGACTACTTGCATCTGCTATCTCGGAGGCTAGTATGTAGACATTAAAATCATAGTTTGAAGGCGGTGCTATCCTGGACGTGTTCCTGTCGAACGCTATAACGGTCACGTAGAGCCTCACTGGAGCTTCTAAAGCCTCGCCATAAATGTTTACGACTGTTACATTATCCTCGCCGTAGACAGGTACCGCGCTTATAGCAGCAGATGTCCTCGCGATAAGCGATGCTATCTCATTACCCGTACGCTGTGCCGCGATAAGCGGAGTAAGGTAGTAGATAAGACCATAAGCTATAACCAGAGCCACGCCAACCATTATAGCGGTGGAAATCAATTCAGCTTGACCACGCATAGTCACAAGCACCTCGTCCCTACGTCCCCTAACGGTGTAGGAACCACAAGCTAGTCCACTCAATGGCAACTGTGAAGTCCATATCGTTAATAGTGTTATATGCTGTCCAGCCATTAGTTTCAAGCTCACTTACGTAGGGATCGTTGAAACCCAGCACAACATAGAATGTCTCGTTCCTATCTGGCACTGCCAGGTAGACGGCATCGGTTAGGAAGTTGGTGTTAGGAGGCCATGTATCCTCAACGTCGTCGAGCTCCTGGTAGATGTACTCTCTACTCGAGAATACATAGCCAGTACTATTTATCAGGTAGACTCCGAACAAGCCCTTACGGGGATCGTCAACATCCCCCGTGTCTGAGCCCGAATTATCGTGGAAGTAGTAGCGAAGCTGCATCGACACTTGCGCCACCTCGCTGCCGTTGACCTCATATCCTATAAATACGACGTATATCGTGGCTGTAGTATAGTCAATACAGCCTCTAGCATTAAAGTCCGATAAAATTGTGCCATCCGGCAACCTATACATACTTCTATATATACTTGTTGCATAGCCCACTATATCGTCGTAAGTGTAGTCCCATCCGATTCCAGTCTCCTCAGTCATAAACACTAACTCCGTTAACCCGTTCGTATCAACATCCACGAAGGCTATGTATGGGTCAAGACCACCAGTTTCATCTACCTGAAACTCATAAAGTAACACCTTCACGTCTTTTGCATACAAGGTGCCAATAACATAATTGTTACCTTTGGGACCGGATACGGCACCGTAAAGGCCACTATAACCTTCCACGTAGTAGAAGCCAGCGTAGTAGTAAAAGCCGAACGCTTTAGTATCGTTCAGCCAGCCACTTGTGCGGTAATCATAGAGTTCAAGGAAGTGCGCCTTCTGGGCAGCCAGTTTCACGCGGAATGGATATGGAGTCAAGCCGCTGATATCGTTGCTTTCGTCGTCTATAATTGGACTGGCTACAACTACTAGATCTCCTGCTGTGCCATAACCTGTTGAATCTATGATCACACCGGTACGGTTAACGTAATCAGAGCCTAGTGTCACGTTTAAGTCATAAACCTTCATCACGTATGTAACCCGCCACTGACTCGTAGCGGATCCTTCGACTTTTAAGCGGGCAAGCCAGCAGCCACTCCCACGAAATACGACGCCGTTCCATGATGTTTTATTCTCTGGAGGACACCATATCGAGATAGGCCATCCTTCCTGATCTATGCCGCGAACAAACAGCCCTACACCATTGAGATCTAGAATTGCTCGCTCAATAGTAA
This sequence comes from Hyperthermus butylicus DSM 5456, assembly GCF_000015145.1. Lineage (NCBI taxonomy): Archaea > Thermoproteati > Thermoproteota > Thermoprotei > Desulfurococcales > Pyrodictiaceae > Hyperthermus > Hyperthermus butylicus. The sequence goes on from NC_008818.1 coordinate 1,408,300, forward strand.
AGCTTAGTTCTTCGTTCTCAGCGCCAATGTTGTAGTAGCTCGTTTCAACCGGTGCTTTTGCCAGTAGTGATGTGAGGGAACCAGTGGAACCTAGTGGGCACACATTCTTCATGTAGACATTGTTATCTCCGCCCACGTAGAGGCCGGTGAAGCATAGCTCCCAGCTTCCATCTGGCTTCTTGGCAACAATTGTGCCAAGGTGTACACCATCATCGGTGAAGCTTGGCCTCCATGGAATCCAGGTATATCCGGCATAGAGTAGCGAGATGCTATACTTTGACTCGGTATAGCTGCCGCCCATACCGCCAAGCACAAAACTGCCTGCAAACGGCATCATAGAGTCTATATAGACAAGGTCATAGACCTTCTCCCCGCTATACTTGTAGGCACCAAGCGCCCAGTACCCGATATCATCGTTTGTTTCAATGGTATGGTATCCCTTATCGGTTGCGCAGAGTGCCCTTGTAATACCGCTATCTGCTATTGTATCCTGGCTCTTTTTTGGCTCTGCAAGGTTTGTAGTGACTGCTATATCGGGGTTTTGCAATAGATCATCCAGACTTGTGTAATTAACGAATATTAGGTAGTATGCTTGTACAGCTCCAGCAACCTCTGCGTATGTCGTCTGGCTTTCGGCGAGTTTTAGTACTGGTATGTAGCTGCCTTCAACCAAGAATATCCCTAGCAGCTCGCCGTTAGTGATGATTACCTTCACATACTCGCCAGGTTTGATTGCTATACCACCGTAGTTAAGTATCCAGGAGCTAGGTGATGGTGACACCTTAAACCTAGTGGAGCCACTAATACCGCAGCCTAGGGTGCAGTTACCTGCCTTCACTAAATGGATATAGCCATTGTCGTCACGTACTATTAGTAGGTACACAATGTGAAGTCGTGAATCTTTGTTCGTTAATGTGTATGTTTTAGTTCCACCGCTAACCGTCACAGAGATGTCCAGCTTAGGTATGGCAGTCCTGGCCTTCTCAAATAGCGTAGATACGAGTCTGCTATGTGTAACATTGCTGCTAGCATGAAGGTATATGATGAACGGTATTAGCACAGATATCAGGAACGTAATTATGATTATTGCTGCAATGGTACCCGATATACCCCTAGTAGGCCTTGTAAGTTTCGGCAATGCCAGCCACCGAGATACCCTTAGCTGCACCTAAATCCTAATTCTAAGAGAGAGGTTAGTATTTGAGTACTAGTATAAAACCTTTCCTCGAAGAGGCAGGCAAAAATCGAACAGCAAGGAAATGAACGAGAGCAACTTGGTAAACCCACAGCTAAGCACTCTCCACCCAGGTATTAACACCCCCGAACAGGGTAAACCGAACCACAACCACAGACTAGAAGTGGAGCCCGCAGGGCCCGCCCCACCCTCCCCGCGCACAACCCAACACACCGAGCCGCCGGGGCCCCGGGGTCCGTTGGGCCGGCCCAGGGGGTGGGGTTGGGCTCTGTGGGCTCTCCATTCTCTCTTGCTAGTAGCTTGCCTGTGTTGTTGCTAGTTCTTCGAGGTGGGTTAGTGCTGGTAGTTCCTGGATGAAGCCTTTGAGCCTTGAGACGGGGACTATGAGACGCCCTCGGCTAGCTTGGGCACGTTTTCGCGCAGCGTTATGATGACTGGTATGAGTCGCCATGTGCCTCTTGGTAATCTCAGCTTCCACCAGAGCTTGGCGAGCCTCTCTAGTCTCTCGCGGTGCTGTCGTGCGGCTTCCCGGAGCCTCGATGGTGTTGCTGTTCGCGGGTTCCAGTGTTTGCAGTCCACTACGATGCCTAGCTTTGCTGGGGGGTCGAGCCCTAGCACGTCTACTTCTAGGCCTCCCTTTCCTGGCACCCTGAGGCTGCGGTAAACCGTGTAGCCCGCCTCCTCGAGCGCCTTGGCTGTATAGTCTTCGAACATTTTCCAGTCGAGGCTCCTAGCTACGATGGTCTCGGAGGCCCCGTTCTTCACGGCGGCTATTGCCAGCTCGACAGGGTCGTGAAGACACACTACGCCCTCTTCGATGGTTATGGCGCTTGTCGCCTTGGCAAGTGTTTGGAGGGCGTTTTCCACCACTATGGGTCGTAGGAAGGCCTTCTCGGCTATCTCTGTGACCGGCTTGCAGCCCTGTGGCGATAGCTCGGAGAGGATTATCGTGGCTAGCGCTGAGACTGTTAGTTTGTGCCGGCACGGCACCCCCTTAGCCCCCGAGCTTGGGGCTAGGATTTATCCGGGCTGCCTGGGCTGTGAGGGTTGAACTCGTCTGGTTCGACTCGCTGGGCGCCAAGGGTGCCTCCGTGCTCGTGGAGGCCTGTGGGCACCGGGTCGTCATAGACCCGGGCGTTGCCGTTATGCATCCCTCCTTCCCGGCGAGCCGTGAGGCCAAGGAGGAGTGGTACCGTGAGGGCCTCGGCCGCGTCATGGAGGCGCTGAAGAGGGCTGACATAGTTGTAGTGACACATTACCATCATGACCACTACCTCTACCGGCCCGAGCACATAAGCCTCTACCTGGGCAAGACGCTTTACGCGAAGAACCCAAACATCTACGTTAACGAGTCCCAGCACGAGAGAGCCCTAGAATTCTACTCTATGCTCTACCGCTTAGCCGGCATCGGAGACCACCTAGAGGAGCCAGCACTAGATCCAAACGATATTCCCGACCCTCTGGACTCTCTCCTCGAGGCTCGTTCGCGCAGCTTCCCAGGCTACGATAAGCGTAGGAGGGAACTCCTAGAGAGGGGACGCGGGTGGTTCAAGCGCCTCGTTGGGAGATGGGCTAGCTGGAGGTGGATACGTAGCCTAGAGGCGAATGGGCTCCATGTAGTGTGGGCTGACGGAGAGGTCTTCGAGCATGGCTGCTTAAGGCTCCGCTTCACAGGCCCCCTATTCCACGGTGTGGAGTACACTAGGGTAGGCTGGGTTATCGGCGTCATAGTGGAGGCTGGGAGGCGTAGGCTCTTCTACAGCTCCGACGTCAACGGCCCCGTCATAGAAGACTATGCCTCCATGATAATAGAGGCGGCACCGGACACGCTGATCCTCGATGGGCCTCCAACATACCTCCTTGGCTACATGCTCAACCGGGTAAACCTCAGCAGAGCTATCGAGAACGCCGTGAGAATAGTCTCCGAGACGACCAGGCTTGAAACCGTGGTCTACGACCACCACCTGGCAAGGGAGCCCCGGTTCCGAGAAAGAGCAGCACCCGTATGGGAAGTCGCGAAACGCAGGGGTGTCAAGCTGGCAACAGCTGCAGAACACATGGGACTCGTTCCAGCCGTACTACGTAGAGCCTAGCCGCCACCCCCACCAACCCCATCTCTTCCGGGATAGAGTTCCCCTAGAGCACCAAGCATGTCCTTCCCATAGTGGACATGTGTTGAGCTGGTCGCTGTGTACTCCTGGAGAGTGCTTATTGGTCAACATGCTGGTGGCGTTTTGCTGGTTGTTGTTTGTAGGTTGGCTCTAGAGCACGCCGTCCCAGGAATAATGTGGCAGATGCGTGAGGCTTCCCGCGCTATAGCGTCGTGGGCCATCTTCTTGGTGGCAGTATTTTTGGCTCTGCCCTCCCGCGTAAGGTTTGCATGGAGTCTGAGCGCTTGCTGCCCGGGGGCTGTGGGGCTGGCCAGTTGTGGCGAAGATTCTCGCGGTTGCACGCTATGTACTTGTTGAGGGGCTGCGTGGTGGTGACCGTGGACAACCATGTCCACGGTATAGCAGTGCTATCAGCTAGGATACTATCCATAGAGCTAGAAAGGCTTCTCCAGGAGCTAAGCCTAATCTACAACACAGTCATAGTCCAAGCATACACCTACACCTAGGCCTCAGAGGGCTGATGTTCCTTGACCGAGCCCATACTAGTGCTGGACAATGTGTGGAAACGTATCGCAGGCACAGCTGTGCTCCGCGGCGTGAGCCTCGAGGCCCGCGCTGGCTGGCTTATAGTTGTGCGCGGAAGGAGCGGTATGGAGAAAACCACCCTCGCGAGGATAGCTGTGCTCCTCGACGTACCCGACCAGGGCACGGTCATACTGCTTGGAAGGAGGATGGAGAGCCTAGGCGACTCTACACGGGCCAAGCTTCGCCTCAGATACATAGGCTACGTAGACCAGTTCTACACCCTCGTAGAGCACCTCACAGTATGGGAGAACGTGGAGCTGCCCCTGCGCCTCATGGGCATACCCCGGAGCGAGCGCGCCGCGAGGGTGAGAGAGGCAATACGCCTCATAGGCCTTGAGGAGCGCAAGCCAGGCCAGCTCACTGGTGGGCAGAGACAACGCGTAGCCATAGCACGAGCGCTAGCAAAGAAGCCCCGGCTGATAATAGCTGACGAACCCTTCTCGAACCTCGACCAGGAGGCCGAAGAGCAGGTCCTCGAAGCACTGAGGAGCCATGCCAGAGAGGGTAACGCCGTGATCATAACCGCTAAGGACCTCCTCCGGGACTATCGAGCAGTCCACGACTACACATTATCCAGTGGCATCCTCACTCCCACCGCACAATGTGGAACAAGAAAAACTGTCCCTGCCACCAGATAATCCACCACGGAGGGGGTTAGCCTGCGGCTAGTAAGCCTGGAGATGTTGTTGCAACTGTGCTAGCTGGTGGCACAGTGTGCGCCGCGTGTTTCTCCTCATGAAGTGCTGGCGGCGCTACATACAGAGCTACTCCCACGGTAGCAGCCACCTATCCCGCAACCCCCGTCTGAGATTCCTCACTTGGGCATCTAGCTATGTTGTAACACCAGAATCTATCGGCTCCCACTAGCATGCCTTGCAGCTAGAAGGGGGGTGGATGAGCCGCCAGACTATTCACAGTGTTCATCGCTAAATAGGTCATGGGCGGCTTCGGGATGGTTTGTAGGGTGGTTGTTGGCTGTTGCGGGTTCCCCTTCGCCCGGGCAAGGTATTTCCAGACATACCGTAGCGTTGAGGTGCAGCAGACCTTCTACGATCCGCCTAGCGTTGATACCCTTAGGAGATGGAGGGAGGAGGCGCCGGAGGGCTTCGTATTCCACGTGAAGGCTTGGCAGGCCGTGACGCATAGTAGGAGGAGCCCGACGTGGCGGAGGATAAAGCGTAGCCTCCCCGGAAACCTGGATAACTATGGCCTCCTCCGCCCCACGGAGGAGAACAGGTGGGCGTGGAGGGTAACACTAGAGACTGCAGAGGCCCTAGGGGCGGAGTACATCGTGCTCCAGACGCCCCCGAGCCTGGGCTACAGCCCTGAGAACGCACAGCGCATAGAGGAGTTCCTCTCCTGGGCAGTTGGGGAGGCCAGGGGCTTCAAGGTTGGCTGGGAGCCGCGTGGAGACTGGCACGAGCACCCCGAGGAGCTCAAGAGGATACTCTGTAGCGCCCGCGTGGTACACATTGTTGACCCGTTCCGCCGCCAGCCGATAATCTGTGACTGGCAGAGGGAGACATACTTCCGGCTCCACGGCATAGGCGGTGGCGAGGTGAACTACCGGTACCGCTACACAGACCAGGACCACGAGAAACTAGCAGAGACAATCGCGAAGCTCATAGACGAGTACGGCCTAGAGAAGGTATACGTGATGTTTAACAACGTCTACATGGGCCAGGACGCTGCAAGGTTCCGAGAGGTGGCAAGGCAGAAGGGCTTGAACGTGTGCTAGGCTGTATATAAGCAGGATCTCCTCCTTGTGGAGGGTTTCATTGTTCCTCTCAGCTTCTCAATAATGGCCCTAGAAGCTCCGGCTGGAACAGCCGAGAATACCTGGTCGGCTAAAGTAGTCCTCTAAAGCTATAGGCCGGGAATGGTTATCACTATAACCCTGCTGGCTCAGCTAGGCGGCTGCCTTGCATGTTATTGACATGCTGGAGCCTAACAAGTGTTTATATACTGTGGTGTAGAGGATTGTAGCTGTAGCTAGGGGCTTCCCGTTTGGGCTCTACCAGCTTTATCCCAGTCGCTAGGCCGCTTCTCGGCGAGGAGGAGTTTGAGGCTGTCCGTAGGGTTCTCGAGTCCGGCATCCTCGCTCACGGGCCTGAGGTCGAGGCCTTCGAGAGGGAGTTCGCCGAGTTTGTCGGTGTGGATTACGCTGTAGCAGTGGCTAATGGCACTGCTGCGCTGGACCTCATACTCAAGGCTTACCGTATCCGCGAGGGCGACGAAGTCATAACGACGCCTTTCAGCTTCATAGCTACCGCGAACGCCATTCTCTACCAGGGCGCCAGACCAGTCTTCGCCGATATAGACCCAGAGACCTACAACCTAGATCCGGACAAGGTGCTCGAGCTGATAACGCCCAGAACACGGGCAATAATAGTTGTGCATCTCTACGGCCACCCTGCGGACATGAAGGCTTTCAGGAAGATAGCCGAAGATCACAAGCTAATACTCATTGAGGATGCAGCGCAGGCCCACGGAGCCGAGTATCGTGGAAGGATTGTTGGCTCGCTCGGCGACGCAGCGGCCTTCAGCTTCTATGCCACGAAGAACATGACGACGGGGGAGGGCGGCATGGTTACTACTAATGACCGGAGGGTGGCTGAGAGGATTAGGATGCTCCGGGACCACGGGCAGGCCGAGAAGTACCTACACGTGGAGCTTGGCTACAATCTCCGGATGACGAATATAGCGGCTGCTATTGGGAGGGTTCAGCTCCGCAGACTCCCCCAGCTCAATAGTCGTCGCCGCGAAAACGCTGAAGTTATGACGAGGATTCTCAGCCGCGTGAAGGGTATCGTGCCGCCTATAGAGAAGCCTTGGGCTCGCCACGTGTACCACCAGTACGTGATACGGGTTACTAGCAGCTACCCCTACACCCGGGATGAGCTAGCCAAGCTGTTGAGGGAGAGGGGTATAGGTACGGCAGTCCACTACCCCAGGATCATACCGGATCAGCCGCTATACCAGAGCCTCGGCATAGGCTGCCCGAGGGGCTGCCCGGAGGCTAGGAGGGCTGCCAGGGAGGTTCTCAGCCTCCCCGTGCACCCCCATGTGTCGCGGGAGCAGGCCGAAATGATTGCCCGCACTATAGCTGAGCTAGGGAGGAGCTAGGCCTTGGTGCTACGGGTTGCAGTTGTCGGAGCAGGATACATGGGTACAGCTCACGCCAGGGTTTTGGCCCGTATCGCCGATGAGCATCCCGGCCTAGTAGAGCTGGCATACGTGGTGGATGTTGACCCGGAGAGGGCGCGCCGGGTAGCGGCAAGGTATGGTGGTAAACCCGTCCAGAGCGTTAGGGGAATGGGCGAGGTTGACCTGGCAATAGTATCCACCCCCACCGAGACCCATCTGGCCGTGTTCCGTGAGCTGCTCGGCAAGACCCGGGCAGTTCTCGTGGAGAAGCCCATGGCTTCAAGCCTTAGCGAGGCAGTAGAGATGCTTACACTTGCGCGGGAGCATGGTGTCTGGCTCGCTGTTGGCCACATAGAGCGCTTCAACCCTGCTGTGAGGGCTCTCCACGAGAGGGTCGCGCGGAGAGAGCTAGGCGACATACTAACTATCGTAGCGCGCCGCGTTGGCCCCTTCGCTCCACGGGCACAGAACACCGACGTAGTCTACGACCTCGGAGTACACGAGGTGGACAACGCCCTGGTAGTCTACAGGGGGCTCCCCGAGACTGTGCGCTCCTACACCCTCGGGGGTCTAGTATCCAGGCTCACCGACTACGCGCTCATAATACTAGGATACGGCGAGGGCTTCGCGAGCATAGAGGTTAACAGGATAACGCCGTTCAAGCAGAGAATGCTCTACCTAACAACACGGGCAGCGGTAGCATACCTGGACTACATGGAGCAAGTGCTCCGGATACACCGCGGCCACGAGGAGGCAACAGTAGTGATAAGGAGGGAGGAGCCGCTCTACCTCGAAGACCTGGCTGTGGTGTCCAGGTTTGCCAGCGGCGAGGAGCCTGACGTGGACGGCTACCAGGGCTTCCTAGCGCTCTACGTCTGCGAGCTGGCGCTGGAGTCGAGGCTCCAGCGCCGCGACATCGATGCAAGGGACAATAAGCTCTACAGCCACTACCAGGACCTCGTCGAGGAGGGGCTGCGCCGCCTCAAAGCCTACACCGATAAGCTTGCATAACCCTACTGTGGGGGATCCCTGGGCATGGTTGTGTATGGCTACGTCTCCAGCTCGGCCAGGATTCTCTCAAGCCTTGTCTCTTTCGGTGCAGTAATTCTTGGCCCTACACTAGTCGGCGAGGACACGATTATCGACCCTAGCGTGATCGTAGGCTACCCGTCAAGGGCCAGCCTGCGCCGCCTCCTCGGGGAGGAACGTGGGCTCCGGGGGCTAGAGCTGCTAGATGTTGCTAGTAGCGGTGCCAGGATTGGGAGGAGTTGCCATTTGAGGGCTGGCACTGTTATCTACGAGAGGGTCGTTATAGGTGACAGAGTGCAGACCGGCCACCATGTCATCATAAGGGAGGACACGGTTATAGGTGATGGGACCGCTGTCGGAACCGCTACGGTTATCGATGGCCGTGTGAGGATAGGGAGAAACGTCCGGATAGAGACAGGCGTCTACATACCACCGGAGACAGTTATCGGAAACAACGTGTTCATAGGTCCTCGGGCAGTTTTCACCAACGACAAGTACCCTCCGTCGAGGAGGCTGCAGGGAGCAATAGTAGAGGACGGCGCAGTAATAGGGGCTAACGCGGTGATACTACCAGGTGTCCGGATAGGCCGCAACGCCGTCGTGGCAGCTGGAAGCGTCGTGACGAGAGATGTGCCGCCAGGCACGGTTGTAGCCGGAGTGCCAGCGAGACCCATAGCAAGCCGCGACGAATACGAGGAGAAGAAACGCCGCTGGGAAGGAGCATAGAATCCATGCCCGGAGCGGCCCGGACGGAATCCCAACTATATGAAAAGACGTTCGGCAAGGAAATCAATGTCTAAGTGTGGAGATGGGTTACTCCCTCTTGTAGGGTATGCCTACATGTCTTGGTGGCTTGACCTTCCCTAGCACTCCTGCTACTGCTGCCAGCGTGACTATGTATGGTATCGTGTTTAGCAGCGTATCGGGGACAACAGCCTTCACGGCAGGCATCGTTTTGACCCACTCACGGAGAGTGTCGAAGAACCCGAAGAGAGCCGCTCCACCGAGGGCGCGTAGGGGGTTCCAGTTGCTAAACACTACTAGTGCCAGGGCTATGAAGCCCCTACCAGCCGCTATCTCCTTCGTCACTGTTGAGAGCCAGTCGAGGCTCATGTAGGCGCCTGCAAGTCCTGCTAGAGAGGCGCCAGCTATTACTGCTAGAGCCTGCGTTCTCTCAACCCTGACACCCACCGTGTCCGCTGCTTCCGGGTTTTCGCCCACGCTGCGTATCTTCAGCCCGGTTGGGGTCTTGAATAGTAGGTACCAGAGCAGCGGGGACAATACTATCGCGAAAAGTGTTATCGGGCTGAGGCCAGCCATGTGGGGTACCCTTGCATAGCTTGGCACTTGATAGTGGCCAGCGCTGTGCCAGTAGACTATCAGCGTGAAGGGTACCAGGCCGAGGGCTAGAGTGTTGATGCCCACCCCCGGGATTATGTGGTCGCCCTTGAGGTATGCTGTGAGGATAGCGTGTAGAAGGCCTATCGCCGCGCCGACGCCTGTGCCTGCCGCTAGGCCGATCCACGGGCTGTGCGCTGCTTCGCCAGCCATTACGGCTACCAGGGCTCCAATCATTATTATGCCTTCGAGTCCTATGTTTACTACTCCAGCGCGTTCAGCGAGTATCTCGCCTAGAGCCGTGAGGAGTATTGGCGTCATAGCATTTAGGACGCCTAGGATGAAGAGTGTAAGAGTCTCCACGGTTACTCACCCCTGGCCTGTAGCTCTCTCAGCTCCTTCCTACGGCGCAGGTACTCCGAGAGCATATGGAACACCCCGGGTATTGCAAGGGCTATGATTATCACGCCCTCCACGATTCTAACCATCTCGAGTGGGATGCCAGCGAATATCTGCATGTACCTAGCGCCAGCCTTAAGCCCGCCAACAAAGAATGCTGCGAATATTATGCCTATGGGGTGGTTTGCTCCTATCAATGCTACGGTGATGCCGTCGAATCCTAGCCCGTAGAGGTTGCTGAGCCCTGTCGTTATCGAGTAGTTCGGCGGTTTTCCTAGCACCTCGCCGGCACCAGCAAGCCCGGCGGCGATGCCGCCTATGAGGAAGGAGAGTATTACTGCTTTCTCAGGCTTTATGCCAGCATACCTTGCTGCTAGCGGGTTGAGGCCTGCTGCACGCAGCTCATAGCCTTCAACGGTGTGCCATAGGAGGAAGTAGGTCAGCAGCGTAAAGGCGATGGATACTATTATTGCTAGTGAGAGTTCGGAGTGCGCCATGAGTAGGGGTAGCCTCGCCTGCTCGGGTACGCTAACAGTCTTTGATGGATCCTCTGGGTTGTAGACAATGTACACCCTAAAGTACTCTACAACCCAGAATGCTATCCAGTTAAGCATGATTGTTGATACTACCTCGTGTACACCCCTCTTAACCTTGAGTAATGCTGCAATCAATGCTAGGCCGACAGCTAGAATGACGCCCAGAGCGTACGCGGCAACTGTGCCGAGGGGCGAGTCGAGTGCTGGAACCCAGTTACGGGCTATCCAGGCTACGAGGACTGCGCCAAGGGCGCCTATGTAGAGCTGGCCTTCTGCGCCAATGTTGAAGAGGCCTGCCCGAACGCCGACCGCGAAGGTTATGCCGGTAAGCATTATTGGAGCTGCAGCGCTGAGGCTCGTACTCAAACCATAGATGTCAAGGAAGCTCATCTCGAAGAGGCTGCGATACGCCTCCACCGGGTCGTAGCCACTCACATACACCACTATAGCTCCAACAAGCAAGCCTATTACTAGCGATAGCACGCTCTCGCCAAACCTTAGCAGGCCACGCCGCAGCCACTCCGGCATGGAGCTAGGCTTGAACCGGGCGAGGCTAGCCAGCTTGTCACTGGCCAGCCTTCACCACCTCCATACCGCCCATTAGAAGGCCAAGCTTCTCCTCGGTAAGCTCCTCGGGCCGAGCTATCGCTGTAAACCTTCCAGCGTACATTACTGCTACGCGGTCGCTAAGCTGTAGCACCTCGTCAGTGTCGGCTGACACTAGAAGCACTGCATGGCCCATGCTGCGCAGCTTCACCAGCAGCCTCCGGATATACTCTGTAGCTGCGACATCCAGGCCCCGCGTGGGCTGCGCAGCGATAACAAGTTTCGGCTGCTTAGATAGCTCGCGGCCGACCAGTAGCTTCTGCTGGTTGCCGCCGCTAAGGTAGCGTACTGGACTCCGGAAACCAGGCGCGACAACATCATACTCCTCTATAATCTTCTTGGCGTGCTCTGTCACTGCTTTCCAGCTTATAACGCCTAGTCTCCGGGTAAACCTGGGCCATCGATGCATGCCTAGAACACTGTTCTCAGCCACTGACATGTCGAGTATTAGCCCCATAGCTTGCCTGTCCTCGGGTATGTGGGCCAGGCCGAGCTTGTAGAGCTCCGATGGCTCCATGTTGGTTACATCTCTACCCAGGAGTATTATCCTGCCCTTTTCGACTCTCCGGAGCCCGGTGAGTGCCTGTACAAGCTCTGACTGGCCGTTGCCCTCAACGCCAGCTATGCCGAATATCTCCCCAGCCCGTACCTCAAAGCTTACACCCTTCACGGCCCAGGAGCCGGTATCACCCCTAACCCATAGATCCTCGACACGTAACACAACATCCCCCAGCTTCGATGGAGGCTTCTCGATTCGCAGGAAGACCTCGCGGCCAACCATCATCCTTGCAAGCATCTTTGGCTCAGCCTTCTCCCTCGGAACCTCCCCGACGACACGTCCCCTCCTCATGACGACTATGCGGTCAGCTATTTCGAGAACCTCCCTCAGTTTATGCGTAATGAATACGACCGATTTCCCCGAGTCGCGGAGCCTCTTCAGGGCCTGGAAGAGGATCCTAGTCTCGATTGGTGTAAGGTTTGTCGTTGGCTCGTCGAGTATCAGCACGTCCACGCGGCGGTAGAGCATCCTGAGTATCTCTATCCTCTGCCTCTCGCCGAAGGATAGCTGCTCGACGGGAACGTCGAGCCGGACGCGGAGCCCAGTCTCCTCCATAAGTTTCTCGATGTGCTCGCGCGCGTTGCTCAGCTCCTGGCCCCCAAGCCCTAGCACTATGTTCTCGTAGGCCGTGAATACGGGTACGAGGGCGAGGTGTTGGTGCACCATGCCTATACCGTTGCGTAGAGCATCGGCTGCAGAGTGGAAAACCACGCGGCGTCCACGGAGGTATATCTCGCCACGGGTTGGCTTGAGAAAGCCTGCCAGAATCTTCATGAGCGTTGTTTTCCCGGCACCATTCTCGCCTAGGAGTCCAAGGATCTCGCCGGGGTAAACGTCTATACTGACGCCTCGAAGGGCAACCGTGCCATCCGGATATATTTTCACTATGTCCCTCATGGATACCAGCGGGCTGCGATTGACTGACGGCAAGGGGCAGCCACGTCCCCTTTGAGTCGTCTCGGTTAGAAGGGAGGAGAGGGGCTAGAGGGAAAAAGGGGACTCGGTCCGGGATGTTTAATCGTGAGAGTGAACGCTAGCCTACCTTTAGCTTGTCTCTAATCTCCTTTATCTCCTTGCTGTCGAGTGGTATCATCTTCTCGATATCGCTGAACTTGAGTCCATATACCTCAATATCCTTGTTGGTCTTCAGTGTATCGCCGAGCTTGTAGGCCTCCTCCCATATCCAGTCTGGTATCTGCTCCCTCATCGCCTTAACCTTCTCGTAGATCTCCTGCTTCTGTTCGGGCTTTATTGTGCCGGCTTCGACCGCCATGTTTAGGAATGTCTCGAGGTCCTCGAGCTTGCTGAGTGCAACGCCACCCTCGGCTAGGCCTAGCTCTAGGACTCCACCGTATTGGTCCACCTTGCCGTTGTAGTAGTCTAGCGCCCTCTTTACAGCAGTGTAGACGCCGACATCGACGCGCTTCATCATGCTAGCGATTATGAATCCGGGCTTGATCCAGTCCTGGTCCGCGTCGACGCCGATGGCGAATGGTGGGCCCATGTCCTTGCCCTCTCTCTTGGCAGCCTCCTCTACGGCCTCGAATATGCCTAGGCCGGTCGCGCCAGCAACGTTGTAGACTATGCAGGCGCCCTGTGCCAGCTGGGCCTCAGTGGCCTGCTTGCCCTTAGCTGGGTCGTTGAAGGTGCCGGTGTATGTGAAGAATATCTTTAGTGGCTCGACCTGCTGGCCGGTGTGCTGCTCATAGATCTTCTCGCCGTACCTTATACCCCAGTAGTAACCTGCCTCGAACTTGTACAGCACAGGGATCTCCATGCCTAGCACTACGCCTACGGCCTTGCAGCCATAGTAGTGGGCTAGCATGCCTGCCAGGGCTCCGGCGAGCGCGCTACCCTCGTGCTCCTTGAATAGCACGCTTAGCACGTTAGGCTTACCCTCAATGTAGCCGTCGATTATGGCGAATAGCTGGTCTGGATGCTCGTCCGCAACCTGCTTGACAGCGTCGGTCATTAGGAAGCCCACAGCTACTATTACGGCACACTTGCCGCTCCTAGCTAGCGTTCTAAGGTTTGGCAGGTAGTCTGACTCGCTGGTACTCTGAACCTCCACCAGATCGAGGCCAAAGTCCTTAGCAGCCTTGCTGGCGCCCAGGTATGCCATGTCGTTGAAGCTTAGGTCTCCACGGCCACCAATGTCGTAGACTACGCAGATCTTGTTGCGGCCACCGAGCTCTCTAGCAGGCAGCTGCTGGGATGCCTCCTCGGCAGGCATCTCCTCGGCATGCTGCATCGTGGTAGACTCTGTGGCGTGCTCTACGGCGTGGTGTTCCGTTGTCTGTGTGGTTGTCGTCTGCTCGGTGGGGGTCACAGTCTTCTCTTCTTCGGGCCTTGTGGCGAAGTAGACTGCTACGCCGGCAACGATAATTATAATTACAATTGAAGCAACGAGGATGGTTTTGTTCACTTTGCTCACCCTCCGGCCCGGCTTATCCACGTAGGCTAGTTGCAGGGACCGGCTTTAAAGTTGTGAGCAGCTAGCCCTGGCAAAGCCCTGCAAGCTCTTCTGCCAGCTTTTCAGCGCCGTTGGGATATTGTGGCGGCCTACGCTTCCCAGCCTCCTCTATGGCCCTGGCTAGCTCTTCCACCGTAGGCTCGCCCTCTATGAGGATCGCGTTGAGCTTCATGGCGAATGCCTCGGCGTCCCCTGGTTTGAGCCCAGCCGTCCTCCCAAGCATGGGATTGTAGACTATGACGACTGGCTTCCCGTAGGTGAGAGCCGCCTCAACAGCCGTGTGGCCGAGATGCGTAACAACAACCCTGGCACCGGCGAGCCAGCGGTGGAAGTCAGGGTCGAAGCGGAAGACTGTAAGGCCCGGCCTTCGGGGGAGCTTTTCGGGGTCTACAAGCCTACCAGTCTGCACCACGACATGGTCGTAGGGGAGTCTCGCAGCAGCCTCTACGAGGCCTGGGTAGCCGAGAGTACCAGTTGCTATGAGCACGTAGCCCCCATCCCGGGGCGGGTAGCGTGGTCTTGGGTAGAAGGGGCCGTAGACCACGCCTTGTGAGTGTAGCTTCCTCTGCTCCTCCCACTGCAATACAACGCGATCAGCGATAGGTGCTAGTAGCCGGGCGGTAGCGCTGGGAGCCACAAACCGAACAATATCCTCCACAACGTATAGCCGTGCACCCCTCAGCTTTGCAGTCACAGCCGGGGCTATGCTGAGGTTCGAGCCTAGGCTCACGAGGGCACAGAGCCCCTTGGGGAGCCGGCGGAGCGAAACCATGAGAGCCCTTGGGGCCCTAAGTGCGGCGGCGAGCCGGGAGTCTGTGGGAGTACGTAGCAGAGGCACCTCGACAACACGGTGGCCCTGGAACCTGGCCCGTGTCCACTCGTCGCCCTCAGCAATAACCGCTACAACCTCAACGCCATGCCGTACCAGCTCCTCGGCTAGGGCTAGCGCGCGGCCCGAGTGGCCGCCCCTAGCAGCTGTCACCGCGACAACAGCCAAGGCCCTTGCTCCTCTCGTGGCTGGCTACGCGGGTCCATGGGCTTCCCGGTGGCTGGCCGCTCCCCAGATAAACCTCGCCTAGGCCTCGTAGCCTTGAGGCTGGGGGCCGGTAGGGGGTCTTGCAGCCCGGCAGCTGGCTAGACGAGCTTAGGGAGAAGCTACGGGAAAACCGTGTAGTGGTAGGCGTTGTAGGCCTCGGCTACGTGGGGCTCCCGCTCTCCCTCCTCTACGCCTCCAAGGGGTTCCGCGTCATAGGCTACGATATCGACCAGGGAAGGGTTGAGGCAATACGTAGGGGGCGCTCCTACATAAACTACATTCCCGACCACGAGGTAGCCAGGGTCGTCAAGGAGGGCCTACTCGAAGCCTACACGAGCCCGGAGCCGCTCCACGAAGCAGACTTCATACTCGTAACGGTGCCTACACCGCTCCGCTGCAACGGCCTACCAGACTTGAGCTATGTGAGGAGCGCTGCTAGGAGTGTTGGCAGGGTGCTCCGCCGCGGCCAGGTAGTGGTATTGGAGAGTTCCACGTACCCCGGCACGACGAGGGAGGTGCTGGCGCCGATACTTGAGGAGGAGAGCGGCCTACGCGTCGTGAGGGACTTTGGTGTAGCCTACTCCCCGGAGAGGATCAATCCCGGCGATACCAGGTATAAGCTAGAGGATATACCCAAGGTAGTCGGCGGCATCACACCTGAGATAACCGATATAGTGGCAGAGTTCTACTCAAAAGCGTTCAAGTATGTCGTAAAGGTGAAGGATTGTAAGACGGCTGAGGCCACCAAGATGCTCGAGAACATGTTCCGCTACATAAACATAGCACTTGTGAACGAGCTTGCAGTAGCCTTCGAGAAGATGGGGATAAATGTCTGGGAGGTCATAGAGGCAGCGAAGACAAAACCATTCGGCTTCATGGCATTCTACCCCGGGCCCGGTGTTGGCGGCCACTGCATCCCCGTAGACCCATTCTACCTCCGCTACAGCGCCTGGCGCCACGGCGCAGTCCTACGCCTCGTAGAGGTGGCAGCCTCTATCAACAACTACATGCCAGTACATGTTGTCAACCTCGTCGAGGAGGGCCTTGCAAAGCTAGGCAAGAGGATTAGGGGGGCCCGGGTAGCAGTTCTAGGCCTTGCCTACAAGCCCGATGTCAACGACGCCAGGGAATCCCCTTCAATAAGAATCATCGAAGAGCTAGTGGAGCGGGGCGCAGTTGTTAGGGTTCACGACCCCCTGGTAGAGAGTGTTAAGACAGTCTACGGAGTCTTCCAGAGCACTGTGGACCCCCTCGAGCTAGTAGGCTGGGCCGATGCTGTTGTAATAGCTGTCAACCATACAGCCTACCACAGCAAGGAGCTCGTGACAAAGCTGCTCAACCCAGGTAAGGAGCTAGTAGTGGTTGACACGAGGAACCTTCTGAGCGGCGCTAGGCCGGGGCCGGGTGTGGTACTGCTAAGGCTTGGAGCCCCCCACAGCTAGGCCTAGCAGCCTCAGCAGCATCATCCTAGCCCAGGAGTTAGTGCTAGCACAAGCCCCGTATAGGCCGGCGAGAAGCACAGACAAGGCCAGGGAATAGGGAGATATTACCTCCGCGAAGTGGCTCGGTCGCCAGACACCCTGCTACCGTTAGAGCCACGGGCAAGCCTATGTAGGGGCTCGCACTCCATAACATTCCCTGGGGTGCAGCGTCCCCTTGGCGCAGCTAGAGGTTAGAGAGCCACAGGCAGGCATATGGGGCTTCTACCCCCTCAACCGAGGCGAGCTTCTGAGGACCATTGAGGCATGCCTTCTCGACAAGCGGTTTGGGCCCGGCAGGCTCCCGGATAGAAATGCCAGGCCGCGCTATACACCGGTTGGCGGTGTGGTTCCGCATGCTGGCTACAGCTATTCTGGACCCTGCGCAGCCCACCTCTACCTGGAACTCGCCGAGAACGCCCCAGAGGTGGACACTGTAGTCGTAATGGGAACCAACCATACAGGCTACGGCGGCGTCTACACTACAACCACGAGGTATAAGGCTTGGGCTACACCGCTGGGCACGGTGGAGACCGATATAGAGTTTATAGAGCTGCTTAAGAAGCTCTACCCGCGCCTAGAGGACGACTACCTAGCACACATGAGGGAGCACAGCATCGAGGTTGAGCTACCCTTCCTACAGTACATCTACGGCAACAACTTCAAGCTAGTGCCCATAGTAGTGAAGGAGCCCAGTGAGAGGATGGCCCGGGAAATGGCGGAAGCCGTGAAGAGAGCTGCAGAGGAGCTAGGCCGGAGGATACTCGTAATAGCCTCCTCCGACTTCACCCACCACGGCTACATGTACGACTATGTACTCTTCACCGAGAACGTTAGGGAGAACGTGGCAAAGCTGGACATGGCAATTATAGAGCATATACTGCGGTTGGACACCAAGGGCTTCCTTGAAACCATATACCGGTACGGCGCCACGGTTTGCGGCTACGGAGCCATAGCAACCCTCATAGAGTATGCGAAACTTGAGGGGGCTAGAGCGAAGCTGCTAAAGTACTATAACTCTGCCGACGTAACCGGCGACGAGGCAGCCGTCGTCGGGTATGCTGCAATACTCTTCCACTTATAAGCGAGACAAATCCTCTAGCCATAATGTTCCAGCTTAAACCCTAGCTATAAACCCTGCTCTACTAGCCTGTGACACACTCCACAAAACATCTGTGGCGTACGAATACTTGTAGGTAGTACCTGGTATGTGCCTAGCAGCCTGGCTCCGGCGTGTCGCCCCCGGCGCATACTCAATACTCTCTGGCATAGCCAGAGCTGAGTATGGAGTAGAATTCTCCGAGCTTAGCTGCGAGGAGCAGTTCGACCTACTCCACACGTACATGCCCCACTTGTACCGTGTAGCCGAAAAGTCGTTCCGCAGGTTGAGGGACCGCGGTAGGAGGAAGTTTATTAGGAGAATATCCTCAGCCTCCTCGTATACTCGAGCACCTCCTTGTTATAGTCTAGAGTCCAGTCTCCCGTCCGCGGGTCTATAAACTCGAATGGTAGCGGAAATGACGCCTGGTACACGGTGTGGTTAAACAACTCTATGTCGTCTGCAAACCGTGCTACTAGCTCGTAGAACACCTCTTCGGGCAGCAGCGCTGAAACCACTATTGCGTCGCCATGCTCCGGACTGTAGAGCATGTATCCAGTCGCCCGGTAGGCTGCCAGGAACCGGTACACCTCCATCACCGCGCCAGCTGCAACGCGGAATGCTACTGTACGGTGCACCCTCACCGGCTGTATCCAAACTCTGCCGAAAACACCGGTTTCTGCTAGGGAGCGGTAGTGCCGTAAGACGTAGCGGAAGCTGAGCCTCCTACCCCCAAACAAGTCTTCATCCCCGAACCTAGCTATGGACAGCACTTTTGTCGAGACATCGCGCAGGGTCAACAACGGGTTGAGGTCTATCGCCGAGGTTATCAAGGCATCTATAAACCTGAAACACCTGGCTGTAGGCTCACACCTTATTGAGAGCTGTCGCCTAACCTCAGCCTCCGGGTTCTCGATGCAGTCCAGTGACTTGACAAGTACCGTCTCGTAGCGGCCGAGTATCTCGAGCCCCTTAACCTTCTCGAGCATTGCTAGGAACTCGTTGGTGAGACGGCGCGGAGACCGGAAGGTGACAAGCACAGTGCCGTCGGCGAAGGCTACAACCGATCCTACAAGCCTGTAGACCGGGTCGAAGCTGTCAAGGTTATTGTGGAGCTTGTTGAGGAACGATGTATCTGCTAGTGCCACGATGCTGGTTAGACCGAGGATGCTAATGCTACGCATGTGGGATGCGAGGAGCCCTGGCCGGAGAGATACGTAGTCGTAGATACAGCTCCTAAGCAGCTTCATAAGCTTAGAGTACATGCCACGGCTAGTGTAGCCTATGTAGCTTGTAATCTCCCTCCACTGCAGCCGGGGCTCGTAGCAGGTAAGCGCGTTAGCGAGCATGTCGAGGAGCGGGTACTGTTTCGCAGATTGCAAATCTGTTAAAAGTTTTCTACAAGCGTGAGGCAGAGTAGAAATTGTACTAGCAGAGCCCCTATATACCTGGTGAGGAGCCGGTGCCTCGAACATATCGCGCTCCAAAGATCCCATCCCTAGGTCCCAGACCGATACCAGTACCAATGCCCTAAACAAACAAGGACCACTAAACCCTAGGGAGAGGGACTCCCCGCCTTTTCCTATCCAATCCTCAGACGGATACGCTGGATCCCATTATCTGCTGCGTAGCGTGGGTTATAGTGTTGTTTTCTCGGCTAGCTGCTTGCTAACCTCCTCCAGGTCTTTCACAGTGTCTATGCTTCTCCAGTATATGTCGCGGAATTTTACGCCTAGTAGCCTCTTCTCGCTGGCGAGTCTTGGGAGGGCTGTGGTCTCTATGTCACCCTTCTCGGGAAGGTAGTCAAGCACCACGGGTCTCATAGCGTAGACGCCGGCGTTTATCCAGTAGTTGAGCACGGGCTTCTCGCGGAACACTGTAACCCAGCCTTCCTCGTTTACCTCTACCACGCCATAGGGGCTGCGTAGGGGTACCAGTGCTATCGCTGCTACAGCTCTCGGCTCGGCCTGGAGCGCCTCAACGAGCTTTGATACGGGCAGGTCTGTTATGATGTCGCCGTTTATTACCACGAAGTAGTCCTCGCCGCGGAGGAGGTGCTCCGCGTTCTTTATCGCTCCACCGGTTCCCAGGGGCTCATCCTCCACCACGTAGGCTATCCTTACGCCCAGCTTCTGTCCACTGCCAAGGTGTTTTACTAGCCGATCCCACCGATAGCCAGCAAGCACTACAAACTCGTGGAACCCGTGTCGCTTGAGCCATTCAATCTGCCACTCGATGATAGGCTTCCCTGCAACCTCTACAAGGGGCTTGGGCCTGTTGCTCGTAAGCGGACGCAGCCTCTTACCAAGCCCACCAGCTAATATGACAGCTTTAGCCACAGCCACCACACCAGCAGAATAGGGAGATTATAGGCCCACCTATATAGACCCAAGCCCGGAAAGAGGCGGCCCTATTGGCTGCTATGCAACGGCCTCTCCCCTACTCTGTGCGTGTCGGCTCTATAGTGCAGCCCCGTTGGAGCATCTCTGGCAGCTTCTGCAGTACTAGCCTAGCTCCAGGTGTCAACCTTAGCTTTAGCGCCTCCACCAGTGGGACAAACGCAGCATCCTCGGCATCACTGGAGGCCCTGGGCTCTCCACCCTCATACTCGAAGACAACGTCTATTATCACGTAGTGGTGCCGTCTCCCATCAGGCCCCTCGGCTACCAGCTCGTGGATGTGTATCACGCCCAGAGGCCTAGCCCGGATACCCGTCTCCTCAAGGAGTTCACGAGCAGCAGCCTCTAGCAATGGCTCACCAGGCTCAACATGGCCGCCGGGAAAGCTCCAATAGCCCCGAAACGGGTCATACTTACGCCTAACCAGGAGAACCTCTAGTCCAGCGCTACCGCGGCGTACAACTATAGCGCCAACACCAAGCACAAGCCCAACGATAGGAGTCACGAACCCCTAACCCCCCACCCGGCATGATGGGTAGAAACCTTCTACCAAACCCGAAGAATCCCCCGCTATAATAAGAACACGGCGGGGCAGCCCGGGAGCAACCCCCGCCAGCTACGCGCTCATAACGACTACCCCTAAGCCCTTAACCCCAGAGAATCCCTTGCAAAACCTGGCCTTAGGCATCAACGTGGAGAGATCTGCTGGACACATATCCTTATAGTCCTTGCAGGTTCGGTTCAACACACAACCATCATCTACGCTGGTAGAGTTCTTGTCTTTACACGCATCACTCCGAGATAACGCGGAGAATACTGGCTTGCCGTGGATTGCCAAAACGTGGATAGGGGTGGACTCGGGTTAGGGGGTTAGGGCTAGGTGTAGCTCACCCATATCCTCTATGCTCCACTTCTTCGCCTTATCTGGCGGTGTTCCCAGCAGTGTTATCTTCTTCGCTCTTACCTCGCTCCTTATTAGATCCTCAAACCTCTTCACGGCCTCTAACACCTTGCCGGTAGCATACACCATTAACTCCTCCACGACGTGGTCTACGGGGAGGTCGAGTTCCTTCCTTAGCACCTGGGCGCGGCGTATAACCTCTCTCGCTAGGCCCTCCAGTAGTGTCTCCTCGTCCAGCTCCATGTCCACATAGACGAGCATGCTTTCGGTGTCGATCTTTAGCGCTGACTGTGCCCAGTCGGGCTCAGCCTCTGCTAGCTCCACCGTCTTTATATTGGCGAATCTTGCTAGTACACTTGCCGCCTCCCTGAGGGCGTCACGTAGATCCTCGTTCTTGACGAGTATGACTGCCCTCCTTAGGGGCCAGCGTCTCTTTAGCCGCTTCTCGCTACGTTCTGCCAGTATCTTCTCCGCCGCGGCGAACGCCTCTTCCACCGCCTTGTAGGCCTTCTCGTCTAGCAGCTCCTGGGGTACTGTGGGCCACTGGTTGAGATGTATGCTCTCCGGCGCGTCGGGCTCGTATTTCCTCACGAAGGCCTGGTATAGGTACTCCGTGACGAACGGCGCTATGGGCGCCATTGCGGCGAGCACTGCCCTCAGCACATAGTATAGTGTCGCGTAGGCGGCGTCCTTGCTTTCTGTCATCTCTTCCTCCCAGACCCTCGGCCTTATCAGTGGGATGTAGCGGTGGCTCACCTGCTCCACCACGAGGTCTACGAGCGCCTGGACGGCCTGGTGCATATTGTCGCTCTCTATTGCCTCGCTAGCCTTCTCCAGGGCCTGCCAAAGCCTGTAGAGTATCCAGCGGTCCTCCACGGCGAGCCTGGCTTCCGCTGGGTTCTTCGGCTTCCACTTGTCCAGCTCCATGTACGTGTCCGCGAACTTCACGGTGTTCCATAGTATGTTGAGGTAGCCCTGGTACCTCCTAACCTCGTCGGGGTCGAAGTTTATGCTATCCCATGGCGCCCTGCTTAGGAGGAAGATCCTCATTGGGTCTGTACCGTTCTTCTCCATCCACTCCAGGGCCCATATCACGTTGCCCTTGCTCTTGCTCATCTTCTTGCCGTACTTGTCGAGCACGTGGCCCTGGAGGAGTACCTCGCGGTAGGGCTTCCTCTCGTGCCATACTACGCCGGTTACCAGTAGGGTGTAGAACCAGCCACGGGTCTGGTCTGCCGCCTCGGTTATCCACTGGTATGGGTAGAGGGTGTCCCAGAGCTTGAGCCACCCATACTGTGCCAGGGAGGCTGTGTGGGCTACGCCACTATCCATCCAGACGTCAACAACGAAGGGCTCCCTCTTCATCACGCCGCCGCACTTGGGGCAGCGTAGTTCCACCCGGTCTATGTAGGGTCTGTGGGGGTCGCTGGGCACGCTGTTGGGGTCGGTTGCGAGCTGTTTCAGCTCTTCAAGGCTGCCCACGACGACTATGTGGTTGCAGCTGGTGCACCGCCATACCGGCAGGGGTGTGCCCCAGTACCTCTCCCTGCTTATACACCAGTCGCGAGCGTTCTCAACCCAGTCGCCCATCCTCTTTGCTGCCCAGCTCGGCGCCCACCTCATCGAGTAGACCTCAGCGGCCATCTTCCTTCGCAGCTCGTCCGTTATCCTTATGAACCACTGCCTGGAGGCGTAGTAGAAGAGCCTGGTGCCGCACCTCCAGCAGAATGGGTACTCGTGCGGGTACTTGCCAGCGTATACCAGCAGCCCCTTGCGCTTCAGCACCTCCACCACGTGCTTGCTAGCCTCCTCGAACCAGAGCCCCTTGAAGGCGCCAGCATCCTCGCCGAAGTAGCCGTCCTCGCGGAGCGGCGTATAGACGTCAACACCGTGCTTCTGTGCCATCTCGAAGTCTTCTGGGCCGTGGGCGGGGGCTGCGTGTACTACGCCAGTACCCTCCTCCATCGTGACCCAGTCAGCTGTGTATACTGTGTGGTAGGGCTCGTGGTCGTGGCCCTGGTGGTAGGGGACCTCCTCGGCCAAGGGGTGACGGTACCGGCGGCCCTCCAGCTCCCTACCCCTGAGCCTCCCCATGACGCGATAATCCTTCAGTCCCACCTCCTTGGCGAATGCCTCGAGCCTCTTCTCCGCCAGTATCCACTTCTCGCCGCCAACCTCTACGACTACGTAGGTCTCGTCGGGATGGACTGCAGCCATCTCGTTAGCTATTATCGTCCAGGGTGTAGTGGTCCATGCTACCAGGTATGTGTTGGGCTCATCGAGAAGGGGGAGCTTGAAGTAGACGCTCGGGTCTTCGACGAGCTCGTAGCCCTGGGCTACCTCGTGGCTGCTCAGTGCTGTGCCGCAGCGGGGGCATCTGGGTACTACGCGGCGGCCCTCGTAGAGTAGGCCCTTCTCATGGGCTTTCTTGATGAAGCTCCACACCTGCTCTATGTACCGGGGGTGTCTCGTCTCGTAGGCGTGCTCGTAGTCTAGCCACAGGCCTAGCCTCTTGCTAGCCCGTACCCAGTGCTCCATATAGTAGTCTACGAGTTTGCGGCATTCCTCAACGAACCGCTCGACGCCCAGCTTCTCTATATCCCTCTTTGATTTTAGGCCGAGCTTCTTCTCAACCTCGAGCTCTACAGGTAGTCCCTGGGTATCCCAGCCAGCCTGGTCCCAGACGCGGTAACCCCTCATCCTCATGTAGCGGAGCTTGACGTCCTTCAGTGTTCTGCCACGCGCGTGGCCAACGTGCATAAACCCGTTGGTTGTTGGCGGACCCTCCAGAAAGGCGAAGACGGGGCCCTTGCCTTCCTCCCAGGACTTCTTCTTGGCCTTCTCATATATCTTGTTCTCATCCCAGAACTTGAGGACCCATTCTTCAACCTTGACGGGGTTATACGAGGATTTGAGGCTTGGCCTCTCCATGGATAATGGTCATCACCGTGGAATGTGTCCCTAGACGGAGTCCTTATAAGTATTATCCTCTATTTCGCAGCTTGTACGAGTATATGTGCACTCTGGACAGCTCATTGTTGCTAGGCAGTTTTGGGTAGTAGCGTAGCTCTATGTACGAGGCTCCACCGAGACTCGATAAGAGCTTCTCTATGCTCTTGGCTGCCCCTACAACAGTTTCTATGTCCGCGAAGCTCGGCGTATAGAAGTGCATGGGTGCAGGGTCAACGTGTTTTACAGGTGTTTCGAGCCGCGTAAACCAGTACATTTCGCTCCGCATGGTTTCTAGGAGCATTGCTATCAGCTTGGCTCTCTCCTTTGCAGGCACTACTACGACCCATGCACCTTCGATGAGTGAGGGTCTCCTCGTCTTGGACTTGCAAGCACCAAACTCCATGAGGGCTATTATGGTGTCTCGTATTGCTGCTCCATTGGGGTGCAAGCCGAACTCTGAGGCTTTAAGGACAATCTTAGAGGATGTTATCGCCTCGGTACAGAGTGCTTCAAGGCTTTCAAGGGCATAGGCCTCATAGTTTGCACATGACGGGTTTGGTACCACAAATGCATCCCTACGTATCATGACTATGCCGGAGGCGAGCATGTTTGCCAGCCTTGCTATGGGTTCTGCTGGGACGCCTAGGTTCGAAAGCTTGGATACGTCAACACTCCACTCCCTAATGATGCCAGTATGGCTCCACTCCTCAACAATGTCTGTAACAAGTTCCTCAGCAATATCCTTCTTTACGCGGTTAACCTTTGCAACCCATTTAGTGAGCCAGCGTAGATCGCGTCCTCCCCTTAGGATTACATGCTCCGGATATAGTGCACGGCGACATTTTTCGCATGCAGTCACGATATCCTCCAGTATGGCGAGGGCCTTCCTATTGTTGCTACGTTCAAACGTCCACAGCTCTACAGCTCGTGACGCCTTGCCGTTACAGAAACGGCATCTACCCTGGGAGCGTTGCTCTAGGAGCTTCCTAAGCCTCTCAATGGTGGTACTAGCCTCTTCAACATCGATACCAGCTATCTCAGCCAAAAGCAGCGGGTCAATTTGTGCAATGTTTTCCAGGCTGAGACCAGCCTCTAGCAGTGGCAGAGGCCGGGGTCTCGGGCAGAGCCTTTCAAGAGTTCTACATGCCGCTTCGTAGAACCGAGCCAATCTCTGGCACCTATCATGCTACGGAACATCTATATTAAGCATATACCACTCAATTCCATACTAATAGTTTTTACGTTTTAAAAGATATTGTCTCGTTTTAAAAGATATTGTCTCAACGTTACGAATCCGTTGCATCTACAGCATAGCATACAACACATAGCCCCTAATATGCAAGAGTTTCATCTCCCAAAACAAGGCGCCAAGTATTGAAGCGCAACAGCACTGTCATCACAGACCCAGGCGCCTCGTTAAGGCTTGGCCTCCACTCGGCTGCATGATGACCAGCCGAGGAGACCTACCAGCCTCTGCACTTCCTTCACAGTCTCCACTAGCTGCTCCCTCTGGACACCAGGCACACCCGCCGCAACTATTAGTATGCATGTTGTGTCCTGGGCAACCATTGTTTCCACAGAGTCCCTGTGCGGATAGACATGCATCACCCTTCCATCACCATCTACTAAGATCGGCGTTCCCTGCTCCAGCTTCTCCGGCTTGCCGCCTATCGGGTGGAACTCCTCGCCGCCACGCGCCAATGTTATCCGGAGCGGTGGCTTGAACTTTGCAGCATCGTACAAGCCCACAGGAACCATCATCCTAGCGGAGGCTATGTTACCGGCATCCACTACCGGGTTTATCCGCGGCCATTTGCCCCTCAACGCTCGCCGTACGAGAGCCTCGCTGCTAGGCCTAGTCTTCGTCGGGTCTATCCCTATCCTCCAGTAGAAGTCACGGTAAGTCCTCACTAGTGGATCCCTGGGCAGCTCCTCGACGCGATACCTCTCCCTAAGCTCTGCAAGCAACTTTTCTTCCTCAGCCACAAGCCTCCCTGGATCCAGCTCCCTCACAGGCCTGCCCCAGGAGAGGCTATAGGCAACGCGTATCCCGAGACCAGCCGCATCATCCTCAACAACGAGGAGGCCAGCTAGCTCCCTGCAAAGCCCGCTACAGTCAACAACGCACACCCCAGGCCACCCCCAGGGCCGGAGACGTGTACCTCCTCCGGGGTTTATCCTCCAACTGCACACCCCCAGTACCTACATGGATCGCCATACCTGGAATGGCGGCTACCAGTTAAGCCAAGACATGCACGGTTAGGGTGGAAGATGTAGGCACCAGCTAGAACCCCCTAATAACGCGGCTGAGGGAGGTGCTATAATGCAAGCATGAAGGTCTCTCCACTTGGGCCTCCTGGTTCCGGCTCAGCTCGTACGCGAGACCAAGGCGGCCACGGTGGATCCTAGTCTGTGTGTGCTCTACGAGGGCTACCCCTGAGGAGTACAATGAGCTATACTGCTGTGCTGCTTAGCAGGCGTGGCCCGGGGCCTCATCGAGGGGTGCTGCTTGGTTCCGGGTTTATTTGCTGCCACCTTTCCGTGTTGGTTCGGGTGTATGTGTCCTGGCTTCTGGGGCGCGCTGCCTCTACCGCATACGTATACCGCTCCATGTAACCGGTTTGTGGGTGCCAGTGTGGAGAGGATCGCCCCGGGAGACGGGGAGCCTCGGCGCGGGGCTTCTGCTTGAGCCTCCCGCCGTGGCTGAGGTCTACGAGTGTCCTGGGGGAGAGTGTGGGCTCCGTGTAAGGGCTTGTGGCGAGCTGGTATCCGCCTCTACTAGCATCGTCAAACACGTTGTGGAGCTTCTAGGCGGTCTCAACGTCGACGTCTCGCTCGAGTCTCCTGCCCCCCTGGCTGTCGGGTATGCTGTGAGTGCCGCTATCGCCCTAGCTATTGCTATTGGGGAGGGCTCTAGGCGGGGATGGAGCGTGGAGGCCTCCGCAGCGGTCGCACATGAGGCTGAGGTCCTGGCTGGCACAGGGCTAGGCGATGTAGTGGCAATGGTTTATGGCCGTGGACTCGAGCTGCGCCTCGCGCCGGGCGCGCCAGGGCTCGCACGTGTAGAGAGCTTCCCCGTCAACGCGAAGACCATCTATAGCCTCGAGCTGGGCAGGATGGCAACCACCGAGATGCACCGCGCCCTCGGGGAGAAGCTCGTAGCTCTTGCTGCGCCCCGGTGGCAGAGGATAGCTGAGAATCCGAACCTTGATACCTTCCTGAGAGAGGCTAGGGAGTTTAGCGTGGAGGCCGGCTTTGCGCCGGACTGGCTGAGGGAGAAGCTTGACCGGCTCGTTTCGAGGGGCCTAGTTAGGGGCTGGTATGTGAAGAAGAGAGTAGCAATCGTAGTACCAGAGGATGATGCTGCAGGGGAGGCCCGGGAGGAGCTGGAGGCCCTAGCAGCGAAGCGTGGGCTCCGGCTCCGCCGCCACAGGCCTGCCGGGTCGCCGCTTAGCGTCGAGCCTTGCTACTCCTCCTTTATGTAGAATCTCGGTGGGTCAATGCGCTGGCTCTTGCAGCGGGGGCACTTGCTGGGCTTGTAGGGCTCCGTGAGCTCTGCGAACACGTAGCCGCAGTCCCGGCACTGCGGCGGTATCATGTAGAGAACCGACCTACGACCGTGGCGGCGCCGTAGCGTCTTAACTATGTGGCGCAGGTGCTCGTATATCTCCGCCTCACTGCTTGCGGGATCGAGACCCAGAGTCATGGCTATCTCGCGCGCCGTGAGAGGGCGACGAGCCTCCATCAAGATCTTTATGATTCGCTCCCTTACAGTGCCCTCCTCAACCAAGGCCTAATCATTCCCAGCGGCGTCAGATTCTACAGCTTAAAATGTGGAGAGTGCTCCCTTTTTAACTAGTCTGTAGATCTCGTCTAGGAAGCTCGCGAACACTTCTATAAACCTGTCAGCATCCCGGCGGCTATGAGCCATTGATGGCAGCAAGTGTGCCATGTGCTCGGTCATGTAAAGTATACCGTTGAGCCTCATGTACATGTGCATTACCTCGTATACCTTGTTACTCCACCTCTCCTCCAGGGCTTCCCTCGCCGTGCGCGGCCTCTTGCGGGTGAAGTGTATCCCAACTATGCTTCCGGTGCCGGTTGCCCAGCAGATGTTGTCCCTGGACTCACACTCCTCCTGGATCCTCCTCCTCACACTATCCCATAGACTGTTGAACTCGGCGTAGACGCCGCGGTTATCAGCAAGATGCTTCACGGTGTGGTAGCCTGTGAGGATCGTTACCGGGTTGCCGGTGAAGGTGCCCCCGTGGAAGCTCCTCTCCCGGCCCTTTGGCCTCTTAAGCTGATCCAGCAGCTCCATAACCTCGGCTCGCGAGGCTATCGCACCCGCACCTGGCATACCGCCGCCAACAATTTTGCCTAGCACAACTATGTCTGCCTTAACGTTGTAGTATTCCTGGGCGCCTCCGAGGGCTAGGCGGAACCCCGTGATAACCTCGTCGAATACGAGAAGTGCTCCGGCTTCGTCAGCTATCCTCCGGAGCTCCCGTAAGTAGCCAGGCTCCGGCTCTATTCCACCGCCAGCACCGAGCACCGGTTCAACCCATATTGCGGCTACCTCGTAGCGTTTCACCAGCCTTTCCACAGCCCCGGCATCGTTGAATGGCGCTACTAGGGTGTACTTGATGCTCTCCTCTGGTAGACCCAGGGACTCCGGCCCCTCGTAGGGAGGGGTTACGCCTACGTGTAGCGCGTCGTAGCCACCGTGCCATGCGCCTTCGAGCTTTATTATGTACTTGCGCCCAGTGTAGGCCCTGGCGAGCCTCACCGCGTACATGTTCGCCTCGGTGCCACTATTCGTAAAGCGTACCTGCTCGACACCCGGGAGTACCTGGACTAGAAGCTCGGCGTACTCCAGCGCGTAGGGGTTCTCGTAGCCTAGGTGACTGCTAGCCTTAAGAGCCTTGCGTACAGCCTCCTCGAGGAGGTCCGGGCAATGGCCTAGTATGAGGGCTCCATGCCCCATCCAGTAGTCAGTGTATTCGTTGCCGTCTACATCCCAAACCCTTGGGCCTAGACCATGCTCGATGAAGACTGGGTATGGCTTGAAGAACCTTATGTGGTACGTTGTACCCCCGGGTAGGACCCTCCTAGCCCTCTCAAATAGTTCTCTCGAGCGGGGCGTCCGCTTCTCATATTCTGATGCCAGTCTTGCCCACCATTCTTCCAGCTTCTCCTCAAGCTGCACCATAGAGCACTCACCAAGCCCGCGCAGAGAGGTCTAACGGCGCACCTGCACAGCAAACTTTGGCTTGAAGGGTACCAGGTCCGCCATCGTGAGTAGGCCTGGCCCGTACTCGGGGAGGACCTCGGCTATGTTTAGGAGTACCGAGGCCGTCCCTATATCGCCTGGTGTGCCTGTGCTCCTCCACCTCACCGAGTAGCCCCTGCCCTCGACGATTATCTCCTCGTACTCCTCCGCTCCCACGTAGGCGTGGAATTCCACCCTAATAACCTCCCTTCCCGCTGCATAGCCGGCGCCATAGCCCTTAATGCCGAGGTTCATTCCCCTTGGAACCCTAACACCGGCTGACTCTACGTCCCTTTCAGCCGGCACGACCTCCTGGCCCTCGACGATCCTCTCGAGGTGTAGGCCTGCAGCATCAGCTATGAGTAGCACGGACTCGGCATAGCCTACATGCCCGGTTATATCGCCCCTCTTCAGCTTCTCCTCTACAACCTTGGGATCCTCGCCTACACCTATCTTCCGCTGGAAGGGCTTCCTCCTCTTGGCGGCGTCTACACTCCTCCTAGCAACGATCCTCTCCACAAGGTGGAACGGGGCTGCAAGAACTACTGCGAGGGTGTCCAGGAGGAAGCCCGGGTTGATGCCAGTACCGAGCACTGCTACGCCGTAGAGCCTTGCCAGTCTGTCAAGGCTGCGGGCTAGCGTCGGGTACAGGTAGTAGGGGTAGGCGAGGGTTTCACATGTCGAGACAACATCTCGGCCCATTCGAATTACATTAGCTATCTGAGGATACACCTTGTCCAGGTAGGAGCCCGTAGCATGGATAACAACATCCGCGGCAGAGAGAACGGAAGGATCCCTAGAAATTCTCACTCCAAGCTTCTCGCCGAGCCTGAGAACCTCACCCACATCACGGCCAACAAGCTCAGGAGCAATATCAACGGCGGCTACAACCTCGTAGCCACGCTCAATGGCGAGCCTAGCGGTAAGCATGCCTATGGAGCCGAAACCGTAGAAGCCGAGACGCAACACAGAGTCCCTCCACAATATAGGTAGGGGGTACCAGGTGAAAAATGCTGTAAAACCATCCCCGACAACCCGCTGCAGGGTTGTACCCTGAAGTATGGTGCCCAGAGGCTGGAAGGCTGCTACGCCTGGGTTTGTCGACGGGGTTGCTGGGGTCTCGCTGCAAAAGCTTCAGCAGACCCTCCAGGCGCGGAGAGGCTACGAGACAATGCTGGTGCTCTACGCGTTGGAGGTTTTCAGCGACGGGCCTGGAGGCGGCAGGAGCTTACGGTCTAGAGGATGCGGCCCCAACGCTCGTGAAATACTGGCCTACCACTCTGGTTAGAGGAGCCCTGCTGCTGCAGCCGCCAGAGCTGCAAAGCCTATTGCTGCTTCCACTGAGAGTACGAGAGCCACAACCCATGGCTCGCGGGCGCAGCCGCGGAGCCTGCCGATGATCTTTATGGCTAGCTGACCCCAGCTGTAGACTATCCTGTGCGGTGTTTTGAGGCAGCCATTCGGCCCTGGCACACCGAAAGCCTCCAGATCCTTCGTCCCGAGGATCCTTACAGCCCTAAAGTACATGTAGGCCTTGATGAAGTACGGGATAAAGAGGATTAAGCCGAACTTCTCCATGTTGCCGAGGACTACGAGCGTTGCAAAGTATGCTCCCACACCGTATGTCAACGTGTTCCCCGGAAACACCCGGGCCGGGTACCAGTTGTACCGGAGAAATGCTAGAAGCACAGCAGCCATAACCAGGGCGGCCTGGGCAATGAATACCAGGCCCTTCATGTACGCGTATGCTGCCGTGAAGAGCATTAGTAGGAGCCCCATGCCAGCCTCTAGCCCGTTAAACCCGGCAATCATGTTGAACCCGTTAGCAGCGCCAACAACACCGATGGGCACAGCTACGAGTGGATAGAGTAGGCCCAGGTCTAGGGTGCCGATGAGGGGGAGGGATATCGTGGTTGTTCCAGCCTTAACCGCAACTAGGGGCAACGATATCGGCACTGTAAAGGCTACACGGTAGCTCCTTGGGAGCCCCTTCTTCCAGCCGAGAAAATCGTCAAGCATACCGATGATACTCGCTAGGAGGAGTAACGTAATGAGCGCAAAGTACTCCACGATATGGTACTGGGTGCCAGCGAGGTAGATGTAGAGTGCCTCGAGCACCAGGAGCCCGAAGGCAGCAGCTATGACTACCCAGACGCCGCCAGCCTCAGCCACCAGCCTCCTATCAGGCTTGTTCATGTCCCTCCCTGCAAGCCCCCTCTCCAAAGCCAGACGTATCCAGCGAGGCTCAATGATGAGGACAAGCAGGCCAGCAATGGCCGACGAGATAACCGTAAACACTAGGCCTCCATGGCTTATGGCCAAGAGTCGAGCCCTCCAGGCCAGAACCCGCCATGGACTAGCCAGCGGGGCGGAGGAGGGGCCAGCCTCTATAAACCATTTTCCACACCTCCTGCAAAGTATTGGGGGCCCAGTATGGGGAAGGTCATAGTTGTATTTGTTGGGCCAGCAGGCTCGGGCAAGTCTACGCTCGTAGCAGCATACTCGAAGTGGCTACGCGAGGGCGGCATCCCGGTATACACCGTGAACCTTGACCCAGCTGTGGATAGGACTCCCTACGAGCCCGACTTCGACGTGAGAACCATAGTTGATGCACGCGAGATCGCTAGAAAGTACGGATTAGGCCCCAATGGCGCACTCGTAAAGTCTATGGAGTTTATAGCCGAAAACCTCGAAGCGATACTCTCGAAGATAGCATCCACAGATACAGACTACGTGCTGGTTGACACCCCCGGGCAGATGGAGGTTTTCCTCTTCCGCGACCTGGCGTGGAGGCTCGGCGAGGGATTGAAGAAGATTAGCGAGCAGAGCTACGCGATATTCATACTTGACGCCTCGGTCATCAAGGATCCAGCTGACTACGCCTTCCTGCTGGTGATGTCTACAGCTGTACAGCTACGCCTAAACCTAGAAACAGCCCCCGTCATAAACAAGGCTGATCTGGCTCCCAACATCGAGTTCAGGGGCGACATATGGAGGGATTACGCTAGGCTAAGCCGCATGCTGAAGGAGAGCCATACATTATACACAGACATGCTGCGCGATATAATGAAGGTCCTGCTGACATACAATAAGAGGGTTGAAGTACCCAGGGTCTCAGCACTCAAAGGTGAGGGCATGGAGGAGCTGCACCGCCTCATACTCGAGATGGGCTGTAGCTGCGGAGACCTAAGCTAGGCTCCGATTGACTCCAGGAAGCTGAAGCCCAGGTCCTCTTCCCTCCCCGCCCCCAGCCAAGCTTACGAGCTGCCAAGTACTACTCTATAGACACCCATGTATATTACACCATTATCAGCCACTACCTTTACCTTAGCCGTTGCCGTGTAGGGCAGGTCGCAGCCAGGCATGTAGGCCACCAACCTGTACTCCCTGCCGGGTTGGAGGATGTTATCGGGTCCAGCACCGTATATGGTGTAGTTCTTAACTTCGCCATAGAACTCAACGTAGACGTGTAACACCTTCACTGGTCTGCCTTCAACCCTGAGCGTCGCATTTAGTATACATGAGTCCCTGTATGCAACGGCGTCATATATGTAGAGTTGCTGGTTTGAGCTGTATATTGCAGCCGAGAATACGCCGGTCACCCAGCCAATAGCAGCTATAGCTATTACAACCGTAACTGCAACAATTATGATAACCGCTGCTAATGGATGTAATGCCCTCAATGTCTCCACTATCGCCACCCCAGCCGAGCCTAGGCATCTAGGCGTTCTTATTACACTAATTGGTTAATGCTATAGTAGAACCGCCAACCAAAAAAGTGTTATGTACTGCGTATGTATGCATTATGCCGATTTCCTCAAAAATGATGTAATATCTCTGTTACGCGATAATTATTTGTTCAAAACCTTATGCCTTGGCTGTAATGCCTTGACTTAGACGGTATTGTGCCTGTCCATGCTGATATGGTTTTCCTTACTCCCATACATGCCACTAGTATGAGTTCATGCATAGCTGTATGCAGCCTAGTACTAGGGGATACTAGTTGCAGACGTAGTGTCTTACAGCGGAGGCATTGGGGCGTGTGGATCTGGAGGTCGGTGTGAATGCCTCGGTTCGTATGTGGTTCTATATGTGCGTGGTGGGTACTTGCTGCGACTGCTACGTGTTATCTTCTGTGGGGGAGGCTATAGGGGCTGGATATGGCTTGTCTTTATGAGTGGGTGCTCCAGGCGTGGAGGCTGGCGAATGGTTATGGGGTTATCATCCTAGCAGGGAGATCGTAGGCGAGTATGGGGGCGACCTTTCCGGCCGCTGTATAGCCCTCGGCGTTACTGGTAGTGTCGCGCTGTACCGCAGCATCGACCTTGCAAGACTGCTTATGAGGATGGGTGCTCGTGTCCGGGTTGTGATGACTCCAGCTGCTGCCGAGATGGTCTCCCCCGCTGTCTTCGAGTGGGCTACCGGCGAGCCCGTCGTATCCAGGCTCACCGGCCTCGTGGAGCATGTTACCCTTGCAAAGGTGTGCGATGCTGTACTCATTGCCCCGGCAACACTGGACATCATAGCCGAGATTGCAGGGTTTAGAGCATCGAAGCCCGTCTCGGCTCTTGCACAGGAAGCTGCCGGTCTCGGGAAGCCCGTGCTCATAGTGCCTGCTATGCATGGCGGTATGTGGAAGCGTGCATCCAAGCTTGCCGACGAGCTCGAGAAGCAGGGCTTTCACGTGCTTCGACCGATTGTTGAGGAGGAGCGGGCAAAGTATCCACCAGTCGAGCTCATAGCATGGTGGGCTGAAGCGATTATCTCCCGTGGCCGCGACCTTGAGGGGCTAAGGTTCCTAGTTACTGCTGGGCCTACAAGGGAGCACATAGATCCTGTAAGAGTCATCACGAACCCCTCCACGGGCCTCATGGGCGTCTCTATAGCGCTTGAAGCGGCTTTCCGCGGTGCAAGGGTAAAACTCGTACATGGCCCCCTGTCTGTCTATGTCCCGGAGGGGTGGAGGAACTATCTCGAAGAGGTAGTAGGTGTTGAAACTGCCGAAGAGATGATGGAGTCTGTCCTAGCACGCGTCGGTAGTGTTGACGTGGCTATATATGCTGCAGCTGTTAGCGACTACCAGCCCGTGGAGACTAGCAGGGTGAAGATCCCAAGCAGGAAGGGAGAGTTAACACTAAGGCTCAAGCCCACGCCGAAGATAGTTGCTAGGGCTGTAGAGGCTGCACCAGGAGTAGTACATGTGGGCTTTGCAGCAGAAACCACGTCAAGCCTCGAGGAGCTAGTCAAGAAGGCTAGAGAGAAGCTTGAGGAGTACATGCTTGACGCTGTTGCCGCCAATAACGTGCTGGAGCCGGGAGCAGGGTTCGCCTCAGAGACCAACCACGTGATAGTGCTTACCTGGAGGGGCGAAAAACTAGAGATACCACATATGCATAAGAGGCTTGTGGCACGGCGCCTTCTAGACATTGTTGCTAGGCTTGCTAGGAGCGGTGCTAGGCCCCGCTAGTTTTGCGGCTGCTGGTAGTGATCTGCGTAGGATGTATACGCCGAGGTAGACGAATGGCGTATCAAGCACTGCTACTAAGACCTTCCACATCCACTGACCGAGTATCAGCTTCAATAATACATCGTTTGGCACAACACCATAGAATGCTAGTGTTATGAAGGTGACCGTGTCTATTAGCTGGCTAACAATTGTGCTAGCATTATTGCGGAGCCAGAGCCACTTACCCCTGGTAACCCTCTTCCATACATGGAAGGCCCACACGTCGTGGCTCTGGGAGATAATGTAGGCAACTAGGCCCGCCACTGTAACCCGGAGAGCCGGCATGAACGCCTTACTATAGAGATCCTGCATATCCGGCATTAGAGGCGGCATATAGTAAGCAGCGAGGATGAGCAGTAACGATGCTACTGCAGCTACGAGGCCTGCAGCAACAAACATCTGTGCAATCCTCTTTCCATAGACCTCGCTTACCATGTCGGTTATCGGGAACGTAACTGCATACGCTAGGAAGCCTGCTGGGAGCACGAAGCCCCACAAAGTTACCAGCTTTACGCCAGCCGTAAAGTTGGCAACAATCACTGCTGTAACGAAAATCGCTAGCAGCACGAGTATCGAGCGTAGGGGGACCATTTGCTTCCACTCCTGGACCTCCATGCCTCATCGCCCTGCTTCTACATTCTGCCTACACCCTTCACCCCGTGACGCCTTATGTAGCTCTCCTCTACCCATCTATGGACAGCATAAGCCGCAGCAAACATGGCGGCCGCAATGAGTGCCGAGAGAATGAGCTCTGTTCTAAGCCCAAGGTATGGTTCTAGGCCTGTTGCACCATAACGTATTATTTCTACTGCATGAGAGTATGGGGTAGCTATTGCTATCCACCTTATCGGCTCGGGGAGCATAGCTACGGGAGCAGCAATACCCCCGATGAGGAAGAGGAGGAAGTCTGTTACGTCAAGTAGTGTACCTGGGATGTTTAGTCTAAGGCCTAGCGCGGCCAAGAGCAGGCCATAGCTCAGCGCCATTATAGCCATTGTAGCTAGTCCGTATACCAGCAGCAAGGGGTGCTTTACGAGCGAGGGCTTCTGTCCCGCGATGTGGCGTACGAGCATGTAGAGCAATGGCAGCATAATCGCTGTTTGTCCTGCAACAGTGATGAGGCGCCCCGAGAGGAATAGTGCTATGCTAGTATTGTGGAGCATGAGTTCCTCTACAAGTCCGACATTCACGACAAACCATATTGTCCAGCCTGCGGTATAGAGCACCGTGAACGTCATAATGTTCCAGGCTACTATACCCCAGAAGATGTGTGGCATCATTTCTCCAAGCTTCTCGTTGGGCATGAATATTATGACACCGAGAACGTATATTGCAACCCAGAGAAACATGGTTAGAGCTGCATTTATGAAGCCATACTTGTACCTCCAGGTACGCAATGCATGAAGATAAACTATGGCAACGAGCTTATGGGGGAGACTAGTCGAACCCACTCTTCTTCACCCAAGCTTCAACCCTCGCAACTATGGGGGCGGATGCGGCATTGTACACGACGCCTAGGACGGCAAGCATGTAGAGCGCCGCCATAAGCGCTCTTCCCTCAAAGGTGCCCAGCGCTGCTAGTGAACGTGCAGCCTCCACAACATAGCGTACCGGGACTACGCGTGACACCTCTTGGAGGAGTTCCGGCAGCACTGCAACGGGGTAGAATACACCGGATACGAGGAGGAGGAATGGCGAAATACTGCTAATCACGTTGCTCTCCTCCTTGACTATGAGGAGGAGGCTTGCAACGAGAACAGAGAAGCCAACCAAGGGTATCATGCCAGCCAGCATGAGGAAGTAGATAGCGGCGACTATGCCCAAGCCGCGGAGCCCCTCGAAGACTATGGCTGCCGGCATCGCTGCTGCAGCCATTACGGCCGGGCTGAGTATTGCTGCCGGTATGCCGGCAGCCAGGAGCTGCTTGGGAAGCCTGGCTGGGGCAAGCGCGATGTATGTTAGGGTTCCGTTCCACCTGTTGTACAGCGTATAGCCCGCCACATCGTCTATTATGGCGACAGTCGACATCGCAATAACGCTAGCCGATAACAGGAAGAATACTGGGTTCTTCACACCCATCCTCAACGCGTATATGCGTGGATCGCCAAAGAGATAGCCTAGACCCAGCATGACGAGCATCATTAGGTAGGGCCAGAGCAGGAATGTAGCGAGCATTGCACGACTATTCTTGAGCCATCTCGTATACGCGTAGAACTCGGCGCGGACCAACTGGAGGAAGCTTACAGGCAAGCCCCTCAGCCTCCCCCTCCTAGGCCTGCTCGCCGCGCCTCGTTAGAGCTATGAACACGTCCTCGAGTGTCGGCTTGCCAACCTCTATACTCCTAACACTATAACCCAGCCCTGAGAGGACTGCCACTACCCTCGAGATAGTTTCTTCTTCCTCGCCAGGCTTAACCAGTACGCGTAGACGAAGATTGTTTGATCCCTCCTCCTCTTCTACACGTAGGTTCCTGGTTCCCAACGCTTTAGCGATCCCCTCTTCGAGCCCAGTTAGGGAGGTTGCCGCAGCACGATGAGCCCTAAACCTCACTGTGACGGTTACGCTCTTCGCAACCATACCCTTTAGCTCGTCGGGCGAGCCTATTGCAGCTATGCGTCCCTCGGATATTATTGCAACGCGGTCGCAGACTATCTCGGCTTCAAACATGTTGTGCGTCGTTATGAGTACCGCCTTCCCGTTTTCGCGGGCCAGCCTTATGAGCAGCTCGCGAATCCTCCGGGCGGATGGAGGGTCCAGGCCCAGCGTGGGCTCATCGAGGATTAGTACTGGAGGATCGTGGAGTAATGCTCTTGCAAGTGCTAGGCGCGCCTTCATCCCGAGCGAGTACTCCTCATAGAGCTTGTTCACGGCGCCTAGTTCGTCTAGCCCCACGAGCCTTACAGCCCTCTCAACAGCCTCGTCGAGCTGCCTCCCCCTGAGTCCCCGCAGCATGCCGAAGTAGCGTAGGTTTTCCCTGCCGGTTAGCTTCCAGAAGAACCCCCTCTCAACGCTCAGCACAACGCCTATCCGCTCCCTAACCCTTACAGGCTCTGAGACGACGTCGTAGCCGGCAACCGATGCAGTACCCTTGTCGGGTAGAAGTAGCGTAGAAATAATCTTCACAGTCGTTGTTTTACCTGCACCGTTCGGGCCTAGGAGGCCAAAGACCTCGCCCCAGCGCACTGTAAAGCTTACACCGCGGAGAGCCTCGACCACCCTCTTTACCCGTTTGAGGAAGCCCCTCCTCTCCCAGGTGGTGTAGCGCTTCACCAACCCATTAGCGATGATGGCGTAGCCCGAAGGCATGACTGCGACATCCGGGCGCCAACATCCCGTAGCGGGCCCTAATTAAATGGAGGGTCTATGAGTGGGCTCGGAATGGGGCCTCGGGGTGGGACCCGCCGGCTCATCCAACACGATGCGCCCCAGCCATCGGGGGCTGTCGCCGGCGCGGTGGCCACTAGGCTCTATTCTCGGGGCCTCCTCTTTTACTCGTCGCAGCTGAGCGAGCCTCCGCTATGCCAACGTGTATCGTCAGTTCTATACCCTTGACTGCAAGGGTGTCGCGAAGCTCATCTGCTAGGAGGTCTGCTATGTCGGGGGTCATCCTCTCATCTATTGGCACTACAACTATGTCGCCCTCGTAGCGTCCCTCGTCGAGCCTACGTATCTTGATGGATACTGGCCGGAGGCCCCGCAGCCGCGCCTCCCTCTCCACGACCTGGTACACGGTCTCTGGTGCCGCCCGGTCAGATATCATGTCTATGAGTAGGCTGTAGGCCTCCCTCGCTTCGTG
The DNA here is from genome assembly GCF_000015145.1 of Hyperthermus butylicus DSM 5456. Taxonomy (NCBI): domain Archaea; kingdom Thermoproteati; phylum Thermoproteota; class Thermoprotei; order Desulfurococcales; family Pyrodictiaceae; genus Hyperthermus; species Hyperthermus butylicus. Next base: position 1,446,718 of record NC_008818.1, read on the forward strand.
GTATATGTAGGCTAGTATGATGAAGCCCCCCGCGAGGTCTAGGAGGTAGCTCACGCTGTGGCCTAGAAAGCTGCTAATAGCCGATACAATACTCTCGAAGACCTCGCTAGCAGTGAAGCCCGCGTAGACCCTCAACACGGGGTCTATGCCGCGGGCAGCTACGATAGCTAGTGCATAGAGTAGGCCTCCGATGGCTGCAGCAAGGGGGCTACCTATCTCCACCTCGTAGCCCGAGATGCTGTCTAGGAGGGCTAGTGTTGAGAAGCCAGCTACGTACATGTAGGCTAGCAGGCTGAACAATGTGCCCCCATACTTTAGGCGCACGTGCCCGTAGGGGTGGTCAACGTCTGGAGGCTTCTTCGAAGCCCAGTAGTAGGCTAGAACCCCTGCCAACGCGACAAGGTTTGCTATACACGTTGCAGCATCTACTAGTAGTGCACGGCTACCATAGGCTACGCCAGCTATCTTAACTATGGCTCCAGCTACCGCACCTGCTACCGCGACGTGGAGACGGTACCGGCGCACCAATGCTTAAGCCTCCAAGCCGCCTGGTAGGTGGCCAGCTTAGGGGTTATAGGCTGCCAGCCGCACTAGCAGCACAGCAGGATTGATAAGCCGTGGCTAGTGGGAGTAACAGCTTCTTCCCCCTTGCTGAGGGTGCAGCTGAGGCTGCCTCAGCTAGGCGCCCGGAGACCAGGGATATTGTTCGCCGGCTGGGCGTCATACCGCCGGAGAGGATAACGATTACGAACTATCCCGTGGCGCGCCCACTAGCGGTATTCAATGCCGCGCTAAGCGTCGAGGAGGACAACGCAAGGATATACGCGAGAATAATAATGGGCTATTACCTCTACATCTCAGCTATAGCTGAGATAAACATACCCCTCGAGGACATCAATGATGGTAGTGTGGGTTGGCGCAACTACGCTGCGGCCATAGTTGTTTACCCGTCAACACGCTACGATGTATGGGGCACCGAGGACCCGAGAGTATTCAGGCTCGACGAAAAACTATACATGGTTTATACAGGTAGAACAGTCAACTACTTCAGGCAAGGCGCGGAGAGGGAGCGCACCCTCCCCGTCGCAGCAGTAATGGAGGAGAATGGCTGGACGAAAAAGGCGGTATTCGTGCTACCCCCGGGGCTCCGAAGGCATCTTATAAGCGATAAGAACGCCTTCCTCGTGAGGGTCGGCGGCGACCTCCTGCTATTCCACAGGCCGCACATGGACGACAATAGGTTCTACCTCGCAGTGAGTAAGGTTGAAGAGCTCCCGCATACGTGCAGTAGCGGTATCTGCGAGATCGAGGTTAGGGATACTGTTTGGGTTCTACCGCAGGCACCCTTTGAGACAAAGATTGGCTGGGCAACACCGCCAGTCGATGTGGCAGGAGACACCGTGATAGCCCTAGCACATGGCGTCGACCGTGAAATTGGCGTTTACCGCGTCTTCGCGGTTAAGCTACGCTACAGCCGGAAAAGGGGCATCACAGTGGAATCCGTGACCCCAACATACATCATGGAGCCCAGGGAGATATACGAGGTGTACGGCGACAGGCCCTACACCATATTCCCCTGCGGCGCCTGGAGAGTAGACCGCGACACCGTACTGCTAACCTATGGCGCAGGAGACTACGTAGTCGGAATAGGCTCCCTCAACATCAACGAACTCATAGATATGCTCGAGTAGCCCCGGAAACTCGAAACAATAAAGTCATTTGTGCACAGGGACTACGCATCGGTCAGCATCGACGTCTGGTACCAGTATCTTAAACTTAATGATAGCCATCTCTTTTCCCCGAAGCCAGCTTTCAAGGAGAACGTAGATTTCGTTGGCACTGTATAATGGCGGCTGTGAGGAATCTACGGTTTGCGGGGGACATCTGTACCACCATTTTATTGAATAAAGCCCGGATATATGTATCGTTCCTAATCTTTGAACTATAAATGATTTGTATTTGTAGATCATAGAATAATACATGTTGTTTATATCGTGTATTCTTCTACTGCTTTTATGATATCGGGGTCGTTTGTTACTGGTTTTGCTTTACGGTTTATGCACTGAGCTGCTATGAGCGAGTCGAAGTAGTCTATTCCCTCTTTCTCGGCTAGCTCTACGGCGAGGGCGAAGTCTGCCGGTAGTAGTGGCTCTACGGTTTCCTCGTTTAGGATTGCTGCCAGGAGCTGCCATGTGTCCCGGCGCTCGCTAGGGGTGAAGCCTCTACTCTTCATCAGTAGGTCTAGCTCTATGAGTGCTGCCTGTGATACTCGGCGGCCCGGGTTCAAGCTCTCGATGAGCCTTGCAGCCTCCTCGTGGAGGGGATCGTCGGGGTTTAGGTAGGCGACGAGGTATACTGTGTCAATTATCTCTCTGGTCTGCTCCACGCTTCATCATCTCCTCTAGCAGCCGTGTAGCTTCATGGTTTTCCTCTCTCCAGCCCTTCATCTTCCTGCGGAAGGCCTCTGCTACCCGCTCGTAGAGCTTGTCTAGCGGCACCAGCTCTATCACGCCGTCGCTCCTAACCCTTACTAGGAGCCGGGAGCCCTCCCGCAGCCCCACCGCGTCCCTTACCTCGCGGGGTACCAGTAGCCTTCCACGCGAGTCAAGCCGCACAATCCGTGCCAAGACGCTGCCTCCCACTGGTCTAGGTGTAGCCCACAGTTTTATTGGCTTGTGGGCTCTCCCTCTACGGGCTGCCCACTGTAGCGTGTTGCTACCCTGCAGCATAGCGTATATGCATAGGCTTATGGGTAGCCTTCAACAGTGTAAGTCCCGGCCCACGCTAGGGCTGCCGCAGGCCCTCCCAAAGGGGATGCCTCGTTGGCCGGGTCTAGTGGTAGGTGCCTGCTCGCCTTCTTTGGTGGCTCGAGGCAGGAGCTTCTGGGCCTGTTGTCGCTTGCCGTCAGGGTTTGGGAGACTCTCGGCACAGACCACGTCTATGTTGCTGGCGGCCGTAGTGTTGAAGCCGTCATGAATGCTGCAGAGGCTCTGCGCAGCTATCTTAGAGCCCAGGATGTTGATGCTTCCGTGGAGTTTGCAGGCGCCATTAGTGGGGACGACCCGGTTAACGCTATACGCAGGCTTGTAGCTGGATTACGTGGGAAGTGCGGCTTCCTTGTGGTGTCACCATCACCGGCTAGCCGTAGGCTTGCTACCGCTGTTGGGCTTGCTGCAAGGGGGCTACCTGAGCCGCAGGGTGTGGCAATTGTGCTTCTCGACTTTCTCTGGGGGCCCTGGAGCGGGCTCCCCTACCCCTACGTGCCCCGCGCTGTGGAGCCACTCCTGGTCCTACCGCCCACGGGCCGTGAGGCTCTCTCCGAGCCACGCAAACCCGCTATGGCGAGGGGCGATCTCGTATCTAGGGGCTGTAAAGACCCGGGGCTGGGTGGACTGCCACCTCTACGGTGCAGAGTTGCAGAACTCGCGAGAAGGCTCAACGCCGCCACTGTAGGCGCACACGTGTACATAGAGCATGAGAGGGTATGGATACGGTGCAACTGTCGTGCCGCGATAAAGCTCTCCCTGAACAATACCGTGCACCGGATCAATCTTGGCGACCCGTGTAGCCATGAGGCGTGGTGTAGCGCAGCAGCGAGGCTCGCCGAGCTTGTCGAGCACGTGCTCCCACAGCTTTACCAAAGCCGCCACGGTGGCCGCCACAGCCTTGAGGGTCTGGCACAACAGCTGGCGCTGTTTACGGGGCTCCGCCGCATAGAGCCCTGTAACCCTAGCGGAGAGGAGCTGGGCTCAGCAAGAACAATTGTTGATACTAGCCTCGTCTACGCCGGGATACACAACTACGCCTACACTGGCGCCAGGATATTACTACCTTACTGCGCCATAGTGGAGGTTACGAGGAGGTATGCAGAGTCCGCGAAAAGGACCGTGGAGCCCCTGGAGGGTCTCACCGACCTCCTGGCCTACACGGCGCTGGAGGAGCTAGAGTATGCAGGCGCCTCGGTAGCCCCGTCCCCGGCGACAGATTGCGACATAGCTATACCAGACATAGACCCTCTCATCCTCAACGGCACAGTACTAGCCACGAGGGATACGGGTGCTGCGAGCTTCTGGCAACGCCACCCAGCATCAAGGATAGCAGCAGGCATAGCCCTGGTACACGATGCCGAGCAGGGCTGCAGAAGCCCACCACGTGGCATGGAGCACTATGCTGCGCGGAGAACCGGAGAGAACTGCCAGGGGAGCCGGCTAGGGGCTTCGTGGGCCTCCTACGCTGTGCTCCAGGCCTTGGTGGCGCTCAAAACACTTGAGAGGATAGATGCAGAGAGAATGGGTAGGGGGAGGCTCAGCGTGGAGATGGTAGTGGACTGCGGCGATGGCGCTGTGGGGGTGCAGGTGCCGGCCCTGCCGGTGGGCTAGCGACGGTCAAACTTGAAGGGTGATATGTAGTCGCCCCAGCGGCTCTGAGCCTCCTTAAGCCTCTCCTTCTGCTTCCTCAACACGTCGAAGAGCACCTTGGGCGTATCGGGTATCTGCTCGTACACCTTCCACACCCTCTCTATCTTTGCTAGGTGCTGGGGCACTCTCAGCATGAACTCCTTCTCGTACCGGGACTCTGGATAATCTTTCCCAAGGTGCTCCTCGAATAGCTTCACCAGATCCTGGTAGACCGGTATCAGCCCGGTGGGAGTTCGTACGGCATCTACGTCGCCGTGGACGCGTAGCTCCATCCACTTCAGCCAAACCCTCTTATCAACCTTCTCAGCTATGTAGCGGCCCTGCTCGTCCCGGAGGAAGTAGTTGACGCTGAATATCCTGGGCAGCTTCTCGACCTTTTCTGCAAAGTCTAGGTGCAGCTGGATAAACTTGCCTATGGAGATTGGTAGGAAGTCCAGGATGGCGAATGGGTTTAGCTCCCGAACACCCGCCTTCTCGAGTATCGCAGCAGTCTTCTCAGACTCCAACGCCGCGGCCTTCGTTATAATGCCGTGTACCCAGTCAAAAGCCTCCTCCACCGGGACCCAGGTGTCAGGATCCCTGCCGCCAAAGATCATCGCGCTAATGGGTACGCCCATCGGGTCGTCGACCCGAGGGTCTAGGTTGGGTAGGCTGCGGAGCGATATGGTGAACCTTGCATTGGGGTGTGACGGCGGTACCTCCCTGCCGTTTTCGTCCTTCTTGCCGGGCCACCAGCGGCCAGCATAGTTTAGGCCGGGCCGGGGCTCGCCCTCCTTGCCGTTCCACCAGACCTCGCCATCATCGGTGAGCAAGACATTTGAGAATATTATCTCGTTGCTTGGGTCTGTTAGGAGCTTGTAGAGTACCGGGTCGTCCCGGGGGTTGACACCGTCAATTATGCCGAACATACCCATCTCTGGATTTACGCCGTGGGGTACGCCGTTGACGGGCTTTATGATTGCTAGGTCGTCGCCTACAATGGTGTCGGAGATGAAAGCCGTTGAGGTCTTGCCACAGCCTGCTGGGAATGCGCCTGTGAAGTATGTAAGCCTCCCGCCAGGGCCACGGACACCGACTATGAACATGTGTTCGCAGAGCCAGCCCTCCAGGTAGCCCTTGTATATACAGAGGCGGAACATTAGCTTCTTGAGGCCTATAGTGTTACCCCCGTACTGGGTGTTAACACTGTAGACAGTGTAGTCGTGGAGGTCTACGTATATCCTCCTTTTATCGATGTTCTTGCTCCAGCCATTCTCGCCCCGCTCCCCCGCAGAGTGTATGAACCGGGCATAGAACAGGTTGGGAGCCTTCTCCACGAACTCGTCGTAGCAGAGACGGTAGAGTATGTTCTCGTTGTGAGCCACGTAGGCCGAGTCGGTGATCTGTACAGCGTGGAGGGTAAACGGCGACCTCTTAGGCCCGAAACAGTAGAAGCCTATGAACATCTCGCGACCGCGCATAATGCCGCGTAGCAGCTCCCTGATCTCAGCCAGTCCCTTGTCCCGGTCGTAGGTGTTTATGAAGGGTATCTTCTCCCCGCCTGGCAGCAGGATGCGGGTATTCTTACGATCCCTCGCAATATCCCGAGGCCCGTCAAAGTGCACCGTATGCCTGGGATAGCGGGTCGGGAGTTCCTCACGGTTACGCAGCGCAGCCTTCCTCACATACTCAAAGTCTTCCTCACTCGTGATAAGGTAAACCATGGCTGGTTCGGTAACCCTTATGACATCCGCTATCCAGCGGTGCAGCTCCGGGTCACGGATACGCAGAAGCTTCTCCAGCATATCCCGGCTCATCCGCGCCTCAAGGACAGCCATATAGTCGTACTCTTCGTCAAGAAGTCGGGTCCTAGGCACGGCTCAAACCCGCGCAAAGAAGGTACAATTGTGGGGCATTAATAAAAATCCGTACACCACAGCAAAAACGGTGGCAAAACTCAAGACGTACTAGCAGGTCTCCCTAGAATTGTACTGATAGCTCCTAGAGCTTAAGCTGGCACTGCTGACTAGTAGTGCTGTCGTGTCACGCAGCAGCTCTCTTATTATTGAGCCTAGTGTCTGGCCAAAGTCTGGCTGTAGAGCGGTCTGACGGAGAGTGGTTTAGCCTTGGCCTACACGTTGAACGATCTCTCATGGCTGTTTAGGAAGCTGCAGGAGCATGGCATAAAGGGCGTTGTCATTGGAAGCACGGTAATTGAGCTGGCGCTAAGGCGGAAGTCTTTCGAGGATGACGTGGACGTATTTGCGTTGGAACCTAGCCCCCTCATAGAGGAGGACTTCTACCGCTCGGTAGCCGAGCGGGAGGACTGGCAGGTCAGCTACACAGCGCTCGGCACCCCAAAGTTCATAGTAAAGCTGCCCTCCGGGGAGGAGGTCATAGTGGAGTTCTACGAAAACATCCACGACTTCTACGTGCCACCCGAGATACTGGAGCAGGCCCCGAAGAAGAGTATTGGCGGTGTGGAGATCCGGGTGATAAGGCCTGAGGACTATATAGTCCTCAAGGCTAAGGCCGCCAGAGAGCCCGACATCGAGGATCTAAGGATAATCAGGGAGTACATAGACGAGGGTAAGCTCAAGATAGACGAGAGGATAGTCAAGAGGGACATAGAGCTGCTACCCGAGGAGGAGCAAGGCTTCGTCGTAAACAAGCTCCGTGAACTAGGCTTCCGCGTCTAGGCCGCACAGAAAGCATCCCCTAGCTCCCAGAGTTTTAACCCAGGCAAGCCAGGCCTTGCCAGCGATTACTAGGGCTAGGCTTGCCTCGAAGCGTGTTATAGCTTGTAGAAGATATTGCAGGATTAGCACTGTGCCATTCTTGCCCACTTCCAGGAATCGCGTCTTGAAGCCCTCGGTGAGACCGACCTACGGGAAGATCGGGAGGCCGGATAACTGCTGAGACTAGGCCTGGTGCATGGGACTGCTTGGTGAGTATTGTGTTGAGGGTTTCCCCGCGTTAGGCACGTACTGCTAGACTGGGTTTACCGTAGTAAAGCCCGGGGCTTGTCTCGATTTCTGCTAGCCGTCTTGCTGCCTAGCGGGAGCTAGTTGCTAATATTTCCTGGCTAGCTGGGTGCCCTGTGTACCTGGTGTGCTAGCTTGCCGGGTAGGCTTTACAGATTCTACCTGGATGAGTGGGCTGGCGCAGCACGCTCTGCTTATGCTGCTGGGGTTTCGCTAGGGCTTTCGCCAGGCTATGCCTGCGTGGACACTGTTGTTGTCTGTGGTATGGGTGGCAGTGGGGCTGCCGGAGACTATCTTGCCCAATTGTCAGCCCACTATGGCGGTGTACCCATATACGTTGTGAAGGCTGCATCTGTCCCGGGCTGGGTCGGAAGCAAGAGCCTCGTCTACGCTGTGAGCTTCTCTGGCAATACGAGGGAGACGCTCGAGTGCGCAGTGAAGGCCTACCGGCAGGGGGCTAAGCTTGTCGCTGTTACGCGTGGCGGCCTACTGGGGAGCTGGGCAAAGAGACACGGCGTGCCAGTGGCGTTTATCGGGGAAGCGCCCGCGCCGAGGGCTGGCTGGCCAAACCTATTCTACACGATGCTGGGAAGCCTTGAGTCCCTGGGACTGCTTAGGCTGCCGCGTAGCGAGGTCGAAGAGTCCATAGAGCTGCTGGGCTTGAGGGAGGATGCGGAGACTGAGGCCGGGAGGCTTGTAGACTGGCTCGGCACCGTTGCCGGGGGCTGGCTCTCCATAGTCGCAGCTGAACCATACTACCCGGCTGCTGTGAGGTTTAGGAGCGAGCTGGCGGAGAACGCAAAGCTGGCTAGCGATGCTAGCCAGGTGCCGGAGGCAGGACATAACATCATCGTGGGCATGGCCGGGAGGAGGGATACCGCACTGCTCATACTGGACCCGGTAGAGGAGCCCTGGACCACGATACTGAAGGGCTTCGCTGAGGCCGTAGGACCGGCCTCGAGCTACACGCTAAGACTACGCGGTAAGGGCATGCTGCCAAAGCTTGTCTGGGCCACGTGGATAGCGGGGCTATCCTCAACACTCTACGCGGAGAGGCATGGCCTGGATCCGGAGGCGATACCGGCAATAAAGGCGTTTAGGAGGCTTGTGGAGGAGAAGACTAGCTGGGGCCAGCAGGCCATTAGGGAGTCCGAGAAGAGCTAAGCAATGGGGTATTGAAGGTGGATATACTTATTATGGGAGGCACTGGCACAGCCCCACTGCATGGAGGGGTTAGGGATAATGCCCAGCGAGTACCTAGCCCAGCTACGCGACCTCATTAAGCCAAAGCTCCAGGAGAAGGGCCTAAAGGCCCTCCTAGTGGGCTCGACGCTGAAAATAGTAAAGGACGGCGAGACCGTGATGAACATATCTGATAAGGGTGAAATAGTCGAGCTAACCTTCAAGGGGAAGAAGTACACCTATGACAAGTGGTACACCAAGCCTGAGCACCTAGCAGCCACGATTAAGACCACGTTAGAACATCAGCTCTAACCGAACCAGGCACATCGTTGTCATCCACAGTTCTTAAGCAAATGTTTTTAAAGTCCAATTGAGCCAGCTCCTTCTCCATACACAACTCCGTAACCGCCAATATCACCGTCCCTCATTAGCGTAAATAGGCTCAAACAGTCACCTACCACATTACGCAAATCATGCTACACTATGCAACAGCGAACGGCTGTTTGATGCAGGACCCCAAGATATCACAACAATCAGTTAAGTACTACGCTATTGTTTGTAGGCAAGGTAATACTACAGTCATAGCGGTTCTTCACAGAGTCTCTCGTTGTGCTCCTCGCGGTTGGTGGAGTCAGACACTTAAGCATCCAATCTTACGAGGACGAGGCTCCACGAGTGTACACGCCATGCAGGAGCTGGCAGTGGAACACTATGACTACTCGCGAATGAAGAGCCAGTCTTCAACGTGCCAAGGCTCGGCAAGAACCACCTGCGAGCAGGACAGGACCACGAGCTGATAATGATAAGGCCTGACGGCCGCCGTGTCTACCTCTGGCATCCATGGGAGAAGAACATACAGCTAGTAGACCCCTACATCTACACAGACATGATATCCATAAAGATGTACCTCGACAAGCTCCAAGAGGTGTTCGGCGAAGACCCAGAAGACTACAAGAGCATATGGTACTACTACCAGCCCATAACACACGTACGATCTCAGGCAAAGAGCCAGCAATCAACACCTTTTTACGCATCATCCCAAACCGCTAGCATATCCACAACTCCTACCATTCAAGCCTACACCCATAGAGTGGACAGGAGCATAAGTTCTCGGTAGGTTAAGTTATAATGCTGCAATGGGTAGTAAAGACATGCCCAGGCAGCCTAGGGGTGCAGTATAGGCTTGCAAGAGTGGAAGCCCGTCGTACATGACGAGTTTACCGGAGAGACGAGATGAAGGCTGAGAAGGGACTGGTTCGGTACTATTGAGGTTGACGATGGGAGAGCGTTACTGTGTACCGGTCCAAGCGAAGCTTTGTACTATTCTAATGCAGAGATTGCCAATGGAGAGTTTGATTAGCTGCCCTGAGAGCCCTCGTCGTCATTGAACTCGCGCCAGCATGACCGGGCTTCACTATGGCAGTATGGGGATTGGCTTCTGGAGAGGTATAAGGCTGTGGATGCTCCTCTCAACAATAGCCAAGCCCTTGGTACCAATAAATATCGTCTCCACCAGGCCTGTCATGCTTGATATAGAGCTGCAAGAGAGGCATGTGTACCGTGTAGAATACATCGGTGATAGAGCGAGATTCCTAATTGACGGCAGGCTTGTTGCCGAGCTGCCTGCAAGGCCTGGTAGAATGAGGGCTTATGCTTGGATAGACAGTGTCGTCTTCATGGCCGGGGCGGGATGCTGTGATGGTCTATAGGCATGTCACGCAGAAGGTTCGCGAAAGGGTGTGCCTGGAGCTGGACTGGGCAAAGATATACGTCCGGGCTAAGCCAGGCCTAGCTTTTCTAGCACTTTTGCAGCTTCCTCCTCTACCTGGGGGTCGGGCTCGACTTCCTCTGGCCAAGCCTTCCCCCCATACTCCTCGGGGAGCTTCCTGGTTGCATCTATGCCTAGCTTGCTGCCGTAGCCTGGTACTGGGGTTGCTGGGTCTAGCTGGTCTGTATGGGTGCCAGGTACCACTACGACGTCGCGCTGGGGGTCCACGTGCGCTGCTACCGCCCATAGCACCTGGTTGAGATCGTGAACGTTTATGTCCTCGTCAACCACTATGATTATCTTGGTTAGCGCCATCTGGCCTAGGCCCCACAGGGCCATCATGACCTTCTTTGCCTGGCCCGGGTAGGTCTTCCTTATCGAGACTATCGCTACGCCCTGGAAGACTCCGTACTCCGGCATGTTTATGTCTACTACTTCTGGGAGTAGGGTACGGATTACTGGTAGGAATATCCTCTCGACAGCCTTGCCTATATAGGCGTCCTCTAGCACTGGCTTACCCACAACCGTGCCCACATACACCGGGTTGCTTCGGATCCACATCCTCTCCACGGTCATTACGGGGAACTTCTCCGTGGGCTTGTCATAGTAGCCCCAGTGGTCGCCAAAGGGGCCCTCCTCGGAAAGCCTGCCGGGCTCCACGTAGCCCTCCAGGACTAGCTCCGAGGATGCTGGGACAGGGACGCCATTGGGCAGCCGGTATACCTCTACGCCGCGGCCAGCCATGACACCAGCGAAGAGCAGCTTGTCGAGCGGATAGGGTACCGGCATGACGCCCGCCAGCATTGCAGCCGGGTCCGAGCCCACCACCACTGCTACGGGTAGGGGCTCGCCACGCTTCGCGGCTTCAAGATATGCATGGCGTCCCCTCTTGTGGAGCTGCCAGTGGATAACCAGCTCCCGCGGCGGCCTGAGCATCACCCGGTACACGCCTATGTTCGTTACACCAGTGGCGGGATCTACTGTGTAGACTTGGCCAAAGGTTATGTAGCGGCCTCCGTCGCGTGGCCAGGACTTAAACGCTGGTATCGACGATACATCAACCTTCTCACCCTCAACGACTGTTTCCTGGAAGGCTGCACGGCGCACCAGCCGTGGCGTATAACGACCCAGATCCATTACCTCCTTTAGGCTGCGCAGCTTACCTCCAAGGGTCATCGGCGGCTGGCGCCAGGCCTGGGAGACGAGCCTCCACCCTATCTCCTCAAGGTTCTCCACGCCAAGGGCTAGCTTTATCCTCTCCAAGGAGCCGAATATGTTGCCCGCAACACGCCAGCCAGGGTAACCCTTTACGTTCTCGAAGAGGAGAGCTGGGCCACGCCGCTCCATAACCCGGCGGAGCACCGCAGGTATTTCAAGCACCGGGCTTAGCGGCTCCCGGATCCTGCGCAGCTCTCCCCTCTCCTCGAGCACCTCGAGGAATTCCCGGAGGTCACGTGGAGCCTGCACAGCCCTCTAGCCCTCCCTACGCCTCGCAGCCCTGCTCAGGGCCTCGTATAGAGCTGCTGGCCTCTCCCCCGGCGGCACATCTCGCAGATCAACTACTGCTTCGACCCGGGTCGGCGGGTTGGTGAGCACGTAGACGCGGTCAGCTATCCTAGATGCCTCGTCGAGGTTGTGGTCCACGAGTATCACTGTCTTGCCGGAGGCTGCTATCCTCCTTATGGCTTCTCCGAGGCTCCTACGGGACTCCACGTCCAGGCCTGCTAGGGGCTCGTCTAGGAGGAGTATGTCGGGGCCAAGGACGAGCATCCTAGCTATGGCAGCTTTACGGGCTGTGCCCCCGCTAACCTCGCCAGGGTACTTGTCAAGATGCTCCACTATCCCCAGCATCCCTGCCACGGACTCCACAATCTCCATGGCTTTGCGGCGGGAAACGCCTCGGTATAGGAGGCCCAGGGCTATGTTGTCTCTTAGCCTCCTCCAGGGCAGGAGTAGGTTCTCCTGGAACACGAGGAGTACACGACCCTTCACAAAGACCCTGCCACGGTCGGGCTTCTCTAGCCCAGCGATTATCCTTAGAAGGGTTGTTTTGCCGCAGCCGTTGGGCCCGACGATACCCACTACCTCGCCCCGCCTAGCATAGACACTAACGCCCGCCAGCACGGTGATGCCATTGAAGCTCTTCCAGACATCGGTAGCTTCTACTACTGTCTCGGCAGCGTCGCCCAACGCTTTACACGCTCCTCAACCCTTTCGAGCACCAGCTTGTCCAGGAGCACCATTAGTGCTACCAGGAGTAGGCCCCATGCAAAGACTCCCCGGGGCTCTGCCAGGCTATAGTACGTTGCTATCATGTAGCCTATGCCACCACTACTCCCAAACGCTTCTGCAACAACGCTAATCCTAAGCGCAGCGCCAAGAGCTGCCCTGGCAGCACCTGCGAGCTGCGGCAGGAGGCTGGGCAGGAGGAAGTCCGTATAGGTGCGTAGCCTGCCCGCGCCCAGCATTGCTGCCAGCTCGTAGAGCCTAGGGTTTACCGATTCAAGGCCGGAGACTATGGCTGATAGGATTATGGGGAATGCTACGAGCCCTGCAACCGCTACTGGCGGGACTGGGCTGAGGACACCAAACAACATTACCAGGATGACTATCCAGACTAGCACCGATACACTCTGCACAACCGTGTTGAGAGCCCTGACCGCCTCCCTAGCAACTGGAGACAAGGTGTAGGCATAGCCTAGTAGCAGCGCTGCCGCCATGCCCGCTGCGAAGCCAAGCAACGTGCGGGATAGTGTTAGCCAGGTGCTCCACGCTATCCTCCAGAGTCCCTCCCCCGCAAGGAAGGCTAGGGCCTCGGCTGGGCTTGGGACCTGGCGGGGGTAAAGGATATGGGCTAAAAACCAGATTGAGCCGAGGCTGGCTAGGGCTATTAGCCAGCCTGCCAGAATGCCCCTTCTGCCAGCTGGTCGGGGCTTGAGGATATGTATCCTCCCCGTCTGGCCAGCTCCCATACCGCCAGTATGTTCTCCACCATAGGCTTTGACAGCGCCTCCGACTCCTCCATCTTCAGTCTCTGCCAGCAATACTCTGCAGCCTCCCGGCTCAGTCCATAGCCCTTAGCGAGAATGTCCACGGCTAGGCTCATATTGTTGTTCCAGGCGTGTGCAGCCTCGCTCCTTGCAGCCTGGAGGGCTTCGACGAGTTCTGGGTTTTCGCGTGCCCAGCTACCTCGGGCAGCATAGACAATCATTACGCCCTGGTCGCCGACGTGGCCCGGCCACTCCCTCCAGAGCTGCTCGTAGCTTACGAGTATCCTGCCACCATACTCCACCACAAGCTTCGAGACCAGGGGCTCCCAGAGAACAACAGCGTCAACGTCACCCCTCTCGAAGGCCTGCACAAGCTGTGGCGGCGGGGCGTCCACGAGTGTAAAGTACTCCTCAACGTCGATACCGTAGATAGCCTTCATGTAGGCCCTGAATATCGCGTAGGTACCGGTTGGCTTAAACACGCCTAGCCGAGCACCCTCCAGGTTCTCTATGGTCTCTGCCTCTACGCCAGGCCGCACGACTATAGCCTGGTTCTGGTAGAAGTCAACGGCTATTATCACTGCATCTGTGCCCTGCTCCCGGAGCTTGGCCACAAACTCTGCAGGTATAACAGCCACATCTATGTCTCCGCGCGCGAGCGCGTTTGCGAGATCTAGAGTCTTGGCGAAGTATAGTGTTTCAATCTGAAGGCAGTGCTTCTCATCCAGTCCCAAGGTCTCGATAACGTCTAGCGTTGATACCCCGCCGCGCAGCGTGCCAATACGAACCGTTTCAACCGCTGCGCAGTGCTGCTCCGCAGCTGTACTTGCCTGACCAGGCTGGCTGAGCTGTGTTCCACCACCACCCCAGGAGACGAGGACAGCTGCAACAAGTGCGGCAGCTACCACTACCACGGCTACGGCAATGTACGCCCCGCGGCTCACGCTCGGCCACCCCCGGCAGCCCCGGTGCCCCATGGAGAGGCTAAAGGATGTAGCCTAAACGTTTCCCTTAACACTCCCACTCCTCCTGGCCAAGAGCCTGCCAGTCTTCTCAAACCCGCACCCCATCGTTTTGTCCTCGAGCCCTGGGAGGCTACAGCCCGCGACGAGCAAGGTGTAGGCAATAGCGTCCAACACCTCGCCGACAAGCTCCTCGTCGAGGAGCGGCTCGCCGTTAGCCTCGTGGAGCTCTATGCTCGGGTGCAGCCAGGCCCCGAGGGAGAGGTAGATGTGGAGGAGCCACCTCTTCCGGGAGCCATGCACGCCCCTCAGCTCCTTTATCATCGTTGCCGTGAAGCTTGCTGCAAACCTGCTCCTGTGCCGAATCCTTGCTAGCGCCTTTTCCCATTCGAGACCCTGAAGCCAGTAGTACGCGTATTGCACCGCCGCTTCGAAGGCTAGCCTTAATCTGGAGTAGAGGCAGAAGACGTCCCCGGCACCGTAGGCTCCTACTGCGCGCCTCAACGCTGTACACGCGAGCCCCGTAGCGCACTCCGAGCCACAGACAGCCTCCGCGAGGGCCTCGAGACAGCTCCCTGTAGGTCCGCCAGGAGGGGTACTACTCATTAGCCCTAGCCCAGAGCTATTGGAGATGGTTGGACTGGCCTATAGGCTAGCCCCTCCCTGCCACGAGGGTGACGCAAGTATTGCATGGCTTGGCCTGCCCTGAGAATCCTTTGAAGGCACCGGCGGGCTGTCGCTACGCGCTCATGGGCAACGAGGCCATTGCACGGGGCGTGGTTGAGGCTGGAGCCTCGGTCGTGACGGGGTACCCGGGTACCCCTTCCTCCGAAGTTATTGAGACCCTGCAGAAGCTCGGCGATGGGCTTGACATCTACGTGGAGTGGGCTGTGAATGAGAGGGTGGCATTCGAGATAGCCTATGGCGCCGCCATAGGCGGCGCAAGAGCTATGGCCACGATGAAGGCGCCTGGTGCGAACGTCGCTGCAGACCCGATGATATCAGCAGCCTACGGAGGCGTTGACGGAGGCCTAGTAGTCCTCATAGCTGACGACCCCGGGCCACATACGACGCAGACCGAGCAGGATAACCGGTGGTTCGCGGAGCTGGCAAAACTGCCAATGATAACCCCCTCCACGCCGCAGGAGGCGAAGGACTTTACTGTTAAGGGGTTCGAGCTGAGCGAGATACTCGGCCTACCAGTGCTCCTCCGCACTACCACTAGGGTAAACCATGCCGTTGGGGACGTTGTTACGGGACCCACTCGGGAGCCAGTAAGGTTCAAGCGGTTTGTTAGGCAGCCAGAGCGCTTCGTGAGAGCAGGCATGGCCTGGAATCTTGAGAGGCACCGGTGGCTAAACAGGACGCTGGCACAGACTGAGGATGCTGCAGAGAAGCTTGGGCTGAACATGGTGGAGGGGGGCGAGAACGCTGAGCTCTGCATCGTAACTGAGGGGGCCGCGTACAACTACGTTGTGGAGGCCCTGGAGAGGCTCGGCGCCCTGGAGAGGGTTAGGATTGTGAAGCTTGGCCTCCTCTACCCGGCGCCTCGCAAGCTGCTATCAAGCCAGCTGTCGCAGTGCCGCAGGGTGCTTGTGGTGGAGGAGCTTGACCCCTACGTGGAGCACGTGGTTAAGAGGGTTGCGTTCGACGAGGGGCTGAGGATTGAGGTTCTCGGCAAGGATGAGGGCTTATTGCCCCTCGAGGGCGAGCTGGATACTGCTAAGGTGCTAGCAGCCCTCGCCAAGCTGCTGGATGCTGAGCCCCCAGCGGTGGAGTCCGCGTCGCCGAGGAGGGAGGCTCCGCCGAGGCCTCCGCCGCTGTGTCCGGGCTGCCCCCACCGCTCCAGCTATCTCGCAATAATCCTCGGCATCCGGAGGGCCGGCTACCGGGTCGACGAGGTGCCAATCTTCGGCGATATTGGCTGCTACGCGCTGAGTGTGTATCCACCACTAAACGCTATATGGACCGAGCACAGCATGGGTGCGAGCATATCTATGGCTATGGGTCTCAAGCTGTCCGGGTACCCGAAACCTGTGGTTGCAACCATTGGCGACTCGACATTCTTCCATGCGGGGATACAGCCGCTGATAGAGGCTGTCCACAAGAGGGTAGACATGCTCGTGGTGATACTGGATAACGACGTCGTAGCTATGACGGGGCACCAGTCAACACCGGCCTGGACCAGGACCGAGACCGGCAGGCCAGCCAGGCCCGTGAACCTGGTAGACATAGTCAAGGCTATAGGTGTCGATAACCTTGCAGTTGTGGATCCATATGATGTTGACGGGATGGCTAGGGTTGTCGCGGAGTTTCTGAGGAAGCCCGGGGTAAACGTAATCATAGCAAAGCATCCATGTGCACTGCTCGAGGCTAGGCTGAAGGGCGTAGAGAAGGTCTACACTGTGGTGCCGGAGAAGTGTACCAGCTGTATGGCTTGTGTGAAGGTTACGGGGTGCCCCGCACTCTACGTTACCGAGGACGGCAAGGTGGGGATAGTGGAGGAGGATTGTACTGGCTGTGGGCTCTGTGCCCGTTTCTGCCCCTACGGCGCCATAGTCGAGAAGCCAGCCGGTAGGAGGTGAGCCCGCCATGGCCTGGAAGGTAAACATTCTCATAGCCTCTGTCGGGGGGCAGGGGGGACTTACGCTGTCCAGGGTTCTAGCAGCAGCTGCTGTCTACGCGGGGCTTAGCGTGAGAACTGGCGAGACGCTAGGTATGTCCCAGAGGTTCGGCTCGGTAGTCAGCTACGTGCGGATCGGTGAGAGGGTTTACGCGCCGACCTTCCCACCGGGCGAGGCAGACTGCATGGTCGCCCTGGAGCTGACGGAGGCCGTTAGGAACCTGCACATGCTCCGGAGGAGCGGCCTACTAGTGGCAGCCGATACTGTGAAGCCGCCGGTGAGTGCTAGCCTCGACCAGACCCCCCACCCATCCAGGGGGGAGCTGCTGGCAGCACTGAGAGAGGCTGATGCGAGGCTCGTAGTTGTGCCGGCCCGGGAGCTGGCTCTGAGAACAGGGAACCCCCGGGCGGCAAATATGGTGCTGCTTGGTGTGCTCAACAAGCTTGCAGGCCTACTACCACACAGCGCCGTGGAGAAAGCTATCATCAACGTTCTGCGGGGCCGCCGCGGTGAAACTTCCGTCAAGGCTTACTGGCTCGGTGTAGACTATGCTGCAAGGCTGAGAGAATCATCCTAAAGCATGGAGGCTGTAACAGCTTCTCCCTGAGCCCAACCATAGCTATGACAATAGCCCTAAAGCCCTAATGCTATACAAGCCAGAGCCTCGATCCCATGAGCCATCACAGCTAAAGCCTTCAAGCCCCACTTACTAGTGGGCTCCTCCTCTATTGCTGAAGTAGCTAGCTACCACGAAACCGCAACCACCAGCAATTGAAAGCTATTGAGATTGATAGGCCCCTCCCTCTTAGCCAGAACTAAGCAGCATGCACGCCAAAGCCTAGCTAAAATACTCCTCATATAGGTACTCAGGATAGAATGGCCTATAGTGCACACCGAGGGATTACCCTTGGAAAGCCATGCTGCTTCTAGCTCACGCAGGTTCCTCTTGCCCCTAGTTGCAGCTGTGCTGGTCACTGTTGCCCTCCTACTGGTTCCATCCCAGCTACACTATGGAGGTACAGGAGGAGACAGCGACGCCAACACTGAGAACTGCGTCCTGCAGGCTAGCCAGACCGGTAGCTTTACTCATGCCGGCATACACTACTATGGAGAGTGTAGTTTTAAACACTACGGTTTAGTATTACTGCAGCTTCCAGTGTAACGGGCTGGACCTCAAGGCTGTTCAGGAGATCCGCATAATTCTTGGTGAGGAGAACATAACCTTCAATCTCCCACAACTCGTCCGGGCTGTGAGTGTTGGCGGCATTATATACTTTGGTGTTGCACCGGGAACTGTACGGGATGGGGAGTACTAAACCAGTGTCGACCTACTATTGGTAGCGTACAATGAGACTACTGGTACCCGCTTTGAGACTAGTATGCGTGTTGAGTTACCGGAAAAGATTGTAGAGTATAGACCGTCGGTAGTAAAGCTAGCAGAGTACGAATACACGCTTAACAGCTCAATGCCAACGATAAAAGTGAACATTTCAGAGGTCACTGGAAGGGAAGGAGCGTATTATGCCAGTATAACCCTCCAGGGTGAGGGCTATCTGAAGGTAACCTACATCGATGAAAAAGGCGCTACAGCCGGCTATATAGTCCAGCTAAGTGATCTGGGGTGGCCACGGGAAACCCTCAACATACCATTCATGGTGTCTGCAGCTTGTGGCGAGAAGCCAGCATGGCCCAAGGGCTGTTGACCTTTACCCTCATAGAGGGCGAAGCCAGGGCTACTGTAAAGATCTACCGGTCCGAGTACATAACACTGGTACTCGTATTCGAGGATGGGAGCGAGAAGCCGTTGTACCTACCAGTCACCAGCATGGACTAGCAAACCCTCCACGCAGGGCTAACCGTGGGCCAGCAGCTTTCTAGCTTCCTCAACGAGTCTTGGCAGCACCTCACCCGCCCTACCTTTTAGGAATACATCAGCTATGGGGGTTACCGCTGACTCCTCTATGTTGACTTCGACCACGTAGCCGCCATGCTGTTTCACGATGTGCGGGATATAGCCTGCAGGCATAACGACACCGCTGGTTCCAACCACGAGAATGCCCTGGCTAGACTCTGCAAGCTCGACCGCTGTTCTCCAAGCCTCCTCGGGTAGAGGCTCTCCAAACCAGACCACGTCGGGGCGCAGGAGGCCGCCACAGCGCGGACAGCGTGGCGGGACCTCTCTTGGGGGCTCCCTGAATACCAGCTTGTAACTGCAGCGCATGCACCTGGCCCGCCAAATATTCCCGTGGAGTTCTACAACACAGTGCTGCCCAGCACGCTGGTGCAGACCGTCAACGTTCTGCGTCACCACGCATCTTATGAGCCCGAGCCTCTCAAGCTCAACTAGCGCGTAGTGCGCGGGATTCGGCCTGGCCTTGTAGATTATCTCCATCCTCCACCTGTACCATTCCCAGACAAGCCGGGGGTTCCTCTCAAACGCCTCCGGCGTAGCAAGCTCTTCCGGCCTGAACCTCTCCCATAGCCCACCACGCCCCCTGAAGGTCGGCACACCACTCTCAGCCGATATGCCAGCCCCGGTGAACGCTATGAAGGGCCGATACTGTACAAGCAGCTCCGCAGCCCGGCGAATATCCTCCACAAGTCCAACCATAGGAAGCCATGCCTCCAAGAGAACACCAGTCCACGAGTAGCAGCCATATACCCCACGCAGCCCAAAGTACACCCTGGCTCCGCGGAGCAGGGCCGCTGCGTAAGACGGCCCGCTCGGGATGATGCGGAGCCGGGGTCTTCTCGCCCGCAGCCCATGCCTAGACCATCAAACTCCATGCCTTAGCAGCCAGCCTAGCGTGGTAGGTGAACCTTGTAATCATGAGGACGTATAGGAGGAACCTTCTTAGGTGTTGCCACGGCCTAGCCATACCATAATCTGGTTTTGTTGCAGCTCTAAGTGTTCTGTTCATGGCAAGGTGTGCTATCACGTTATTTAAGGCATATACACTTGGTTAGTACCCCGTTCGCCACCTAGGCCTAAGCTAATTAGGTTAATTATGCATATTGGTTAGCGGGGGTGTTCTCCTCGTGGACAACCATGGAGTTCAAGTCATCTACCCGGTTGCAGTTACTGTTGCTGGTGTTGATCCTAGTGGTGGTGCAGGCATTGCTGCCGACTTGAAGGCTTTCGCAGCCATGGGTGTTCATGGGGCTGTAGTTGTTGCCGTTGTCACTGTACAGGATACCCGTGGTGTTCGCCGTGTCCATGTGCTGCCCAGCTGGCTTGTAGAGGAGCAGTTGCAGGCCGTGCTCGAGGACTATCGTGTTGGGGCTGTTAAGACCGGGGTGCTGGGCTCCCGCGAGAATGTTGAAGCTATAGCTAGGCTCCTCCGCGGGCGAGACATCGCCCTTGTCGTGGACCCTGTGTATCGTGCTTCGGCGGGCCAGCTACTTAACAGTGATGATGCATTCAAGGCTATTGTGGAGGAGCTATTTCCACTGGCTAGCCTCGTTGCCCCGAACGTGCCTGAGGCCGAGAGGATTACGGGTACACGTATACGCAGTATCGAGGATGCGAAGAGGGCTGCCAGGATACTCGTGGAGGACTATGGTGCTAGGGCCGCCCTAATCAAGGGGGGACACTTGCCCGGCGAGCCTGTTGACGTGCTCTACTACGAGGATGTTTTCTGGGAGTTTAGGGGCGAAAGGAGAAGCGGCTGCAGCCACGGCACTGGCTGCACCTTCACTGCCGCGTTAGCTGCTGGGCTTGCAAAGGGCTTGGACCTGGTCGAAGCCGTTGTGAGGGCTCGAAAGCTAGTCGAGGAGGCTATAGAGTACGGGTTCCGTGTTGGTCGCGGCGATTGTCCCGTAAACCCTCTAGCTGGGCTTGAGAGGGATGCTGAGAGGTACCGAGCCATAGCCGCCGTCGAGGATGCTCTTAGACTCCTCCTCGAGAATGCTAGCCGGGTAGCCCGCTACGCTCCCGAGGTAGGCATGAACATCGCCTATGCTATCGAGCCTCGCCTCGCCCGGAGCATCGGGGACGTCGCAGGTGTCATGGGGAGGATCGTGAGGTACGGCGATACATTGAAGCCCGTTGGTCCAGTGAGGATGGGTGCTTCCAGCCACATGGCCCGCCTGGTCCTAGCAGCAATGGAGCGCGACCCCTCGCTAAGGGCTGCACTAAACATTCGCTACGCCCCCGAGCTGATAGAGGCTGCTAGGCGAACCGGCTTGCGGGTCGTCTATGTTGATCGCCGAGCTGAGCCGGAGGAGGTGCGCAGAGTTGAGGGCGCCAGTATGAGGTGGCTAGTGGAGAGAGCCTTCGCTGTTGCCGGTGCTACGCCAGATGTAGTCTATGATACAGGGGATGTGGGAAAGGAGGCCATGATACGCATCCTAGCTCGCACACCGAGGGAGGCCATTGAGAAGCTCTTGAGGATACTCGAAGCCCTGGAAGGGAGAGGAGGCATGGAGCAGGAAGAGGCATAGCCCCGGCCTTATAGGAGCCCGTGGGTAGGGACTCTGTGGGGGTGCACCGGGTTACGGGTATCGTGCAGGAGCTTGAATCCATCCTTGGCAGGGGCAAGGTCTACGACGATCCAGCAGTGGTGGCACTCTACTCGCGCGAGCCCAGCGGCCTCGAGGGTTTTGGACTCGCTGTAGTCTTTCCGGAGACCGCCGAGGATGTCTCTAGGCTTGCAGCATGGGCCTATCGTAGGATGGTGCCGCTCTACCCGCAGGGTAGCACTACGAGCCTCTCCGGCTCTGCCGTGCCGGAGAATGGTGTGATAGTTAGCTTTGAGAGGATGAACCGTATCCTTGAGGTTAGCGTGCTTGACTCAGTGGCTGTTGTCGAGCCGGGTGTGAGGATAGCCGAGCTTAACCTCGAGCTCGCCCGGTACCAGCACATGTTCCCCGTGGACCCGGCTAGCCAGGCTGTAGCAACGGTGGGAGGCGCCATTAACAGCGGCGCTGGCGGCATGAAGGGGGCAAAGTATGGCACGATGAGGGACTGGGTTAACCAGCTCGAGATAGTGCTCGCCGACGAGAACGGTACGAGGATGACTATTGGCTGCCGGACCGTGAAGTGCCGACAGGGCTACGACCTGGTAAGGCTTATCGTGGGTAGTGAGGGTACTCTTGCACTTGTAACGAGGGCTGTGCTCCGGATAACACCGCTGCCCGAAGCTGCACCCACAGTACTAGGGTTCTTCGACAACCTGGGGGACCTTGTTGATGCCTTTCTCGAGCTGCGTAGCGCTGGTGTACAACCGCTCCTAGCCGAGTTTCTCGACGCTAGAACAGTATCGATAGCTAGGCGTGGACTCCCCGGCTTCGAGAACGTGGAGGGCCACATGCTGCTGGTTAGCGTGGAGGCTAACCGGGAGGCTGTGGAGCGTATCCAGGCCCAGCTGGTAAAGGTGTTCGAGTCCCACGGGGCTCACGGTATCCGGGTTGCAGGGGACCTAGGGGAGGCTGAGGAGAAGGGGTTGCTAGCGCTACGCCGCAGGCTCCTCCCCGCACAGCTCGAGTACTCGC
Organism: Hyperthermus butylicus DSM 5456; assembly: GCF_000015145.1. Taxonomy (NCBI): domain Archaea; kingdom Thermoproteati; phylum Thermoproteota; class Thermoprotei; order Desulfurococcales; family Pyrodictiaceae; genus Hyperthermus; species Hyperthermus butylicus. The sequence continues at coordinate 1,469,118 of NC_008818.1, forward strand.
GGCGCTATTGGGGTGCACCAAGGGTGCAGGTGTTCATAGAGGATATTGTGGTGCCCCCATCAAGGCTCGTGGAGGCCGTGGAAATGCTGAATCAGCTAACTGAGGACTACGGACTCCCCATGGTGCTCGGAGGCCATATAGGTGATGGAAACCTGCACCCCGCCGTAGGCTTCGACCCCGGAGATCCGGGAGCGGCAAGCCGGGTCCATGCATGGTTTACAGAGGTTATGAAGCTAGCCGTGAAGCTGGGCGGAAGCGTTAGCGCCGAGCACGGGGTGGGGATGCTGAAGAGGGAGGGGTTGAGGATTGAGCTTGAGAGGCTTGGCTCGCTAAAAGCCCTCGAACTCATGAAGGCGATAAAGAGGCTATTCGACCCCCACAACGTGCTCAACCCCGGCAAGCTCTTCTAGGCAGTGGAGGCGGCTGATATGGATGCTAGGGAGCGGCTAGCCAGCGAGGCTGGTAGATGCGCGTACTGCGGGTTCTGCGAACAGGCCTGCCCAACACTACCCTTGGGATCCCATCGGGGCTACGGGCCAAGGGGCCGCGTGCTACTCGCGAGGCTCCTCGCCGAGGATAAGATAGAGCCCACAAGGGAGCTAGTAGCCTCCCTCTACACCTGCACGCTCTGCGGCGCTTGCCTAATCTATTGCCCCGCCGGAATAGATGTCGTCAATGTTGTAAGGCTAGCAAGGATGCTGGCTGCCGAGAAGCTCGTAGGGGAGGGTTAGCCATGAGACATGAACTTGTCTAGCCCCAGCTGCCTCCCCTCCCTCCTGGAGGCTTTCTCCAGCGCCTCAAGCCTCTCAAGTATGCTCTTTGGCGGCCGGGGCTTCTCACCCTTCAACAGCATTATGAAGAAGGTGTCCCTCACCGGCTCATAGACGAGCTTGAAGAACTTCTGGGGATCACGGAGAACCCATTCGGGGAACAGGGAGACATACTCGAGAGCCCCCCTCCATACCCTATCCCATGGCAGTAGCTTCCTAACCTTCAGCACCACCTCCCGGTCGAAATCGCGTGGTGTCTGCTCCTGTCCACCAATCACGAACCAGCCGCGAGGGCTCACCTGGACGCACTCTCCCAAAACCTCAACCATGCCCTCTGGACACTTTGAGCCAGGCCTCCTCTCGCGACTCCTCCGCAGCAGCTCTTCCAGCGTCACACTGTAGGCCCGGTACCTAGGCCCATAGTGCTTAGCCCATGCGTAGAATATGGCGCGGTTGAGGCCCCAGCTCTTAGCCTTCTCAAGATCTCCCCGCAGCTGGTAGTACCGAGCAGCCTGCAGCAGCGCCATAACCTGAAACCTCCCCAAGCCAGCAAGCCTTACAAGGTCCTCCGGCCGCGGCAACCCAGCCCCCTCCAACACAGCGTAGAGAACAGGCTTGCCTCTGTATAGCTCTACATGTTGCTACGGGCTGACGCTGCACCATGAGAGCCCACTAAAACCCCCACGGCGCTCGTTGTAGAGATTCCGAACGATTACATAAACTACCGCTTAGCTTTTAACCTGCGCGATAATGTTTAAATTTCAGCTTACGCTACTATATTGTGTGGACTATACTACGGATACGACCGCCAAGCTAGAGCTTCTAAGGGTGGGAGTTGTGGCGAGTCGTGCGGCTTTAATAGCTGGTATTGTTGTGCTTGTTGTTATTGTTGCTGGTATTGCGGTCTACTTTGCCTCCAAGCCTGAGGAGAAGCCTGCAGCACCAACCGAACAGCCAACAGAACAACCAACAACAACACCAACAGAAGAAAAGCCTACGGAGACCAAGCCCCAGCTACCACAGCTAACCGGCAACATAGAGGAGGACATTGTTAACATTGCAAACTACCTGATAGCAAACGGCGTCAAGGAAGTTAAGTTCACCGTCTGGGGCGCCGGTGACCCCAACAGCGTCCTTAGAACCCTGGCAATCGTCGAGGCTGCCTATAGGCTCAACAAGATACTAGAGGAGAAGGGCATAGACTTCAAGATCATTATCGAGCAGGACTTCAAGCGTGGCGGCGGCGACCAGCTAGCAGAGAAGTTCGCCACCGCGTTCCAGAGCGCGGCCAATGCCGACATAATGGCTAACAGCTACAAGCACCTGGCAAGGTTTGCTGAGGAAGGCTACATACTCGACATAACACCATACGTTGAAGCCTACAAGGACTTCATAAGCGACTTCTACTCAAGCCTACTAGAGGCCGTCAAGTACAATGGCAAGTACTACGCCATACCACAGGACACAGAGGCTAGGCCACTCTACTGGAGGACAGACGTAGCGGCATGCATCAAGGAGAAGACCGGTGAGGACATCCTCGTAAACCTCTACGAGAAGGTTGAGAAGGGCGAGGTAACCTGGAAGGACGTCTACCGCTACGCCAAGCTAGCAGTCGAGAACGGCTGCAGCGAGTGGGGCGTACTGCACAGGAAGGGAAGCGCCCACCCAGACCTAATACAGTTCATATTCGCCTTCGGCGGCACACTATACGACCCCAACACCAACAAGCTAGTCCTAGACGTGCCCGCTGTCTACAAGTGGCTGTACGTAGAGTGGAAGATGGCCCGTGACGGCCTCATACCAAAGGACATGATGAGCTGGGACTGGGCAAAGCAGATACACCCAACAGTCGTCGACGGCAAGACGCTAGCCTGGATTGGCGGCACCTGGCACTGGACAGAGTGGCAGACCAAGCCATACCACACCGACCCGCAGACCGGCGAGAAGAGGCCACTAACAGCCGAGGAGGTCAAGAACTACTTCTACTACACGCTATTCCCGGCAGGTGAGCCCGGCCAGAAGCCAGTAACGCTAAGCCAGCCATTCGTGTGGTACATAGCTAGCAATGCTGGCAAGGACAACCCGAAGTACGACGAGCTCAAGGAGGCCTACCACATGCTAGCATTCCTCCTAGTGGTCAAGGCTAGCGACCCAGACCTGGTAGCAATACACAGCATCATCAGCGCACACCTACCAGTAACCAAGAGCGCCGCCGAGCTAATCAACGATAAGGCATGGGTTGAGAAGCTAGCCAAGCTAGAGGTACAGCTAAGCGACGAGGTTAAGAACGCCATAAAGGACATAGTCGAGAAGACGGTCAACGATATTAACGTAGAGTTCCTAGCCGATGCCAGCAAGATGCTAGAGTACACCAAGCTAACACCGATACACCCAAGGTACCCAGCACTAGCCGACATATTCGCTGACGCAGTCAACAAGGTGTTAATGGGCGAGATGGAGCCCAAGGACGCCGTCAACTACATCATACAGAAGATCGAGGCTGACCCAGAGCTAGCAAAGAGCGTCGAGATACGGGGCGAGATACCAGAAGGCTGGACATTCCCATAAAGAGGTGAAAAAAGCCTTGGCCCTCCCCAAACCCCGCGTAAACCCTGCATTGTTTTTCCTCATACCCGCCCTAACGCTTATAGCCATATTCTACGTTGTACCCCTCTTCCTCTCGATATACATCAGCTTTACCCCACTCAAGAACTGGAACATCCAGAAGTACCTTGGAGAAGTCACAACATACAACTATGAGCGTCTTATACACATGATACGCTACGACCCCGACTTTGGCATGGTTGTTAAGACGACACTGTTCTTCGTACCCGTTACCTTGCTTATCAATGTACTTGGCGGGCTCGCCCTGGCCCTCGCAACATTCCTCATGGAGGAGGCTGTCTCGCTTCCAACCCGTGTGCTCTGGATACTCCCCCGCATGACACCTGTCGCAGTCTACTCGCTCATGTGGTACTACTTCTTCCTCGGAGATGCGAGTGGCACACTCAACAACCTATTGATGAGGCTCGGCATTATAGACCAGCCAGTCAACTGGGGTAATGATCCCAACCTACTCCCCTACAGCGCCTGGACCATACTCGTCATAGTTAACGCTCTTGTAGGCGTTAGCTTCGGCATGGTCGTGTTCTACAGCGCGCTCCGCAGCATCCCCCGAGAGCACATAATCGCCGCCCGCATAGACGGAGCCTCCACTTGGCAGCTCGTCCGCCACATACTCATCCCGCAGCTACGCTGGCACCTCATCTACGTTACTGTCTGGCAGCTACTGAGCCTCCTGACAACGTATACCCACATATTCCTGCTCGTTAAGTGGGGCGCTGTACACAAGTACTGGGGGAGCACCTGGGCCCTCTACGTCTTCAATAAGGCCTTCGAGGCTGAGTGGGGTAGCGAGCAGGGACTCGCCGCTGCCGCTGCAACAATACTAGTAATCATAGGCTCTGTGCTCGGCCTCATAGCGCTAAGAATACTCGGCTATGGCAAGATGATGGGTGAGCCGAGGGGTGAGCTGTAATGACGCTAGCAGGGACTGTTAGGAGGCTCGCTGCGAGGCTTATACCGCGCCGTGCCAGGCTGGAGGCTGAGCACACCACTATACAGGATGTCGAGACTATCCCCCGGAGAAGGCTCACCCTAGTCATAGGCCTAGCTGTTTTGCTCGTCACCATACCCCTCATCACGCTCTACCTGCTCCTCATACTCTCAAGCTTTGCGGACAGAATGCTCTCCGGCCCGGACATATTCGAGGCTAGATACAGCCTCGAGAACTGGAAACTGCTTTTCCAGGGTAAGCTGGAGCCAGCTGCTGCACAGCTCTACACGCCCCGCGACCTACTAGTAATCATTGCTAATACGTTCATAGTGGCGCTAGGCGTTACGGCCGTGGTGATATTCACCAGTGTCATGGCCGGCTATGCGTTCTCCCGGATGAGGTTTTGGGGCCGCCGCAGACTAATGGAGTTCATGATACTGCTACACGCCTTCCCCGGCGTAGCATTAATCATCGCAGTATACGCTATTTACGTGTGGAGCCTCTCCGGCATACCAAGGGATGTGCTTACCGCTTACCGGTTCACCTACACGATATTCGCTCGCGCCGCACTAGAGATACCCATGAGTATCTGGCTGATGAAGGGCTTCTTCGACAAGATACCCTGGGAGATCGAGTGGAGCGCAATGATAGATGGAGCCTCAAGGTTCAGAGTGTGGTGGCAGATAGTTCTCCCGCTCGTGAAGCCGGGCATAGCAGCGCTAGCGATATTTGCCTTCCTCGCCGGCTGGGAGGACCTAATCTACGTCCACGTATTCCTCTACACGGGCGGCATCAAGACCCTCGCAACCTTCATAGAGGAGGTTATAGGTAACATTGAGACAGCATACCTCCCCATAGCTGCTGCAGCTGCTACGCTCTACCTCCTCCCAACCATTGTCTTCTTCGTACTTACCCAGAAGCTCCTACTCGAAGCAATGAGCGGCGGGGTGAAAGGGTAATGGTGGAGGTGCGACTGGAGGGTGTAACCAAGAAGTTCGGGAGAGTGGTTGCAGTCAATAATGTGACGCTCACCTTTCCCGACGGGAGGTTCTCTGCTATACTCGGCCCAAGCGGCTCCGGCAAGACTACCCTACTATACCTCATCGCTGGCATATACAAGCCTACAAGCGGCAGGATATTCTTCGGAGACCGCGAGGTAACCAACCTCCCGCCAAAGGAGAGGAACATTGGGCTCGTGTTCCAGAACTACGCACTATACCCCCACATGACGGTGTACGATAATATCGCGTTCCCCCTGCGGCTGAAGAAGCTGCCAGAGCGGGAGATAGACCAGCGCGTCCACGAGGTTGCCAAGCTGCTACGGATAGAGGAGCTGCTGAACCGCTACCCGAGCCAGCTCAGCGGTGGACAGCAGCAGCGCGTCGCACTAGCAAGAGCCCTCGTCAAGCAGCCTGACGTGCTCCTGCTTGACGAGCCGCTGAGCAACCTGGACGCACTGCTCAGACTCACCATCCGTACCGAGCTGAAGAAGCTGCAGAGCAAGCTCGGGATAACAGCTATACATGTCACCCACGACCAGGCAGAAGCGCTAAGCATAGCCGACACGATAGTCGTCATCGATACCGGTAGAATCCAGCAGGTAGGGTCGCCAGAAGACGTCTACCATAGGCCGCGCAACCTCTTCGTAGCAGGATTCATAGGCTCACCCCCAGCAAACATGCTGCCAGGCGTTATTGAGAGAAGCAACGGCAACGTCTACGTGAAGGTCGCCGGAGCCAGGTTTACGCCGCGGGAAGAGCACGTCAGGGTTATCTCCGAGGCCGGGCTGGACCGCGTCATAATTGTGTTCCGGCCAGAGCACGCTAAGCTGCGCTACGAGCCAGCAAATTCGGGGTTAACAGTCCCGGCAGAGGTCTACGTGGTAGAGCCTCTCGGCAAGGAGAACATAGTATCGCTACTCGTAGCAGAGAACCTAGTCAAGATAGTAGCACCGCCCGACGTTAAGCCCGAGCCCGGCGAAAAGCTCTACATAACAGTACCCCTGGAGAGGATACTACTCTTCGACCCCGATACACAGCTAAACCTCGAATACCTCACCGCCGAGACACACGGTGAACCAGACTAACCCGTAGACTTCAACCCCATTTCTTTCCAATACCGACGCCTAGGCCTAGTTCTGGGCTAGTGGATAAACGCTAGTCCAGCACTATATCCTCCCAGGGATTGTGGAGGAGGAGCTGTAGCTTTGGGCCGGGGTGGGGGAGAGCGGGGAGCCCGTAGGAGGCCTATGTTTGCTACTGGCGAGATCGTCGGCGACTATGAGCCGCTCTACCTGTACTGGCAGGAGGCTGGTGGCCGTGCCGAGGAGGCAGTGCTTAGTGGTGGGGATTTCGAGGTTCTCCGCAGGCTTGTCGAGGAGGAGGGTGTCTCGAGGCTTGACGAGGTGCTTGAGAGGCTAGCTAGCCACTTCGCGTCGAGGATTGATGCTCGTGCTGCTCGTAAGGCTCTCGAGAAATATTATGGTGTTGAGGTGTCTGAGGAGGAGGCTGCTAGGAGGATAGCTGGCATACTTGCTGGCTGGCTTGTAGAGGCTGCGGGAGAGCTTGGAATGTACCGGTTGAGGAAGAGGTGGGAGAAGGGGTAGGAGCAAGTGGCCCCAGACGTGGGGGTTGCAACCGTCAAAAACGTGAGAGCCGAGTGGGTCACCGGCTGTTGTTGAAAGTGTGGGGTTACTTCTGGTCCTGCTGGCCGCTTGGTGTCGGGAAGGCAGTGGGTAGCTCTGGGAACTCTGCCTTCATCCTCTGCTCTGCTACTGCAGCAGCCTCCTCCATTATCTTCTTGGCTTCCTCGCTGTAGTATGATGGCATGCTCATGAAGCTTGTGAACTCGCCTGCCTCGGTTACCACGCTCTCTAGCAGCTCGCCGATCTCGGCCATCTCGATGCCGATTTCTGGCACTAGGCTGGTTAGGTAGCGGCGTAGGTCCTTGATCACGCCTACTACTGGTGCTAGGCCCACCAGTACGTCGCCCATGGTCATTACTGTCTCTAGCCTTAGTGTTACTCTCTCGATCGCGTACTTGGCTGTTAGCAGGCTCTTAATCATCTTCCTGAGCTCCGCTACCTCGGCAGCGTACATTGCTGCCCTTGTCTGGTCCTTCTCTATCTGTGCCTGTACAACCTTCTCGAATAGCGCCTGGTCGCGCTCCTTCATCTTAGCGATTATGTACTCTAGCTTGTTGTTCTGTACACGCAGCTTGTATAGTGCTATGGCTAGCTTGTGCCTAAGCGGCGGCGGCGGGTTGATCGTGTTCTTGATCTTCTCAATGATGCCTGGCTCCTTGGGCTGTGGGCTCCAAACTTTTGCGAAGTCCTCTACCCTAGCCAAGGCTCTCAGCGCCGTTGAGTCATATTCTGGCAGCGTTTACCCAGTAAGCCCGGCGGGGTAGTGTCATGCAGCCAGAACACCTTTAAACCGCGTAGAGGATCCACGACCATCAGCCCGCCTACATACCAGCCAAAGCTCTGATTACGGCTACGGCCTCAAGTGGTAGCACTGTGTCACCCGCACAGCCTCCGCGCGTAGAAGAAGCGCCAGGGCTAGGCGTAGCTGCTTAACACTATATACGTACTGTTGTGGCTCGGCAATAGCAGTGTCTCGACTCGTCCCTCCTAGAGCCCTCTAAGGCCCGTGGTTGGGTGAGGCTGGCGTGGAAGGGCCATGCTGAGAATAATTTGGCCACCTACTACTCGCTGTGGGCCTCGTAATAGCTGTGTAGGCATGAAGCCATGGCTGACCCTAGTAACTCTTGACAAGCACTTTGAGGCTATACGTGACCACGTGGCGCCAGAGCTGCGGCTAGTATGCGGTGTTACATGGGTCCTCGTGGGGTGCCGGGTGTTCCTTTTTATCGCTGCCCGGGGGCTTGTTCCACGTAGGTGTGTTGGCCCCCATGTCCTCTAGTGGTGGTAGCGAGGAGCTCTATGTTGTTAGGTTATTGGAGAAGTTGATCTCCGTGCCAACTGTCAATCCTCCTGGCGAGAACTACCAGGAGATGGCTACGCTGCTGAGAGAGGAGCTTGAGGCTCTAGGCCTGGAGGTTAGTATTGTGAGGGTTCCCGACGATGTTGTCGAGAAGTATTATCCCTGGGCTCAGGGCTATCCTCGCTTCATAGTCGTTGCCCGTCTCTACTCGGGTGCTGAAGAGCAGCCTGTGCTGCACTTCAACGGGCACTACGATGTTGTGCCGCCGGGGCAGGGGTGGAGCCTCGACCCGTTCAAGCCGGTGGTACGCGACGGGAAGGTCTACGGCCGTGGCGCGAGCGACATGAAGGGCGGCATAGCTGCCATCATTGCTGCTGTCCGGAGCCTTGTGGAGCAGGGCTGGAGGCCTCGGAAGGGTGTGCTAGAGCTGAGCTTTACGCCCGACGAGGAGACGGGTGGCGAGACCGGCGTAGGCTACATGCTCGAGGAGGGCATAGCGCTTCCAGACTATGCTGTGGTGGCTGAGCCCAGCACCACTGAGCGGATATGGATTGGTAGCAGGGGTAACCTCTGGCTAAACGTTCACATCTACGGTAAGCAAGCGCACGGCTCAACACCTTGGAGTGGGCTTAACGCGTTCGAGGGAATGGTCGAGATAGCCTATCGACTCATACACGAGTATAAACCGCTTCTCGAGGAGAGGAAGACAGACCTGCCAATGGATGATCCCAGAGCCGCCAAGCCAACTGTAACGCTTGGCGGCGAGGTGCAAGGCGGGGCGAAGACGAACATCGTGCCAGGCTACTACCGGTTTAGCATTGATCGCCGCATAATACCCGGCGAAAACCCCGACGAGGTGGAGAAAGAGCTGCGAGAATTCATAGACCGTGTCTCTGCGCCTTTGCGCGCCCGGGGCTACCGTGTCGAGGTAGAGGTTACCGCTAAGGCGCCCGCGACATGGATACCGCCTGACCACAACTTTGTGGAGCTCGTAGCCTCAACCATACGCGACATGCTAGGCATAGAACCCCTCCGCACCATCTGCGTAGGGGGCCTCGATACTAGGTACTTCCAGCTCCGCGGCATACCAGCTGTAACCTATGGCCCAGGTGCACTCGACGCTGCCCATAAGCCCGACGAGTACGTACCCATAGAGGAGCTTGTTAGGGCTAAGAAGGTCTACATGGAGCTTGCAAAGAGAGTACTTGGAGCCTAGACCCTTACAACGATGTATATCACTTTTTTCTCGGGATCCACACAAAACTCTTGTATAGCTCTCCACAGCGCCTCCGTGCCTAGGTATTCTCCACCACCGCTCCTCAAGTAGAGCCCTACCCTGCCACCGAGCCTTACACTGTCAATCCTAACGCTCTCGTCTGCAAGCCTCACCATGTAGCCATCAGTATACCTTGAGAAATCGAGCTTCCCCAGCGGAGCCTCACCCATCTCAACAAGCTCGCTAGTTGGTAGCTTGGGACTATACTCCAGCGGTATTCTCCCTGACAGCTCCTCGTCTATCGGTAGCCCCGCCGTTAACAGCCTAGCCATGCACTCGGACACCGAGAATCCCGAAGCAGCTCCAGGAGCCGTAGGGGCAGCCTCGGCATGCTGCCGAGCCTCTGCAGCCACAGCTGCTGGCTGTGCAGCAGCCGCCACCACCGGCTCAGCAGCCTCGGCTGCCGGGGCGGCAGCTGCCTCGAAGCCTGCCGGCACCTCTGCAGGCTGCGCTACAACCTCCCCTGTCTGTACCTCTGCTGCTGGCTGCTGCATAGCCTCTTCACGCAAAGCACCTAGCTCCCTAGCCCTCATCATAACATGGTCTACAATCTCGTTGAATACCCCGCGGGCCCTCTCCTCGGATATCATCTCTACAAGCTTACCGGTCACGACGAAGTATATGGTCAGTATGTCGTTATAACATGAGAACCTTGCCTCGAACGAGAGGTCACCCCTACCAACGAGCCTAAGCATGGAGGAGGTACGATCAACAATCACCTTTGTCTTTGTCTTACCGCCAAACCTAGCCCTAGGATTGTACACATATGTGACGGTCACGGTGTCTTTCTTAGCCGATATGCCGGCTATTGGTAACAGCTTAGCCATGCTGACAACGTCGAGCGGCGATATGTTCTCGAGTAGCTTCTCACAGCCCCTAAGGGGCAGCTTCTCTATAAAAGAATGCATTACAGAAGACACGGCAGCTTAGCCCCCCAGCCCTCCCCTGCACTCCTCCTTTCAGCTCTACATCCGCTTGTCTAAGGTGTAGCATGGGACTACTAATTACATTTACCGCTTATACCCGAGTCTGTAAGGGCTGCCCTAACTAGAACCCTTTAGAAGAGCGTTACCGCGCCGCCGGATGCTGGGCGCCAACGGGCTCCTACAGCTCTTAAACCCCGTAGGGGGATGGGAGGGGTGGCTGTTAAAGGCTAGACTGTGCACCCTTACCCAGGGTGGAGTTGGCAGGTATGCAGCGGCCAGTAGAGATTGGAACAAGATACCTTGTGCTCATGCTACTGGCTGAGGGGCCTAAGACCGGGTACGAGCTCATCAAGCAACTTAGGAGCCTATTCGCCAGATATGGTGGCAGAGCTAGCCCAGGCACCGTATACCCTGTTCTCCGTAGGCTGGAGGAGGAGGGGCTCATACGCTCAAGGCTTGAGCCCTACGGTGCCCGCGTGAGGAAGGTCTACGAGCTTACGGGGGAGGGTCTACGAGCCCTCCTCGAGATGATGTCACGCTGGGTTTCGGTTCTGGAGACGGCGCTGCAGCTCCACATACCCGTGTTTCGGCGCGCTGGCAGGGAGGACGGGGATACGGTAAAGCTTGTGGAGGAGGTCCTGGAGAGGCTTGAGGCCGCCGCTGAGCAGCTAGAGAAGCTGCTAACAGAGGCTAGGCGGGTTCTCCGCCAGGCAAAGATGGAGGCTACAGCTATACAGTACTAGGCCGTCTCAGTACATCTGGAATGCTACTTAGGGCTGTGAGGAGGGCGATTGGGGCCGACCCCCTCTTGCACTGCAGGGGTGTGGCGAGCCCGTGCTCCGTGCCGAGCCCCTCCTCAACGTTATTGGGGCCGGTGGCAGCATCGCGCTAATCCTCGGTGCCAGCTCCCTGGCAGAGCTTATCGGCGTGGAGCCTGGCTCCCTGGGGCTGTCAGAACTTCACCGGGCAGCTGAGAGGGCTAGGTATGTGAGGCTTCTCGCACAGCTCGCCGGCAATCAGGTAATATCGAGGATAATCTACTTCGGCGACGACGGAGTGCTTGCCAGGCTTCTCGGCGAAAAAGTGTTAGACGTTTATGGCAGCCGTGGACGGATGAAGTGCAGCAGCTGCGGCTACCGCTGGTGGTACATAGTGGACGGCCCAGCCAGATGTCCCCAATGCGGCGGTGAGGGCATTGAGGACTATGTGCCGTCAGGTGCTGCTCCTAGGCAGAAGCTGCTAGCCGAAGCGGTCTACGAGGCAACAACCGCCGACGCTGTCCTCGTACACGGTATAGGGTCCGAGGCTATACCACTACTCCTAGCTCTCATAGCCTCGAAACACACGAGGGTGTACCTCCTCGAGCCGGGCAATGAGATCCTCGAGTCACTAGGCCTCGAACGCATCGGGCTAACCCTTACCAACGCCCTGGAAGCCATGGCTGAGGCAGCTGCTAGGCCCAGAAAGGATATGGCAAAAAGCTAATCCAGCCAATACCCGGATGAGTCTAGGCACCGGCAGCTTTTGCCGCACTCCTGGGAATCTAGGGAGCTGTAGGCCTTTGGAGGTGGGTCTGGTGGTTGTTGATCTGGCTTTCGAGCTATCATACATTCTAGGCGATCGTCTCGGAAGGAGTGTAGAGGTTAAGAGTTACAGCTTCGACCCAGAGAAGGGGCTGCTCTGCATCGAGACGGAAGTTGAGGGCGTGGGGCTCCGCCAGGCGTGCGTCGAGGTTAAGGCCTGCAAGGGGCTCAGCAATGAGGCTAAATGGGTGCGCTGCGTGTCTAAGACGCTGATGCAGAGCGAGAAGTACCTGGACGAGCTTGCCAGGCAGCTAGCCTAGGACTACGTGGCGGGACAGCCTCTCTGGCCAGGAGCTGGCCACAGGAACGGAGCTGTACCTACTAGGACTAGACACCCCAGACTATAGACCTGGAGAGCAGCCAACGTCTGGGGTGTAATGGCCGAAGAGCATGTCCAGACGGGTAATGGGGGCTCAGAGGTAGAGGAAATACGGGAGGCCGTGAAGGGGGCTGTGCAGATAATTAGGGAGATAAAGGAGGGCCTCCTAGCCTCCATGAGAGATTGCCAACCTGCTTGACGGCTCTAAGCTTGGCGAGGACGTGGGCAACTTATACAGGAAACTGATTGAGAGCGGGCTACCCGAGGACATGGCGAGGCAGATGACAGAGAAGTATTTCGAGACGAAACTGAATGCAATACCAAACATATCAAGCATCATAAACGCCATAGCCAAGGATATCAGTGGGAAATCCGGGCCAAAGATCTTTATTGGGGGAGGCTCTTCCCCCGAGGCTGCTGCACGCCAGCTCGAAAAGCTTGCCGAGACGCTAGATGATGAGGAGAAGAAGGAGAAGCTGCTTAGTGCAGCTAGGATGCTGATGGCAATGAGTGCAACAGAAGAACAAGAAGAGAAGGAGAAGGAAGAAGAGGATTAACCCAGCTGTCTGCGCTAAGGGTTCCTGCTTGTAACGGCCTCTTTTTACACCACTTTGACCTGTTTTGGCTCGTTGCTGCCTACGTGGGGTTCGGCGCTTGGCTGATGTTGAGGAGAGGCTGGAAAGGATTGAGCGGGAGCTGGAGAGGATTAGGAGGCAGCTGGAGAGGCTCGAGGCGTTACTCTCGTCGTTTAGTAGTGTTGCTGGGGAGGCTGTGAGGCTTGCCGCTGCCCTATCGCTCTCTGTGGAGGAGGCTGTACGGGCCACGGAGAGGCTTGTGGCCAAGCTTAGGAGGCTTGGGGGCGGCCCGATCCGATAACTATGGCTGTGCTGGAGGCGCTAGCGGGCTGCGAGGCTCTCAGCGTCTCGGAGATAACGCGGCGTGTCAAGGCTCTTAGGGGCTCTGCAAGCCGCACAACCATACGGTCCAGGCTAGCTGCTCTTGTCGAGGCGGGTGTTGTGGAGAGGCTGGGGAATGGAGTCACGGCTAGGTATAGGTTGAGGAGCTGTGGCAAGGACTAGGTATGTGCTAAAACTATTGGCTGTGCTTGCCTACCACCTGGCCCTCCTTGCAGCTGCTGTGCTGGCTGCTGTTTCACGCTTCTGCATTAAGGATGTCCGGCTGCGGGTCTGGCGGAGGCTTAGCATCTGGGGTTCAAGCGTAAACTACACCGCAATGTAGTGCCGAAGGAACTTGCTGAGAGATTCGTTGGGGCTTACCAGCGCAGGCTGCGTGAAGTGGAGAGCCCTCTGAAGCTCGTGCGAGAGTTGTTACGGAGTATTAAGTGGTAATGGCTTGGCCCGTGCTGGGTGCCCTGTCCTCCTCTTCCTCTTCCTGAGGAGCCACTCGCTATACCTCTTGGCAGCCTCGGGGAGCCATGCTAGAAGGTCTGCACGCCCCCTCTCGTAGAGTAGTACTGCTGCTGCTAGGCGGTGGACGCATAGCGGCGCACCGGCGAGCCTCGTTAGTGGACACTGGCACGTTGCATCCTCCCGTGTGATCTTTACGGTGTAGACTTGCTGGTCTTCCGGTAGCCTGCCCACGCTGATGTCTACGTGGCGTGGCTGCCGCCCCTCAACTATGTCTAGGAGGTCCCAGTGGGTGGCACTGTGCACCGGGTTCTGCTGGTGGAGCCTCTGGCTCGGCACCAGCACCACTGCCTCGTCCTCGGCGAGCCTCGCCATGGTTGCTTTCTGGGCTAGCCTTAGCGCCCGCCTCGCCAGATCCTCTGGCACGCCCTGGCTCCTCAGCCACTTGTACACCTCTACACCTCCTAACACCATTTCAGCACCCCCGTTAACTGGTATTACCAGTTCCACCCTTATAACCCATTGCTGGCCTTGACGGAGTTGCATATAGAGACTACATTCTATTCCGATGATACCCGGGTAGCACTGGTACCCCGCACGGACCACATGGGTGTCGCTGTATGAGTGATACCGCACACGAGTATGCTGGGGCTCCACGCTATGCCCGTAGCTGCTAGATGCGGGCCGGCACCGAGGAGGCTGCCGAGCCTCACTGGGACCGACGCAGCCAGGCTCGACGAGTACCTGCCACCACTGCCTAGCAGGGTTAGGGTGTACCAGCAGGTCCAAGAGGCTCTCAACGAGATGGAGCGTAGCAGCGACCCGGTAATAGTGATGCTTGTTGCTGAGTGGGGTGAGGGGAAGACAAGCATCTACAATGCCAGGATAAGGCCGTGGCTGGAGTCCAGGGGCTGGGCTAGCCTCGAGGCAAGAGCTGCAACTGTGATGGAGCATCTCCGCTCCCTGGATGGGAGGCCCGAGAAGAGCCCAGCCTACCGGCTCCTAGCCGCGATCCTCGCTGCCGGCCTCGAGCAGGCCGGGCTACTGGCGAAGTACGGTGTGCCAGGTGCCGCGGGCAGCCTCCGCAGCTACGTCGAGAACGTGCTCAGAGAGCTGACCAGTGGCGGGGGCAGGCTCGTAGTATTCATAGACGAGCTTGAGGACCTCGTGGCGGGGGCTAGCGAGGAGCAGCTAGCCGATCTCGTAGCCGGGCTTGTGGGGATCCTCAATGGCGACGTTGAGATAGTGTCTGCCCGCTGTAGCGGAGAGGGCTGCATGCCAGGCTCGCTCCACCTTATCGTCAGCCTTACGCCGCCAGCCTATAGCAGGCTCATGGGGCTGAGGGACTTCTCCACCATAGCGTCTAGGTTGAAGAGGAGGGTTCGCACCATCTGGATACAGCCCCTCCCACGCCGCGAGGCCTTCGCGTTCCTCGAGAGTCTCGCCCGCTACAGCCTAGGCGCAGGCCTAGACTCCATCCTGGAGTCCCCATCAATGGCTAACGCTGTTGTCTCAGGCACGCTCGGCAACATGGGTGCGCTCGTCTCAGCCTTCCGCTACCTTGTGTCCTGGGCTAGGGGCCGTGGCGGCTGCGGCGACCGGGTAGCAGTGCTAGGTGCCTCCGAGCTTGTCGAGGCCCTGCAGGGCCTCACACTGAGTGTCGGCGGCGCTGAGCTGCCAGCCCTCAACCCCGAGGCCTATACGAGGCTCATGGATGGCTGGGAGGCACGCTCAAAGCTAGCAGGCTTCGAGCCCGCAGCCGCACGCCGGGTCCTCGACGAACTCGTGGTTAGGGGCCTCGTGGAGGCCGAGGAGCTAGCCCAGGTGACCGGGCTCGAAGACTCCGTAGGAGATGTCATTGCCGAGCTGAACATCTACGGGGAGTCCGGCTGGCCCCGCCGCGAGCTAGGCGTAACGAGGATGGTCCATAAGGTGCTGGCTGTAGCTGCTGTCGAGGACGCCTTCAAGCTGCTACGAGCGGTGGAGCCGGAGGCTGTGAAGAGGCTACCCCAGCTAGCCCCTAGGGACGACTTTAGGCCCCTTGAAGCTCTCCTAGACAGCCTCGTCTACATGGACTCTAATGGCAGGCTCGTAGTGGCAGTCCCCGAGTCTAGGGAGGAGAGCGTCGAGCTAGTCCAGGACACGGCGCCCCTGGAGCTGAGCCGGAGCGAGGCTGAGAGGCTAGCAGGGCTCCTATGGGACAATGTGTTCTCGAAGCTAGCCGCTACGGGTGGCGCACGGGCCTACCTGCTATCGCCCAGACTGCAGCGTGTACTCTACGTCAGCCCCGAGCTTCACTACCTAGACTTCATATCCGATCGCGTGGAGAGGCTACACCTCCTACGCCGCGTATACAGCGAGGCAAACCGCTCACACCTCGTGGCTGGCCTCGCAGCAGTACTCGCTGGTACAGGGCTTCTGAATGAGCCCCTAACAGCTGCTGGCGAGGGGCTGGCGAGGGGTGAGGTAAGGCTCCACGGTGCACACGTAAGGATACTGGTCTACGCTGTGCCAGGCCAGGTTACCAGCAGCGAAGCCGAGAGACTGGAGAAGAGGCTTATGGGCATAGTTATGAGCGGGTGGAGGCCCCACGCAGTACTACTAGCATACCATGGCCCCGTGGAGCCCAGGGCTGAGGACCAGCTAGAAGCACTGGAGAGGAAGCTCTTCATAAAGATTGTGAGGCTCCCCATAGCCTCGATGGTGTCTAAGGTTCAGCTGCTAGTGCTCGGAGCCAAGCTAGCCGATGCTGCAGGAGGCCTCGACGGCGCCCTGCGCGAAGCCAGCACAGCTGCGAGAGACATGTCAAGGGCTAGGGAGCTAGGTTTCGACCCGCTGCGCCTGCAGAGCCTCCTGCGGGAGCTCGCTGGGGAGCTGCGGCCTGGCGAGAGGCTAGAGAAGGCGCTAGAGGAGGGTATAGCTGGCACCCCGCTGATAATCTTCGACCCCAAGCTTGGCTACGATGTCGAGAAGCCAACCGAGCTAAGCGGGGCGCTGCGCTACTTCCTAACAGTGCCCGCAACCAGGGCCGCCGCACAGGAGGCGCTGAGGACAGCCTACGAGTACGTTATGAGGTACCACATCCACCGCTGGGGCGGCGAGGCGGCAAGGGGCCTACTGAGCCCCGACATCGAGCGGGGCGAGGTTGGAACACTGGAGAAGTACATGCTACTACT
Organism: Hyperthermus butylicus DSM 5456; assembly: GCF_000015145.1. Lineage (NCBI taxonomy): Archaea > Thermoproteati > Thermoproteota > Thermoprotei > Desulfurococcales > Pyrodictiaceae > Hyperthermus > Hyperthermus butylicus. The sequence goes on from NC_008818.1 coordinate 1,486,035, forward strand.
AGCCGCCAACAAGATGGTGGAGAAGAACAATGGTACCGTACGCATCGACGTGCTGAGCCCCGCTGAGAAGGCAGTGCTAACAGCTCTGGAGCAGGCAGGGGCTCGCAGCGAGGAGGGCATCCCTGCTGGTGCTGCATGGAGCCTCCTCGTGGTGGCTGCGAGGAACCCTGGCACCAAGAGGATGCTGCTACAGTCCCTGCTCTACCGCGGCCTCATAGAGGTAGTGGGTGGAGGCAAGAGGATAGACCCTGACCGGGCTAGGATCCGGCTAGTAGACTCCGACGAGGACATAGCCCGGCTAGTAGAGAGGGCTACGGCTCTACTCGATAGGCTAGCCTCGGACCCCGAGGCCCTGGCCTGGGGCTACACAGTCTCGGCGAAGGCGAGGGGCTACCGTGCAGGCAGCCTGGAGGCATTCATCGAGAAGATGAGGGGGCTCCTCGACACGGCGAGCGAGGCGCTTAGGGCTGGAGAGAAGCTGATGGCGCTAAGGCTTCTACGGACGGTTATCGATGTAGCCGAGTACGTGGCAGAAGAGGTTGTCGGTAAGCACGTGAAGCCCGCTGCTGAAACCGCTAGGAGGCTACGTAACGAGCTGATAAGGGCCATAGAGGAGGCCCGGGAGCTGAGGGAGCGCAGCGAAAAGGCCCTCGCCAGACTGCTAGGTAGGAATGTTACACTTGAAATCGAGGAGCTCGCCAAGCTTGAAGAGGCACTAAAGATGTTCGAGGAGGTTGAAGGGCTCAGGCTTAGCGAGGAAGAGCTAGACACAAGGATTGCCGAGCTGTGGGAGGAGGCCAGGAGGCAGAGCCCACGAGACCCGGGTAGGAGGCTACCATTCTACGTGCAGGGCCTAGGGCCTGTAATACACTTCAACTATAAGCTTTGGCTGCTCGCCGAGAAGCTCAGAGAGATAGGCATAGCAGAAATAGGTGATGACGGCGTTAGACTAGGCCCACTACCGTCCAGGGTCCTGCAGAGCCTCGAAGCACTCGTAGAGGAGGCTAGGAGGATTACCGAGGAGATGGCTGATGTTAGGAGGAGGGCTGAGAGACTGGCAGAGATGCTCAAGAGCCTGGGCGTCGAACCGCCAAGGCCCGAGGCCATAGTGTTGAGGGGGCTCGAGGCGCCCGAGAAGCTCACTGTAGATGATGCACTGCAACTGCTAAGAGCCGCGAGGGAGAGGGTAGAGGAGGCCAGGAGGCCCATAGTCGAGCTAGAGGAGAGGACTAGAAAGCTCCTCGAGCTAATGGAGCAGCTCGACAGCCTAACGAGAGAAGCAGGGACCTGGCTTGAAGGCCTACGTAAAGCCTCAGAAGACGCGAAATGGGCTGGCCACGGCCTGGCATCCAGGCTAGCAGAAACAGCTGAGGACCTAGAGCTCGCGCTAGGCCAGGCTGAGAGCCTGCGTGCAAAAGCACTGGAGGCTCTTTCCGTAAGCCCTAGCATAGGAGAAGCCGTTGAGGCGGCATTGAAGCTTGTGGAGAGCGCCGTGGTAATGCTGAGAGACAGTATCGACCGTGGCCGCCGCATCTACAGCGACGTTGAGAGGGAGGCTGAGAGGATAAGACAGGCACTAGAAGCCGAGGCTGAGGCTCTCCGCGAAGCCCTAGCCAGGACCGGCGTCGCTGTACCAGAGAAGCCACGGGAGGCAGACACCTTCGACGCGATAAGGAGGCTCTCAGCCTACATCGAGGAGCTGCAGAGCATCGCGCTAAACGCGGGAGCGCTCACAAGCCGGGAGCTAGACGCCTACAAGGCTATAGCACTTGAGAGGAGGAGGCGGGGCGAGCTACTACTAAGGGAGGCCGTGGAAATCGTAGCTGAAAGGCTATCACTCCCAAGAGAGGAGGCTAAGAAGATAATCATAAGCCTCATCGAGAGAGAAATACTCGAACCCAAGCTCTAGTCATCGTGCTATAGCTGGCAGCGTATATGCAGGAGCTGGGCAAGGCTAGGAGGAGACACCAGCAGCTCTACACGCCTCACCTGCTTCTTTAGCAGCTATGCCCGCTATCCTACTAGCCTCCTCCCGGCCTAGCAGATCAAGTCTGGCCTGCCACTGTGTAGCATCAACAAGCCCACCCGTGAGACAGTTAACCCAAGCCACTATGAGCCTTGTTTCCCTGTCTCTAAGCGCTACTTCAATCATGTAGGGGCTTGCAAGCCATTCTAGGAGGCCCATCCCAATCCTCTGGAGCCGCCCCTGGGATGCAAAGTGCAGCCTTTGAGCCCATACATCTGCCTCATACCTGGACATGATGCCAGCATGCATAGCTATAGCCTTTGGAACATTATCCAGATACGCCTTAGCTACTTTATCGTTCCCGAGTTCCGCCAAGATCACTGCCTCGTAGCCTGGATCTAGGCTCAGCGCTAGAGCGTTTGAGCCGTCAATAGGGTTCTCTAGTACGCGGACCGTGAAAACACCACTTCCAAGCCTCGTCGATACGTAGAGTTTGTTTTTGCCGAGGGGCCTGGAGTAGACTGGGAATCCCAGCCGGACCGCCTCAACCACTATCCTGTGAGCTAGCATGGATAGGCTCTCCTGCATGGTTCTAGCCCTCGCGCTTGCCTAGCGGCTTGGGAGTATATGGTTCTAGGTCGTAGCGTATTATGAAGTCGTCCATGTCGCCTCGCGGCTCCTCCCATACAACCTCAACCCTGTCAACGCGAGCCAGCGGCGGGCCGTGATGGGCCCACACGATAACCTTTTCTACGGCTTCACGTGGACCCTCGACTACCGCTTCGACACTACCGTCAGGCATGTTTCTAACCCACCCCACAACACTGTGCCGCCTAGCTATTCTGGGCCACCTTTCCGCAGCCTCCCTAGCTAAAAAGTACGCCGACAAGTACGATTTCATCGACCTCCTGCAGCTTAAAGCTAACAGGTTATATGATCCATCTCTAGGTGTGGTTAGGACTGTCAGGGCTGGACTCTTATATCTATCTCGGCGCTTAAACTTCGAATGGGACGTATTCATCCAAGTTGATGCTGACACAATACTGTTAAACAACTATATCTATATTGTTATTATATATGACTAAGCATGGTAGTGTAGGTGTAGCCGGCGGTGTAGTCTTGAACGAACCCCAGGCCCGATTCCACGTGCCGAATACTGGTATGGCTGTGAGGAGAGAGGTGTGGAACGACTGCGGAGGCTACAGGCCTGTGCCAGCTCCTGACACTGCATACAACTCTGCGCTTTGGCGAGAGGGTGGAGATTGGGTATTGCAAAGAATGCGAAGATGATACTGCTGAGGCCGACACACATCAACCCCTATAAATCGGGGTTTGTTTATGGACGGAGCTACGGGAGGATTACTTCTCTACTCAATACTAAAGAGTGCAAGGAGATCCCTAACGACTAGGAAACCCGACGTCAAGTGGATAGTTTCATACATGTCGGGCTTCGTTTCTGGGAGACTAAACAGGAAATCATCCCCCTTCCTCGCAGAGCTTGAAAGGCAGAGAAGGCTCATCGAGAAATATAGATTGAAAGCCCTTCTTAAAGGAAAATACCTCTACTAACCGCTACCTGGTAAGATCGAGAAACTGGGAATGGAATTAAATAGATAAGCGGGCCGAGCGTGCCGCGCTGGCTAGAGGCCGAATAGTCCTCCAAGACCCTCGCTGAGGTCTACTTCTCTCTTCCTCCTTCTCCTCTTCTCCTTCTTTTTTCTTTTCCTCCTCCTTGGCTGGCGCTGGCGCGGCTACTGCCTCCAGGCCCAATTCTTTGGCTTTGTCTCCTAGGGCTGCTATGACTGCTAGTTCCTCCTGTACTGCCCACGCGATTATGTCCTCCTCTAGGCCTGGGAGTAGGATGCCCGCCTCTCCAGCTACTGCCTTAGCCTCTAGGAACGCCTTTGCCAGGGCTGCTTCGACGGCTCCGGGTACTGCAGGGTAGACTATCTCGACCGCTAGGCCTATGGCCTCCTTAGCGGCGTTTATGAAGTCATTCTTCACCTCCTTCAGGTCGAAGAGTAGCTGGTCCCTCGGGATTATCACTCCATCGTCGTACATTGCGAGTATCTTGAGGCTTATCTCTAAAGCTCATTTAGGCGAATCCTATGGGAAGGATGAATCGTATCCTCCTATAACCCGCCCTGATGTAGGCCTTGGTTACATCAATTGCCTTCTCTACACTACGGTACTGTACTTTCGCTTTGAATAGCCATGGGACTTGGCAGAACTTGCACCTGGATTTACATCCCCTCATTAGCTCTATTGGTGGGTATAATTTGAACTCCTCAACATATGGATCATAGTCGTCGAGATCGATCATCTCGATCCTAGTAACGTTAAATACCCCATTCTCGTCCATGTAGGCTATGTTTGGAACATTGCCTGGATTCTCCCTCCTCATTATACTCTCAATTAGACCAGTTATTGCGTTCTCCCTGTCTCCAATTACGGCGGCCCACGCGCCATCCCTGAGGAGATGCCAGTACGCTCCCTCCGCATGTGGACCGCTAACTATTACGAGATATTTTCTAGCTACCTCTCTAATTTCTGAGCGGAGTTCTAGGTATAGGGGGAAGGATACTCCATAAAGGATGACGGGCTGGTATCCCTTAGACTTCCATTCATTGGCTTCTTCTAACGGGTTTCTTCTACCATGGTGATTGGTATGTTTTTACCGTACTCCTTGATTAGTGACGCTATTATTGGACCGAATGCGTTTTTCGCACCGTATGCTATTCTCGCGATTACAGCTATCTTCAACCCTAACACCATCGTTGGCTTAAACCATGATTGTTGTGCCAGGCATATCTTGCATGATCTATCAATATATACCTCATTTAGTATCTGGCTTAATTCTTCGCTCATACAGTGGGATACACATAAAGGTCCCTCAACTATCGAGACCAGTTTTCGTATGTTTTCCGGTGTTATACCGCCGATCCCTCCGACTATCATATATGGTTTTTACTTAGTATTGTGGCTGCTTTTTCTACAATATTTATTGTGCCTGGATGACCGCAACCTATGATCAGTATTGGTCCCTTGTTTGATTCAAGTATAAGGCTTAATTCGTAGATGTCTTCTTTTGGATCGTAGAGTGGTGGCATTAGTACTATGTCGTCAATTCTCATGACCTCATTTATAACTATTACTTTGAAATTGAAACCTAGCCTCTCTAGTTTGTTTGTCGGTCCTGGAGGCGCGTAGATTGTTATGTTCTTGTTGCATTTTTGTTAGTGCGGAGAATCCAGCGTAGTGGTCTCTGTGCCAGTGACTTAGAACTGCGTAGTCTAGTTTAGATAGGTCTAATCCCAGTATACTGGCGTTGTATTCTAGGGAGTAGTATTTTGATCCTGCATCGAAAAGTACTTTCTTTCTTGCTTCTATGTAGATGCTTAGTCCTTTTCCCCTCATTATTCTTCCTGTTTTAGTGGTTTCATTTAATATATGTAGTATCGCTATTGTTCTTCACACTAAGTGCTGTCAGGACTCTTGTAGGAGGTTATGAGTGAGATATATATAAAGTGAGATATATAAAAAAATGGGGGTCGGGTTTATAGCGTTATTTTTCTCTTTTTACTAGTATTACGTAGAGGAAGTAGAATGTTGATGCTATTAGGAAGGCCATGAATAGGCCTGTTATGACTTGCACACTTTGTACTGTAGCTAGGGTGTTATATGTTTCGAGGTTTAGTATGTTGGCCAGCCTCGATATCTGTTCTGGTGGTATTTGGGCCAGTATGTTTTGGCATGACGCTGGGCTTCCTAGGCATGCGATGAAGTAGGGGTATTGGCTGAAGGCGTTGAGTAGTTCTCCTAATGCTACTGTGAATAGTGCTATCAGTCCGCCTAGTAGTAGTGGTGTAGCCTTTGATTGTGGTATGATTCCTGCCCTAAGGTGCTTGTACGCTGTTGCGATGATGTAGATTTGTGCTAGGAAAAATATCATCTTTAATACGAATAGCCAGCTGACGTCAAAACCTATAGTCCCGTCTCCTGCTTTCCAGCCTAATCTAGCGAACACATTGTTGAACTTGTATGGAATGTTCCTTAGACTTACTGCGTACCAGAGGCCCATCACAATCATTAAGACCAGGCCTATTGCAATGATTGGCGTTAACTCCTTCACTACCTGGCTTACGGCCCTCTTGTATCCCTCATCTGTTGCCTTCACATATGAGTATGCTAGTCCTCCAACTATTGCGAATGCTCCAGCCGTTACTGCTGCTATCAGTGATTTGAGGTATAGTGGCCAGTATGTTGGGTTACCTGTTAGAGCTTTTGCAACGTTGAGTGATAGTTTGCCCCCTGATAGTTCAAGACCTACTGGAATGTTTAGGAATGCAAATACTGCTCTGAAGGCGAATGGTATTAGTAGTGCTGATAGAGCGAGTAGCGCGCCGAAAAAGTAGTGCACTCTTCTACTCCACCTGTCCCAGCCATAGTAGAATCCTGTTATAGAGAAGAAGTGGACTACGATCATGAGTATTGCTAGGCCGAATGGTATTAGTGTAAGGTGTCCTGCTAGTCCTAGGAAGTCTGGATAGAAGCTTAGTAGGAAGACTGTGAATGCTGTTGCGTATACACCGGCTACCCCATAGGTTGCGGCGTAGAATTTCATTAGCTTATGGGCTACTTTATCCAGGTCCTCGTCGCCACTATTGTCTGCTTTCCTCTTTAGGTATGGCACATAAAGTGCTAGGAATATGCCTAGATTAACCATTACTATGTGGAACGCGAATACTAATGCTAGCCAGAATATGCTCCATAACATGTTATTTCACCTCCTCTGGTTTACCTGGTAGCCATAGGAATCTGTAGACGCTGTATCCTAGTGCTGCTAGTATTGCTAGGAAGAATATTGCCACTAGTGTCACGGCACCGACGCTTGGCGGGTTGACTGTGTGGGCTACATCGGGCGTCATTACTCCATAGATCGTCCATGGCTTCCTCCCTATTTCTCTTACTGCCCATCCTAGGAAGCTGACGAACTGTATGATTATTATCGAGAGCGGTGCTACCGACAGTAGCCATCTAGGAGTTTTTTCCGGATCCTTAGTCCTCCATAGGTAGAAGACTATTGCTAGGGCGTATAGTCCCATGAGTATTCCAAGACCGGTCTTGGCATAGTATAGGTAGTGTATTATTAGTGGTGGTTTACAGGAGCCGATTCTCGCTGCGTCCTCCTGAAGCGTTGCTGGGAAGAAGCAGTAATCTGATGGAATCTTATCATAGTTGGGTAGTGGAGCATTGGGATCTCCGTAAGCTAGGAGCGCTACTAATTTCTCGCCGCCTGGTAATATTTTCGTGACGGGTGTTATCTGGTCGGTGGTGGCCTCCATCGCAGCGAATTTCTCTGGGTTATAATGGGCTATTGATGTACCCATCTCGTGGCCGAATACGAAGCCCTGTATTGCTATTGTAACGAGTGCTGATACAGCTGCAAACTTGAAGGCAGCATTGACGTAATCTTTGTACTCTTTGGGTGATTTGCCATAGCTCTTTATCCTCATTGCATACGCGGCCATTATTGTGAAGGAGCTTACTGTTAATGCCGCCCCTATAACGTGTAGTATTGAAGCTAGGTAGACCGGGCTCTTGAAGGTGACCGTTGTTACTCCGACAGTCTCTATTGTTTTGACAAGTATCTTGTCCACGATGTCTTTAACGGGGACGTTTAGGATGTCTGGGTGGGCCTGAACGTAGTCTTTGTTTGCAACCAGTGCCAGTATGCTGTCTTTAACTGTATAGCCTGCCCAAGCCTCATAGACTAATCGTTGAACTATCTTTACCGGCATCTCTACTACTACGGCGTCGCTCAATGTATCCTTGACAGTCATTCCAGCGGCCTGTAGTGCTGTGACGTTTAGTGCCTCGACTAAATTGCTGGGTACGACAAGAGTCATCTTTGGATAACCTTGATCGTATAGCCATGCACCCGTGTTGGGATCATAGGCAGGCACTATGCCAGTAGGGGCTACCATATAGCTGTTTACGGAGACGATCATTGCAGCACTGTACCATGGCCCTATGAATGATAGGAATAGCAGTACGACCATGGCGCTTTTACCGAATTTCTTCCATCCATAGTATGTTAAGTATATGAATACGACTTCTAGTAGGAAGGCGAATACCTCAGCGTACAGTGGGAAGTATATGTATCTACCAGCTGCTTCTGTTAGGTTTGGCCAAAGTAGGACAAGGCCGAACTCGCTTGCCGTGCCTGTAGCAGCTCCTACTGCGAATACTATTACGAATCCCTTGAACAATGTATACGCTAGTCTCTCCCATTTTTTATCATTGGTTTTGGCATATATTAGGTATGCTATAAATGATAGGAAGCTGAGGCCGACGACGTATTGTAGAATCGCCCAGTGGGCCTCAATACCTATGAGTGATAGGACCCTGTCGGAAAACGCTGGATATTGACCCCATTGACCTAATAGGTCGGCCAATACCTCACCCATCAACTAGTTATTACAATGTTCTGTTTTTAGTTCATAACACAAGCTCAAATAAAAGAATTTCGTTTAGAAGTGGTAATTTCGAAGAAGAAATTCTTTCTAACCGTACCCATTTTGTAGAATAAGAGTTTTCTCTAGATGATATTTCAACACTATGTCACTCTCATTCTATTATCCTTTTTCCAAATATGAGGAGTCTGAAATACTAACAAGCACTAATAGGAACCCCAGTATGAGCTCTATACTCCCATACAATTCTGAAATGAGCGCTATCAATACCGAAAAGATTAGGAGTGATAGTGCTATTCTCCATGTGAGGAATGGTATTTTGACGGGAGCATTATTGCAGTTGTGAGGAAGGCGTTGATGTCTGTGAATGTGAGCATAGTCGCTATTATGGTGAATTTGAAGAGCCAGGGGTCTACGATTAATGTGAGTATGCTCAATATAAGTAGTGAGATGAACAATTTTGTTCCAGACCTTATTAGTGTACCAAGGATAGCTCCTAGTGTAAGGGCTCCTGCATAGAGTGTCAGACTCATGTATATGTTACTCGACACGGCACTTGGCATATACACGAGCTTTGCTATTGACAACATGGAGATCAATAATGCTATAATTTGTATAGTGATTCTATTGTCCTCTTTACGAGGGTTTATTAATGCTTCTGTGAATTTGTCGACTACTTCGAGAGTTATCGCTGGTATGATTGGAGTCCGCTCCTGCACAACTATTAATATCATAAAAATTATAATTATTAATATAATAGTTAAGATATGGATATCGAAAACAGTATACAATACTGACAACATTGCATGTGCAATACCAGGAGTAAACCCGTAGCTTCGAAATAAGAGATGCTATATCCCCCGACGGATCACCGCGCAGAATAGAAGCCAAACAGTAGAGGTACTTACGGCTAGGGATGAAGTAGAGAGTAGATAGGCAATCATCGCATAGCAGATGGAGTCGAAGACCATAACAAGGGAGACAGCTAGTATCGAGAGAATGGTAGATACAATAGTCTCCCTTCCTAGAGTATGCTTGGACAGTATATGGTACTGAAATTCTATAGGATAAGAACCATGTAACACCCCATATAGCAACCAATAAGGCAATATCGGTATACCTGTCCGTTAGCAGTAATGATACCTTAGCCTCAGTCAGGCTCCATACGAATAGCACACTGCCAGTAAATGCTACATACGGCCAGACCCTCAATGGCCTCCTCCATCCCCTAACACTATCATACCACTGGAGTTAAGGGGGTACATTCCCAACTGGAATGTATCTTCCCTTACAACCCCTTTTGAGAATCTCAGAGTAAAGGCCCATTATTTTACGTGATTCACCCTCAGCAAAGAAGGCCTCCATACAGGCCTCGTTTAGGTGAGCATGTAGCCATGCTACAATCACCTCACTGTACTCCTCCGTTATATTAGATAGCTGACCGCTAGCCGGACAGTGAGCTACCAATATTCCCTTGCAATCATGTGGTACTAGTAGGTGGCTATGATCCTCTAAGTAACCCTTTATCGCTTCCTCAATTAACCTACTTCTATTTACTCCCGTCTGGTTGGATAGGACTTCGAGCATTTTGGCAATAGACTCATTAATACTTATTCCAAATCTTCTCTTCACCTGTACCACCCCGCGAAATACACGACTCCAAACTCTAGTACGAGTAAGCACCCCGTCATCGCCGAGGAACTCTGGTCAAATCCAATTGCTAATGCGAGTCCTGCGAGGAATGAGAATAACGCTATTAGAATGCTCAGTGTTAAAGCCCTATAGACACCCTTTGAAGCATAGTGCGCTATGAGGCCTGGTATAAGTATTAATACGTGCTCTAATATGAAGCCGACTGTATTGATCATGACTATGACTACAATCCCTATGCTAGTATATAATGCGAGATCGTAGAGCCAGACCTTGAGTCCGGAGAGCCTTGCATCCTCAATGTCGGCTCCTATGTATACTATCTCTCTAGTCGTCGTATACGCGAAGAACATGAAAAGTATAGCGACGATCATAGATATTACCGCGTCGCTTCTCGAGGAAAGCAGTGGATCTCCAAAAACAACGGCCCATATCCTTGATGAGTACGGATACCTAGTCAAGACATAATATGAAGCCAGCACCCCGCCACTTGCAGTGAGACCAACGAATAAGCTGGTCGCCTCATCTGGATCCATGCCCTTATAGGTCAACCATCCGACTAGGTAGACGAGTACAAGGCCGATAACTAGCATCCATACTCTCATCGGGAGGCCTATAAAGACTGATAATGGTATTTAGAGGGCGGCGGCCAAGAATGCACTGTGAGGTGAAGCTGCTGCCATGTACATTAGCCTTCTTGAATAAACCAGCAAACTAAGTGCACCGAATGCTACTCCGCTTGAAGCCATTACAATTACCCACAGTGGATTGTATTCTAATGCTAACACAACCGCTAATGATAATGATGACATCAGTATTATTGTGAGAAGCAAAGTGTGGTTCCTCATTTTCTAGCACCTTCATGCTCGTCAAGAATATGTATATGTTTCTCCACCTCTACTATTGCCTCACCGTATACTTTCGATAGGAACGCTCGCCCTTAACACCTGATCCGGTGATCCCACCGCATATATTATTCTTATTAAGTAGTACTACAACATCTGTGTATTTCTCCAGCAACAGGGATCATGGCTTGTTACATTAACCAGTTTCGTCTTTGATATCTCTCCTAGCAGATATGAGAATTCAATCTTGCCATGGGGATCTATGGGTGCTAAAGGCTCATCTAATAATAGAATTATAGGATCGTAGAGTAGGGTTCTGGCAATGAATACTCTCATTAATACTCCACCACTTAGCTCCCAGAGCCTCTTTCCAAGGACGTCTCTCGTTAATCCAGTCCTGCGTAGAACGTCATAGAGTTTTTCCTTGACATCACTTCCCTCACTTAGTCTAGGCCAACGGCGCGTGAATAGGGCTCTAGATGAAAGGAAATCGTACACCGTCATGGGATTGTACCTAGATATTGGAGACGTTGTGGCACATAGCCAATACACTCACCCGCAATGCTAGGATCGCCAGTAGCTTCACTTCCACATACTCTGACTATTCCCTTAGTCGGTTTGATGAGTCCTGCCATAATTCTTAGAAGGGTAGTCTTACCAACACCGTTCGGTCCAATAACCTGAACTAATGCTGGACCTTGTATGTTTATGTTAATGTCTTCTAATATGGGCTCGCCATCAACCGAGTAGCTTGTGTTAATCAGTTGAATCTGCATTCTCCTCTGACCGTGCACAATATACAATGAAATCAAACTATTTATGCACACATCAATAGCCTTGCTACGTCTCTCATGGTTGCTCTGAAGAATACGCCCCGCACCCTGCCATAGATGCGGAGGTACGCCTTGGGTATCCCTACTGTAGAGCCGTGTAGCGCTGCTCGGGGGCGATATAAAGCTGGCACCCGGGCCGGAGGGCTGGAGGCCTTCCAGGCTATGGCTTGTATTCTGGGCAAGGAGTAAGACCCGCGGGCCGTCTCGTGTGACATGTCTTGGGGGCCTGGCCGTGGGGTCTCAGGGTGCGCCAGCAGCCTGGGATCCAGGTAGGCTTGGCGGCAGAGCTGGTAGGCTTCGCGCTCTCGCCCGTCTAATCCGTATCGAGCACACACTGTTCAGCCTACCGTTCGCCTATGCTGGCGCCCTCATAGCCTGCCCGGAACGCCTCGATGCTAGAACAGTTGTGCTCATAGCGCTCGCAGTGTTTGGTCTTAGGACGGCAGCTATGGCCTATAACAATATCGCGGATCTCGATATTGACCAGCTGAACCCACGTACGAGGCACAGGCCGCTGGTGATTGGGGTTGTCAGGATCCGCGACGCGTGGCTCCTAGTTTTCGCTGGCTCCCTGCTATACTATGCCTCGGCTGCGCTGCTCAACCGCTACGCGCTGCTTCTCAGCCCGCTGCCCTGGCTCCTAGCCATGAGCTACCCTCATGCCAAGAGGGTGCACTGGGTTCCACACATCCACCTGGGCATAGTCCTGGGCCTCGTTGTGTTCGGCGGCGCCGTAGCTACAGCCGGCATGGAGGCCACTGGGCTAATAGATGTTCTCCGCGCTGTGCCATGGCTGCTCGTGGCTGCTGTAACGCTATGGGTTGCAGGCTTCGACACATACTACGCAATAATGGATCTGGAGTTTGACCGCAAAATGGGGCTGGGCAGTATACCTGCAAGGCTAGGCGTAAAGGGCGCATTCGCGGCGAGCAGGCTCATGCACTGCGCTACGGCGATCCTCCTAGCCTGGAGCATCCACGCCTATGGGCTCGGCGTCATAGCAGCTGCCTCGGCCATCATTGCTATCGGCTTGCTGGCGTACCAGCACCTGCTCATCGCCAGGAAGGGCCTCGGCGCGATACCCGAGGCCTTCAACACAAACCTGCTGCTAGGCCTGGTCATAAGCCTCGGAATCGCGGCTGACGTGCTAGCCAGGCTGGCGTGAAGGAGGAAGGGGAGGTGTTGTGGCGGGCCGGCCGGGATTTGAACCCGGGACCTACGGGTTAAAAGCCCGCCGCTCTGCCAGGCTGAGCTACCGGCCCAGACCCCATCATTCCTCCTCCCCACGTGCCCTGGTTTATTAGGATTGTTTGCCATGCCCCTTGAGGAGGCTCGCCAGCTGCCTTGAGAGCATTGAGGCTAGCTTGTGTGCTGTGAATAATGGCTCAGGCTGCCTCGTGTGTAGCTGAAGGCTGCACGTCAGGCTCCACGCCTCCCCCGTTTCCATGCCGTAGCTCGCCAATAGCAGCTCCCCCTTGGGGCACGGCATCTTGGATAGCTTCGACCAGACCTTCTCGAGCAGCTTCAGCCTAGTCCTCCAGTCGGGAAAGTGTAGCTCAAGCGCTCTCCTCACCGCATCCCGGTTCGGAGGGTACCAGTACACAACTATGACGGGCACGCTTGTCTCCCTGTGGAGCGCTTCGGGGTCTAGGATGTTGAAGCCTGCATAGATGTTCGTATCCAGCAGTACCGCCTGCAGCCTATGCCTCTCCATAGCCCTCGCGACTAACTCTGCTGCCCTAGCGGTAGCGTCTAGACCGTCAATGGTTAGCATCGCCGTGTAGGCGCCACAGGGGCATAGGCTGCTACCCCTCCAGCAGTGGACCGCCAGGACTGCTATCGTTCTCCTCCAGCCCCTCTCGAAGAAGCCGTCGTCGAAACCTGCTATGCAGGCCTGCATGGCTAGCGCTTCTCCTCCCGGTAGGCGTCTAGGCCTGATGCGACGAGGTAGTAGCCTATGGCTGCTGCTAGCAGGCCCGCGAGAACATGCCTTGCGTAGAGTAGCGCAATGCTTGCTGCTAGGAAGGCTAGTCCAGAGCCTACGAGTAGTGCTGGAAGCCCAGACCGGGCCACGGCTGCCACCAGCCCTGCTGCGGGGCTACTCCTAGGGCGCAAGGATCCGGGCTATCTCGGCGTCTACGCCTAGTAATAATGCTGCTGCAGTGTATGCAGCCATGTAAGCTACTAGCCTCGCCC